>NZ_CP026363.1:1455000-1720000 GCF_004117055.1 Brevibacillus agri
CACAAGTGATTTACGCTTTCGTTACCAGTGTGGGTTTCCCATTGATCGACCCGTTCCATCCATTGCAACGTTTAGTCGCGTATTTGCTCAAATTGTCCAGAAAAGCGTTGCCGAGAAGCTGTTTTACGACCTCGTCATGCAATGCCGTGAAGAGGGAATCATTACAGGAACGACCATTGCCATCGACAGCACGGCGATTGATGCGTATGAAAAAAAGCAACCGAAATCTCGCTGCCAAGGAACAGGAAACGCCACCTGGGGAGCCAAGTTCGACTCCTTTGGCAATAAAATCACGTGGTTCGGTTACAAAATTCATCTGGCAGTAGACGCGGACAGCGAATTGCCTGTTGCTTTAGAAGTCACTCCTGCTCACGTCAACGATGGAGACATGGCTCCTCCTCTCCTGGCACAAGTGAACAACCAAGCCAAGGAAGTGTGTAAGAATTACGTGATGGATGGTGGATACGATCATCTCAAGAACTACGAAATCGCTCATCAATACAAGGCACAGGCTATCATTCCTCTAAACCTCCGAAACGAGAAAGAGCCACCTGCTGGTTATACGTCAAACGGAACGCCTCGATGCAGCATGGGATTTGAAATGGTGTACGCAGGTGCTGACGGAACCCATCTCAAATTTCGTTGCCCGCATGTGATGGGAAAAGTAGAGTGCCCACACGGCTCAGCTTGGTGCTCTTCCTCCAACTACGGAATGGTCGTAAAAGTGAACGTCCACGATGATCTCCGCAGATTTTCTTTGCCACATCGGGACACAAAGAATTGGAAGAAGATGTATCACAAACGGACGAGTGTAGAGCGATGCAATGCCCGTTTAAAGGAAAACCTGACAGCGAATGATCTACATGTCGGTGGCATTCAAAAAGTGAAAACGTATGTGTATTTGAATGCTATCGTATTATTGGTGTCTGCTCTGGCAGGAAAGAAAGCCAAGCCATCCAAAAAAACGGCCTAAGCACTCTTTTGAAAAAAGCAGCATCGCAAAATTCTGTCCGAATGCCCATCTTGCTTTTAGGCTTTACCTTATAAAAGTGGCATTTCCCACTTTACGTACCATTAAACTTCATTTTTTAAACGAAAACCTAATTTTGCAAAAGGCTCATTATACAAAAACAGCACGATTGTTAAGCGTGCTGTTTTTTTCTGAAATCGCAAATATTAGTTATATTATAGTGTAACTGGAAAAACAGGTTAGGAAAACTAAAGGAAGTGACAAGCTTGGACGCAAAGAACGCGCATTACTGGATCACTGTGATATTCGCGGGGCTGGTATTTTTGTTAGTGCTCAACTACATCCCCGCCCAAGACACTGTACAAGAACAAATCTTTGCAGAGAGAGGATATAAGATTGTAAGCCAATCAGAAAGCATCGCTACTGAGTTTATTTTCGACCCAACATGGGTTCCCCAAGCAGGAGAAAGCAAAACTATTGACTTCATTTTTTACGATGCTAACAATACTCAAATCTATGTTAGCGAGGTCAAAAATAATGGACAAATGACATATGTAAATTTGAAATTCAGCTCGAATTACAATAAAGAGGGAGGGAAGTTTGTCACTTCTACTGTGATTCACAAAGACAACGGCCAATTGAATTATTCGGGTGTTCTAATCAAGCCGCGCTTTTATGATGTGCAAAACAACGAAGAACTTGCCATGGAGTATAGCACTGGGATAGGGCCAGATGACTTGATAACGCTAGGTTTTGGGAAAAAGGAAATGGAACAATTTAGCGGGAAGAAAATAGCTGTAAAACTAAGTAATTTAAACTTGGTTCAATATCGAAAAATATAGCTTTTCAAGGAGGAACGGAATCGCTGTCTTGTCAGTGAAACAGTCGCCACCGTTTGACCACAGATGGCGGAAGCAAAACTAAACGGTCCTTTTTTCAACTGTTGCCCACCGAGATCAGAGTTTTAAAGTCTGACTTTAAAACCCCGAATATGCGAGAGTATGTTGCTGCCACTTCCTTCGCAAAGACAGCCCCTTACCAAAAAAAGCGCCAAGAAGAAGGCGCGTTATGCCCCCCTCCTGGCGCTCTCCCATCGAAACAACACTACCCCCTGCCCTGCAACCGGCTGCACAGCTCATCCAGCGTTTGAATAATTGATAATAATTGCTCCGAGGATGAATCCAGTTGGTCGGCGGACTGGGAGAAAAGCGTGACTTGCTCCTCGATCTTATGCAGTTGCTGATTGATGCTGGATAGCGATTGGTTGATTTCTTTGGAAGAAGCGTTGGACTTGTCGGCGAGCTTGCGCACCTCGTCGGCGACGACGCCGAAGCCGCGGCCGTGCTCTCCGGCTCTGGCAGCTTCGATGGCGGCATTCAGGCCGAGCAGGTTGGTTTGGGCAGATACGTCGGAGACGAAGCGGCTTAAGCTTTCGATTTCTTCGTTTTGCTGCTTGAGCACGCGCATCGATTGGACGATTTCCTCATTGTATTCCGCTAGCGTGGTGGCGGATTGGGCGAAGACGGAGGAGATTTGCAGCGCGGCTTGGGTAGTCGTTGCCAGTTCGGCGGCCATTTGCTCCATGTTGTTGCGGTAGGCGGCGTTTTCGCGCATCGTTTCGCCGATGTACTGCTCCAAAATGATAGCCGAGTCGAAAAACACCCTTTTGGACAGCGCCTGGTAGAAGGCGTCTGGATCGGGGAGGGCGTGCAGCCGTTCTGCAAATAGCCGCAAATAAAGAGAATAGCCTCCCAAAAACCAGGAGGCAGACAAACCGATCCGGGCATGCGTCGAGCCGATGCGTTGACGGCTGGCGATATAACTTTCGTCAATGACATGGCTCGCCAATGTTTCGATGTAGTCGTACTGCATGCTTTTCAATCTGTCTACCGCGGCATTGGCGTGAATCAGTTGCCGCAGGTGCGAATGCCGCTCCAGCTCCTCGTAAAAACAGTCCACGATTTCGTGCAAGTGAGCCTGAAAAAACCCCTTCTGACTGGCTAACAGATCCAAATCCGCCTCTGTCAAAGCGTAAAACTCCAGTAATTCTCTCCACTTCTGTTCTACTGTAACTATGTTGACGACCCCTTTTTCTTGTCTGCTTGTCTGATATGTTTTGGTAAACACTATTCAAATTCTATCAGAAAATTCATGGGAGAATGAAGGGATTTTGAGAATGGTTTGCTAATTGGTTGAAAAAAGTCCGGGAAAAACGCTTCGGAAGCGTCGAAAAGGGCCAGAAACCGAACAAAAAAAGCGAACCTAAACAAGAATCTAAAGACAAACCAAAAAGCAGGTCATCCGAGGAAGGCATCCCTCCGTGAGCATGTCTTTTTGCGGGAGACACTTGCTTGACCGAGGGCAGCACCAGCGCTTGGCTTGTACATTCCTTTGGGGCAGTGCTAAAATAAATAAGTATGGTTGAACACGCTGCATCGCCAATAAGACACGCACGCAAAGTATGCTTACTTTTACGGGCATGCTTTTTTGGGGCGATCACGCTTGAGAAAAATCCATCTCGACATAAAGGCAACGGAGAAAGACTGCGGAGGTCCGGGCAAAAAGACTGGCGAAGCCAAGTTTTCGCCTGGGGAACCGCACATTTTTTTCTTGTTGAAGCGGGGATATACATATGCTAGTAACAGGGCAACTGATGCAACATTGCGAGCGTTTTTGGGGGAGCCGGGGAGAGCTGTATCAGGCGGAAGAGGCGGATGTGCTGATTGGCGTCTATCCGGCGTCGCGCAGGCGCGGATGGTGGACATACGTTACGCTGGAGCTGCACAAAACGGGAGCGAGCGAATGTATGCTGTATTCCTACCGCTTTCAAAAGGAAATGATTGCGCACCTCGCAACGATCGCTTCGCAGGTGATTCGTCAGTGGGAAAAAGAGCGGACGCGCGTGCAGGCAGGAGATGTGTTTATGCTTGCCGACGCTATTGTGGAGGGCTCTGTGCTGAATCACGCGGTTCTTACTCCAGCCTTTTTTGAGGAAGTCGGCTTTGAATATTATACAAACGGTACGGATGTAATCCGGTTTATGATGCTGCATGCGATTGCGGAATCGGAAGCCCGGTATGTAGAGAGCTTTGGACTGGATGCACTGCAGGAACGGTTTGCGGACGTTGGTGTCGATTCCCTGCATGTATTGCGTCCCCCTGCCATCTGAGAAGGGAGCGAGCGGGATGAAAGAGATTCGGTTGAGAGTGACCGTAGTGGTTTGGCATGAAGGCAAAATTTTGGTGATCCGGGAAAAGAGCAAGAAAGGGATTTTTTACAGTTTGCCGGGCGGAAACGTGGAGTATTTGGAAGCGATACCAGATGCGACGAGAAGAGAAGTGTGGGAAGAAACGGGATTGCTCGTCGAAATGGAGCGTCTGCTGTGGGTGGATGACCGGATTGACCAGGAAGGCAACGGAAAGCACACCGTAGGGATTGCCGTGCTGGCCAAACTGGTTGGCGAGGAGACGACGCCAATCCCCGGTGGGCTGGAGGATGAGGAAATCGACTGGGCTGGCTGGGTGACGCTGGAGGAGTGGCGGGCGCTGCCGCAGTACCATAGCGCGCGGCCTGACCAGGTTTTGCAAGCGTTGAGCGACCCGGTTTATCGTCCGGGGTATATGGGGAACATGCTGGATCAGACCAATTGAACGAAAAGACGCGTGAGCACCGTCCTGCAAAAGCGGGACGGTGCTTTTCGTTGTTTCCCGGGTTCTCGCCGAGGAGCTGCTTGTGCGCCCCGCCCCGTCTGACCGGAAGCTACTTGTTATTCGCCGTTTTGCCGTTAGTCGACGGCGCTTTTTGCTTTTGCTGTATGGACGCATTTTTCCCTCTGGCAACGGCGAAAACGACGATGACGGCGGCCAGCACGGCTCCCGGCGTGAACGGCTCGGAGAGGAGCAGCCAGGCGGCGAGGATTGAGAGAAACGGCTGCAAGTACTGGGTCTGGCTGACTCGCGCAACTCCGCCCAGCGCCAGTCCGTGGTACCAGGCAAAAAAGCCGAGGAACATGCTGACGACGCTGATGTAGCCGAAGCCTGCCCAAACGGTCCAGGTGGCGTGCTGCAATTGCTCAAGCAGCGGCCCGGCGATGGGCACGACGAGAAATGGAAAGGCGATGAGCAACGACCAACTGATGACTTGCCAGCCGCCCATTGTTTTGGAAAGCTGTCCGCCAACTGCATAGCCGACTGCAGCGGAGATGACGGCGCCGAGCAGGGCGAGGTCGGCCCATTGCAGGGCGCTGAAGCCGGAGAAGACGGCGTAGCCGATAATCGTCAGGCAGGCGACGCCGCTGGAGATCCAGTACATTTTCGCAGGGCGCTCTCCGGAAAAAAAGGCGGCGGCTCCTGCGGTCGCAAGCGGCAGCAGGGCGATAATGACCGCCCCGTGGGTGGCGGGGACGCGCTCCATCGCCCACGAGGAGAAAAACGGAAAGCCGATGACGACCCCTGCCGAGACGAGGACTAGCTGCTTGAGCTGTGCCCAGGTTGGCAGCGGAACGCGTTTCAGCCAAAGAACGAGGGCGGCGAGCAGCGCGGCAATGAGTGCGCGGCCGAGGCCGGCTGACACGGGCGACAGGGTGGTGACGACGACTTTTGTCGCGGGCAAGGTCAAGCTGAAGCTGCACACTCCGAGCAAGCCGTAGAGCAAGCCTGCTTTTTCGGGGGGCATGCTGTTGCCTGGAATTGGTGGTTTGGATGGCGGGCATGTGCTCGTGCTTGGTAGCATCGTGTCGCTGTTTGACTGTCCCTGCACACCTCTGTCCGCTGCCGACTTGCCACTCAGTTGTACGGGCAGGCGACTGTTCCATATCGAGTCACCGCTCGACTGCGCCAGCGCACTCATTTTCAACAACTCGCCATCATCCATCACTGCCCGAGCCCCCACACCCGCCACATTCCGCATCCAGCCAGCTCTCCCCAGCGAACCTCCTGCTTTCATCTGTATCCCGTCCTTTGCTTGTAAAAAATGCGAACTGTTTTTCCAGCTTAGTGGAGGACAGTCAGGAACGGTAGAGCCAATTGGCGGCAGGAGGAGTAAGCCAATTTGTCGAAGCAGTGGCACAAAGACATGGGGGGAGGCGTAGGAGGATGGAATGGAAGCCTGACAAACATGCGGGAGCCCCGGTGTATCAGCAAATTACGAAGAGACTGGAGCAGCAAATCGTTTCCGGCGAGCTGCCGCCCGGGGCGTCCCTGCCTCCCGAGCGGGTATTGGCGAGGCGATACGGCGTCAATCGCGGGACGGTGTCGGCGGCCTATGAGGAGTTGCGCGCGATGGGGCTGCTGCAATCGTGGCAAGGGAGCGGGACATGGGTAAGCCGCCATTTGTGGGGAGTCCGGCAGATGCCGAATTGGTACAAGTACACAAATGGCGGGGCGTTTTTGCCTGCCTATCCGCTGGCGAAGCGCATCCAGGAAGCGTGTCTGGACGAGGGGATTATCAATCTGGCAAAAGCAGAGTTGCACAGTTCGATGATCCCGTCGCTGTCCGCAGAAAAATTGGGTGGGCTACAGCACATGAACCTGGAGCTTGGATACGCCCAGCCAAAAGGCGACCCGGCGCTGCGCGAGGTGCTGGTGGCGCATTTGGCGGAGAACTACGGGATCGAGGCATCGAGCGAAGAGATTTTGGTGACCTCGGGTGGGCAGCAGGCACTGCACCTGATTTCGCAATGCCTGCTGAATCCGGGAGATGCCATTGCCATGGAGGGGCCTTCTTACTCGTATTCGCTTCCGCTGTTCAGCTCCGCGGGCTTGCGCCTGTATCGCCTGCCGCAAGATGAGCAGGGCATCATCACAGAGGCGGTTTCGGCGCTGCACCGCGAGCAGCGCATTCGTATGGTGTTTGTCAACCCGACCTATCACAATCCGACCGGGATCGTGATGAGCGAAGCCAGGAGAGCGCAGCTTCTGGCCGTATGCCAGGAGCAGCGGATTCCGCTGGTGGAGGACGACGCCTACGGGGCGCTTACGCTGGCGGGCCAACCCCGGCCTCCCAAGCCAATCAAGGCAATCGACCAGTCCGGCAACGTGCTGTATGTAAACAGTTTGTCGAAGACGATCGCGCCCGGGCTGCGCATCGGCTGGCTCGTCGGGCCGCGCTCTGTGGTAGAGCGGCTGGCCGATGCCAAGCAGCAGATGGATTTCGGCACGAGCAGCATTTCCCAGCAGTTGGCGCGGCATTTTTTGCAGGAAGCATGCTGGCGCGGCCAGTTGCAAAAGCTATCGGCCTACTTGCTGCAGCAGCAAAAAGCGATGCACACCGTACTCGAAACCGAAATCAAACAGTTTGCGGCATGGAACAGGCCAGGCGGGAGCTATCACATCTGGTGCCGACTGCACGAACCGATCGAGGAAAAAGAGCTGCTGGATGCGGCGATCAGAGAAGGAGTCGTCTTTACACCGGGCGGCGTGTACGGCGCCGAGCCAGGCTGGCTGAGGCTGACCTATTCGTGGGAGGACGCGGAAAAGATCGAGGAAGGGATTCGCCGCCTGAAAAAAGTGCTGCAAACAAGCAGGCGTTAAGGAGCGCTTCCCTGGACCATACTAGGAAAATCACACCGGTATGGAAAAGGGGGAGTTCCATGGGATTTTCGCTCATCATCGGTTTTATCGAATCCTGACCTCGTATTATTTGGCGCTTCTGCTTTGGTAATCGGACTGATCCTGCGTTTCGCTACTATATCGCCTACCGCAATCGGCAACTGACCCGCGATGCGGCCTTCGCAAAAGGGGGAGGCTACGCGCTCATCATCTTGTCAGGGGTCGTGATTATCGCCCATATGATCGTTATTTGAATTGGCCGAAGCGGCGGAGGTACGTTTGCACATGTACGCGGATTTCCGCCTGCGCGAACAAGTCATCCCACTCGTCTTTGTGCGCTTTCCAGTAAGCGTACTGATGCCTGCGAAATTCTTCGCCAAAGCCGAAGATGTCGGTCGCGTATTTTTTTGCATCATGGCAATCAGATTTTCCGCCCGATGCTTGAGCGTGTGGTTAATTTGTTCTTCTTTCTTCCTGATTTTTCCAGAGTAGGGCGATGGTCGAAGCTGTTTTCGGCCACGTTGCCCTCGCCGCGAATCAACAGCGTAATTACCGGCTTCCCGTTTTCGACCGATGTTTTGACGGTAGAGCGGGCGCCCTTTACTTCCATCGTAATGAAATGGGGCCTCTTGTCTTTGTCCAGTTGCTTGACGATCACTTCATCGCCTGCCAAAAACGTTCCGTTAATCCAGCGGAGCGTTTTTACTTCCTGATCGCTCAGCCAGCCGATGAGACGATCTCCTTTCAGGATCGCGCCCCCTGCACAGGGCTGACGATGCCTGCTTCTACGGCAGCTTGTCCGATGACGAGACCGCCGACGATGCCGATCGTCTGGCCCATGATCTTAGGCAAACGCAGCCCGGCTTCCCACAACATTTCCAACGTTACCTCCATGAAGAATGCCTCCATAAGTGAAGGAAACGGCACTTCCGCTCTGGCGGAAGAGATGGTGAGCGCAAGCTGGGTCGGGATCATTCCCGGGTGGTAGGAAATAAGCGCAATGTACAAGGAAGGCAAAATGAGAGCGATACTGGCTCCGAAAATGCGGACGAGGCGGATGGCCGAGCCGATCATCCACCGTTCGTAATAATCGTCGGGCACCTGAAACAGCATCGAAAATGTGACAGGGACGATCAGCACAAACGGGGTGCCGTCTACCATGATGGCAATGCGCCCCTCCAGCAGCATGTGCAAGACTCGCGCCGGATTCTACGAGTATTGCGTCTGCGGAAAAGGAGTGTACCAGCTATCCTCAATCCACTGCTCCACTGTTCCGCTGTCCAGCACCCCGTCGATCTCCATGGTCGAGAGACGGGTTTTCACTTCATCGAGAATGACCGGGTTGACGATGCCGTTTATGTACAGGAGCGCGACTTTTGTTTTCGTTCGCCTGCCGATTTGCCGAATGTCCACTTTCAGTTCCGGGTATCTGCGCCGGACGAGCGAAAGGTTGGTGCTCAACGATTCCACGAATGCGTCACGAGGGCCACGGAGCGTACTTTCATTTTCCAACTCTTGCACGCTGCGCTGCTCCATCCCGGTTCCGCTTGCCCGATACCATTTTTGATCTGCACGACTGTAGATCGCGACATTGCCGTATAAAACCGCTTCTATGGCCTCCTGGGCTGTTTCCAAAGAGCGAAAAGGAAACGGGCAATCCGGAACCGCCAGTTTTTCCACAATTTTATCCTGAATATAGTTGCTATCGACCAAGCACTCTAAAAAAATAAGCTGTAGTCATTTTCCCCGCACTGTAGCTGCCGCTTTACATAATCAAAGCTGCCATTCATTTTCTCTGTGATTTCTTGTTCCCAATTCAAAGCAAAACCTCCTGAAAAGGAATACGAGTAGTGTTTTAACAAGCGTCCAAATATATGCAGGAGAAGAAAAAAGACGCAAGCAGAAATGAACCGCAGCCATTGCAAAAGGCCACGATCGGAGTATAATGAGAAATATAATTTGCTAGGTAAATATTTGCGTCGAAGGCTCGTGCCTATATTTTTTTGTCGAAAAGTTGCCTTCGGGCAAAAAAAGTGACTTGATGCACAAATTGGGGTGAGGACATATGCTAACCAGATCAAATTCGAGCGAAGCGGCCCAAAATCAGCAAGGCTGGAGAAATGAGGCTGCTGCGCCATCGCTGCCGGAGGTCCACCGCTCCATGAAAATCCCGGCCAAAGGCTCCTGGATTCGCAAGTTCCTTGCTTTTGCCGGCCCGGGCTATCTCGTGGCAGTCGGCTACATGGACCCGGGAAACTGGGCGACGGACATTGCAGGCGGCTCGCTTTTCGGCTATTCGCTGCTGTCGGTCATCCTGCTGTCCAACCTGATGGCGATCTTGCTGCAGGCATTGGCCGGCAAGTTGGGGATTGTGACCGGACGGGACTTGGCCCAGGCGTGCCGCGATCACTACAGCAAGCCTGTCGCCATGGGGCTGTGGGTGCTGTGCGAGCTTGCCATTGCGGCGTGCGACCTCGCGGAAGTCATCGGCGCCGCGATCGCGCTCAACCTGCTCTTCGGGATTCCGCTCGTGTACGGGGTGCTCATTACAGCTCTCGACGTGATGATCGTGCTGTTTTTGCAAAACAAAGGCTTTCGCTACATCGAATCGCTCGTAATCGCCCTGATTGTGACGATTGGCGCCTGCTTTGCGTTTGAGATGATTTGGTCGCAGCCGGATATCGCAGGCATTTTCGGGGGCTTTATCCCGACGGCCGAGATTGTGAAAAATCCGGAGATGCTCTACATCGCCATCGGGATTTTGGGAGCGACGGTCATGCCGCACAACCTGTATCTGCACTCGTCCATCGTCCAGACGCGCCAGTACGAACAGACGACATTGGGGAAAAAAGAAGCGATCAAATACGCGACGCTCGATTCGACGATTGCCCTTGTGTTCGCGATGGCGATTAACGCCGCGATTTTGATCTTGTCGTCCGCGACCTTTCACAAGGCAGGCATGACGGACGTGGCCGATATTGCCGATGCATACCATTTGCTGGCGCCGTTGCTCGGAACTACGCTCGGAAGCATTTTGTTCGGCGTCGCGCTGCTTGCGGCGGGCATGAACTCGACTTTGACCGGGACACTCGCCGGACAGATCGTCATGGAAGGTTTTTTGAACTTGCGGATTACGCCTTGGCTGCGCAGGCTGATTACCCGCCTGATCGCGATTGTGCCAGCCGTCATTGTCACCGCGCTGTACGGCGAGAGCGGGGCCACTGACTTGCTGATTTTGAGCCAGGTCATCCTCTCCTTGCAGTTGTCCTTCGCTGTTGTGCCGCTGGTCCAGTTCACTAGCGACAAGGCGAAGATGGGCGAGTTTGCCAACGCCGGATGGCTGAAATGGCTGGCCTGGATCGTGGCCACAGTCATCATGGGGCTGAACCTGTATTTGCTTTTTCAAACGTTTTTCGGATAAACAACGGAAATCCTCTCTGTTTGCCAGGGGGGATTTTCCTTATTTACGCAACCTTTTCCCGGCTGGCTCGTATGAAAAATAGAAGCATTTTTTGAAAGGAGTGACAGGATATGGACGTGCTTGAAACCGTCTACATGGTTTGCCTTGTGAGTGGCATTATTTATACCGTCATATCGCTTTTATTCGGCGATACGGTCTCGGATTGGCTCGACCAGCTTCATCTGCCGCTGTTTCAGCCAATCACTTTTGTAAGCGGCCTCACCGCTTTTGGCGGCGCCGGGTATATTATGTCCCGGTTTACCTCCTTGTCTGATCTGGTCGTGTTTGCTTTGGCCGTGGTCATTGGGGCGGGGCTTGCGGTCTTCGCGTACTTCCTCTGGGTGAAGCCGATGAGCAAGGCGGAAAACTCGACGGGCTATTCGATGGCCCAGCTAGGCGGAAAGCTTGGCGAGGTAGGGACGACGATTCCGGCAGAAGGCTTGGGCGAAGTGTTGCTGCCTATGATTAGCGGGACGACCTACCACATGGCAGCCAGTCTGGAAGGAAAAAGCATCCCGCAAGGAACCCGTGTCGTGGTGGTCGAAGTGCGCGACCATGTCCTGTACGTAATCCCTTTCTCTACTGACTCATAAAAAGGAGCTGAGCGAACATGTTTGAACCTGGCATTTTGACAACGGTCGGTGTCGTCGTCGCAGTCTTTCTCGTGTTAGGTATCGCGTTTTGGGCGCGGTATAAAACGGTTGGCGCCGATGAAGCCATGATCGTGACGGGAAGCTACCTGGGCACGAAAAACGTGCTGAGCGACGAATCCGGCCGCAAGATGAAGATCGTCCGCGGGGGCGGCGCGTTTATTCTTCCGATTTTTCAACAGGCCAATTTTTTGAGTCTTCTGTCTCATAAGCTCGATGTGTCCACTCCGGAGGTTTACACCGAGCAGGGCGTACCCGTCATGGCGGACGGCGTGGCGATCATCAAGGTAGGCGGCTCCATTGAGGATATTGCCACAGCAGCCGAGCAGTTCATGGGCAAATCAGACGAAGCGCTCCGCGCAGAGGCGCAGGAGGTGCTCGAAGGCTACCTGCGCGCGATTCTCGGCAGCATGACGGTAGAGGAAATTTACAAAAACCGTGAGCGCTTTGCCCAGGAGGTTCAGTCGGTCGCGGCGAAGGACCTGAAAAAAATGGGACTGTCCGTCGTCAGCTTCACGATCAAGGATGTTCGCGACAAAAACGGCTACCTGGCGGCGTTGGGGATTCCGCAGATCGCGGCTGTGAAGCGGGACGCGACGATTTCCCAGGCCGACGCAGACAAGGAAGCGCGGATCAGACAGGCCCAGGCGGAGGAAGAAGCGCGCAAGGCCGAGCTGTTGAAGGAAACGAACATCGCCGAAGCGGAAAAAGAAAAAGAATTGAAGGTGGCCGCCTTCAAGCAGGAGCAGGACAAAGCGCGTGCCAGTGCGGACCAAGCCTACAAGCTGCAGGAGGCTGTCGCCAAACAGCAGGTAACGGAAGAGGAAATGAAGATTGATCTCGTGCGCAAGCAAAAAGAGATCGAGCTGGAGGAAAAAGAAATTTTGCGCCGCGAGCGGCAATATGACGCGGAAGTGAAGAAAAAAGCCGATGCGGACCGCTACTCGGTGGAGCAGGCGGCAGAAGCGGAAAAGGCGAAAAAGCTGAAAGAAGCGGATGCGCTCAAGTACCGGATCGAGGCAGAGGCAAAAGCGATGGCGGAACAGAAGCGACTCGAAGGTCTGGCGATCGCGGAAGCCGAAAAGGCGCGAGGAAGCGCCGAGGCAGAAGTTACCCGTCTCAAGCTGGAAGCCGAAGCGGAAGGGAAGGAAAAGCTGGCGGAAGCATTCGAAAAGTTCGGGCATGCGGCCGTCCTGGACATTATCGCCAAGATGCTGCCTGAGCTGGCTGCGAAAATTGCCGAGCCGATGAAAGCGATCGACAAGGTGACGATTGTGGATGCAGGCGGCGGCCAGGGCGACGGCGTCAACCGGCTGAGCGGCAACGTCACCAAGCTGATGGCGCAACTGCCAGAGATGCTGAAAGACGTCTCCGGTCTAGACATGAACAAAATGATTAGCGATTTCATGCAAAAGGGCGGCTCTGCCCCAGCCAATCCTGCTGCCGCTCCTGGCCAGCCATCCGCTCCATCCGTCTCTAACCTGCTGGCGGGAAAAGCCGCAGAAGACAAGGCGCAAGCAGCCAAACCGACGGATCATCAAGCATAGAAACCAAGGCATAACCCAAGCATAGAGAGCCACATCAAAATGCATCAAAACGCATCAAAACGCATCGCAAAAATCCCCCTTCGCTTACAAGGGGGATTGCTGTTTTTAATCGGCCCTGTCCACCTGCTTCAAGTTGCCGGAGTGCTTCATCAGCTCACTGACGGTCACGAAGCGGTAGCCGCGTTTTTGCAGCTCGGGCAAAATCTGTTCCAGCGCCTGTACGGTCTGCTTCCGGTTTCCGCCGTAGTCGTGGAACAGGACGATGTCGCCATTGCGGGCGTTGCCCAGCACCTTGTCGACGATTTTTTTGACGCCGGGGTCTGTCCAGTCGCGCGTATCCTGGTGCCACGACCACATGACAATCAAAAAGCCGGCCTGCTTCGCGGTATGGACGACAGACTCGCTGTAGTATCCCCCAGGCGGACGGAACAGTGGAGGCCTGACTCCGGTTGCGGAGAAAATCGCCTCCTGCGTTTTTTCTACCTCGTCGCGCAGCCGTTCGGGAGTGAGCTTGCGAATGTCGGGGTGGTTGAAGGTGTGATTCGCGATCTCGTGCTGATCCTGGGCGAGCGAGCGAACCAATTCCGGGTATTGGCTGACGCGCGAGCCGACTACGAAAAACGTCGATTTTGCCTCATACTTTTTCAACAGGGCAGCGATCTCCGGGGTGTACCTCGGGTCGGGGCCGTCGTCAAAGGTGAGGGCGATCACCTTGCTGTTTGTCGGCACCTCCCAGACGATTTCGCCGCGCGTCTCGTAGTATTCGCGATTTTTTTCACGCAGCGCCAAAGCGGACTGGTTATAGGAAGTAACGAGCAAAACGGCACAGGTGATGAGCCAAAAGCGCATATGTTTTTTCATCGGTGGCACCTCTCATTGAATCTATCTCCCGTTACTATGCGCCAACCGTTCGGGAATATTCTTTTCAGTCCTCGTGGAAAAGACACTTGTACTTTTTGGGTGGATACATTAAGCTAGTAACAGACTTCCTGAACGAAAAAGAACGGACAAGAGCGGATAGATGGAGGAGTAGAGATGAAAGTAGCAAAATTTGGTGGCACTTCCCTGGCGAATGCCGAGCAAATAAAAAAAGTATGCAGCATCGTTTTGGCTGATCGAAAGCGGCGGATTGTCGTCGTTTCGGCACCTGGCAAAAGACATAAGGACGACACGAAAGTAACCGACCTGTTGATTCGCTACGCCACCCGTTTTTTGCTGGACGGACAGGCGGACGCGGAAAAACAGGCTGTTTTTGAGCGCTATCGGGAGATCGTGGCGGAGCTGGGACTGGGAGAGGAAGCCGGGCAGCAACTGGAAAGCGAGCTTGATGCGGTGCTGAGCAACCGAAAGGGGCTGTCGGCTGAACGGTTTATGGACGCGGTCAAAGCCGCAGGAGAAGATACGTGCGCGAAGATCGTGGCGCACTACTTGCGGAGCCTGGGCGAAGAGGCCAGCTATGTGAATCCGAAAGACGCCGGAATGCTGGTGACAGATGAAGCGGGCAACGCCCACGTCTTGCCGGAGGCGTACGAGCAGCTTGCCGCGCTGCGGGAGAGAAAGGGGATTACGGTCTTTCCGGGCTTTTTCGGCTATGCGGCGAGCGGGGAGCTGGTGACGTTTTCGCGTGGAGGCTCGGATATTACCGGCTCGATTCTCGCTGCGGCGGTGACTGCGGACGTGTACGAAAACTTCACCGACGTAGATTCGGTGTACGTCGTCAACCCCAATCTGATCGCCAATCCGCGAAAAGTGAAAGAAATCACGTACCGCGAGATGCGCGAGCTGTCCTATTCGGGCTTCAGCGTCTTTCACGAGGAAGCGCTCATTCCGGCGTACCAGGCGGACATTCCCGTTTGCATCAAAAATACAAACAACCCGTCTGCGCCGGGAACGATGATCGTAGCCGAGCGTCCCTACGCGACAAACCGGGTGTCGGGGATTGCCAGCGACAGCGGCTTTTGCAGCATCTACGTCAGCAAGTTTTTGATGAACCGCGAGATCGGCTTTGGGCGCAAGCTGTTGCAAATTTTCGAGGAGGAAGGCATTTCCTACGAGCATACCCCTTCTGGCATTGACAACATTTCCGTCATCCTGCGCGAAAAAGACCTGACGGAAGACAAGGAGAAGCGGATTATCGAGCGCATTTTCCGCGAGTTGGAAGCCGATGATGTCGCGGTGCAGCACAGCCTCGCGCTCGTCATGATTGTCGGGGAAGGTATGCGTCAATCGGTCGGCACGACCGCCAGAGCGACGACTGCGCTCGCGGCGGCGAAAATCAACCTGGAGATGATTAACCAAGGCTCGTCTGAGGTCAGCATGATGTTCGGCGTCAAAGCGGCCGAAGCGAACCGCGCCGTCATCGCCTTGTATCAGGAATTTTTTGGAGACGACGCGGAGTCGGCAGACGAGGTGTCTGCCACTTCTGTTGCGTCCGTAAGCGTGTAGTCGCGCGCAACGAATCTGCCGTCCTGCCATTGGTAGACGCGCCAATCGGGAACATCCGCGGCCAGGCCGACAATCCAGTAGGACAGCGATGGGTAGTGCCAGCCCGCCGCATCCCGCGCGGAAGGGATGGGAGCGGTGTGCGGATGGGTGTGCAGGACGCCCAGCCATTGCAGATGGCGCTTGCGAATGTCGCCAACCGCCTGGAGAAACGCAGGGCCATCCCAGGAAAAGGCGTGCTTGTCCAAAGAGATTGGCATGGAAATGAAATCGGTAATCGCTGCCCCTCTGCCAACGAGCAGGGCAGAATATTCATAGGGAAACGCCTCTTGTGCAGCATACAGGAGGCGTTTCGCTACTTTTCGCTCCAAACATATTTTGTTATCCTTAGACGCAAAGGGTTCACCTAACCAGTCCGTTGATTGCATGAGGAATCGTCCTCCTTCTGCTCTATTCCATTAAAATCCGGAGGTTTTTTGTGCCATGAGTACGATACATGTGGGAGTCTGCGGGTGGGGCGACCATGACACATTGTACGGCCAGGGTGTACGGAGCCGTGACAAGCTGGCTGTTTACGCCAGCCACTTTCCGATCGTGGAGGTGGACAGCTCCTTCTACGCCATTTTACCACAGCGCAATTACGAGTCGTGGGTCCGGGATACGCCGGACCGCTTTGGATTTATCGTGAAGCCGCATCAAGCGATGACCGGCCATCTGCGAGGGGATGCCCCTGTCAACCGCCGCGAGCTGTTCGCGCAGTTTGAAGAGAGCATCCAGCCGCTGGTGGAGGCGGGCAAGCTGAAGGCGCTGTTGTTTCAGTTTCCGCCGTGGTTCGATTGCACGCGCGAGCACGTCCAGTACGTCCAGGCTTGCCGTCAGGCGCTGGCCGCTTATCCGTTTGCCGTGGAGTTTCGCCACCAGAGCTGGTTTGAAGCGTGTTTTGCGGAGCGCACACTGGACTTTTTGCGCCAGATCCATGCGGTGCACGTCCTGTGCGACGAGCCGCAGGTGGGAACAGGTTCGGTCCCGATCGTGCCAGCCGTCACGCATCCTGCTCTGGCGATTGTCCGGTTCCACGGGCGCAACAAAGCAGGGTGGCGCGATCCGGGCGAAGGCCAAAACTGGCGCGACGTGCGCTACCTGTACCGCTACAGCGAGCAGGAGCTGACAGAGTGGCTCGTCCACATTCGCAAGATCGAGCAGGAAGCGGATGAAGTTTGCATTTTGTTCAACAATAACTCTGGAGGCGATGCGGCAGCGAATGCCAAGCAGTTTTCAGACATGCTCGGACTCGATCCGAGCGGTTTGAACCCTCGACAGATGGAGTTGTTCTAAAAGGAAGAAAGAAGGGTAGCCATGCTTGTAGCTATCGCTGCGTTGTTTTTGCTAATTGGGGTAGTCGCTGGCGTGATCGGCAGTATCGCCGGGCTGGGCGGCGGCATCTTTTTTGTGCCGGCGCTGATGTTTTTCGCCAACTGGTATGAGCCGGGTTCGATGCCTCCGCAGGTGGCGGCTGCGACTTCCTTGCTCGTGATTGCGGTGACGGCCTTGTCGTCATCCATCTCGTACATCAAACAAAAAAAGGTCGACATGCAGAGTGCCCTGCTTTTTTTTATCGGCAGCGCACCGGGTGCTATCGTGGGTGTCTACCTTAATACATTACTAGCAACAGAAGATTTTACACTGCTGTTTGGCCTGTTTCAGTTGTGCATGTTCGTGGTCCTGATGGTCAAGGACAAACTCCGGCCGCGCCAGATCAACTGGGAAGTGAAGCGGCAGTTCGTCGACAACGAAGGCAAGGAATACGAGTATGGATATAGCAGGTGGAGCGTCATTACGATCGCCTTTTTTGTCGGGATCACGTCCTCGCTGTTCGGCGTGGGTGGCGGCGTGCTGATGGTTCCGGCGATGATGCTGCTGTACCGTTTTCCTCCGCATATCGCCACAGCTACCTCCATGCTGGTCATTTTTTTCTCGGCGGTGGTTGGCTCGGTGACGAACATTTTCCACGACCATGTGAACTGGCTGTACGCCGCCATGCTTGCCCCAGGCGCATGGGCGGGCGGAAAGCTGGGCGCCATCGTGGCGAGCAAGCTGAAAGGGCGCACAATCGTCCTGTTTTTGCGCATCTTGATTTTGGCGATTGCGGTACAAATGATAATAAAAGCGGTTATCGGATAACGAAGAGAGACAAAGGGAGGGGAAAGTCGTGGCGGACACCTGTACCTTGCATTTGCTGCACACCAACGATTTGCACAGCCATTTCGAAAAAATGCCGCAGATTGCGACTTGCCTGAAAACGCGCCGCGAGCAGTGGGAGAGCCAGCAGGAGCATGTGCTGACCGTCGACATCGGGGACCATATGGACAGGATGGACGTCCGCTCGGAGGCGAGCTTCGGGAAAACGAATGTGAGCGTCCTGAACAGATGCGGCTACCAGTACGCGACGATTGGCAACAACGAGGGGATCACGCTGCCGAAAAGCAAGCTCGATTCGATGTACGAGCAAGCCGGCTTCACCGTCATCGTCGGCAACCTGCTGGACAGAGCGACGATGGCCCCTCCGGCCTGGGCTGTCCCGTATGCGATCCACACGTTTGGGGAGCTGCGCATCGCCTTGCTCGGCATGACCATCCCTTTTTCCTCCTATCAGAACATGGGCTGGGAAATCCGCGAGCCGCTGCCTGTTTTGCGTGAGCAAGTGGCCGCCTTGCGTTCTTCTGTCGATATCGTCATCCTGCTGTCTCACCTCGGCTACCCGACCGATTGCCGGCTTGCGCAAGAGGTCGAGGGACTGGATGTGATCCTCGGCGGACATACCCATCATACGCTGCCGCATGGCGAACGGGTGGGCAACACGCTGATCGCCCAGACGGGCCGCTTCGGCGAGCACGTCGGCCACATCAGGCTCGTCTGGGACCGCGCGGCCAAACAGATCGCAGACGTTTCGGCAGAGCTGTTTGAAACCGGGCAGTACGAGCCGGACCAGCGGCTGCTCGCTTTTTTGCAAAAAGAACACGAACGGGCCCATGCGAGCCTGATTCGGCCGATTGCCAGGCTGGAGCGGGATTTGCGCGTCAACTGGACGGAGGAGACTCCGTTCGGCTCTTTTTTGGCAGCCAGCATTCGCAAGTGGACAGGGGCTGAAGTGGGAATTGCCAACGGCGGGCTTTTGCTGTCTGACTTGCAGCGCGGCAGCCTGACTTTTGCCCAACTGCTGAAAAGTGTGCCTCATCCGATCAACGCCTGTGCCGTGACGCTCACCGGCAGTCAGCTCGCTGCCGTGCTGGAGCAGGCGATCCAGCCGCAGATCGTGCATCGCGAGCTGCGCGGCTGCGGTTTTCGCGGCAAAATCGAAGGCTGGATGGCGGTGGACGGGCTGCGCATCCGGTATGAGGACTCCGAGGAGCCGCATATCGTGGCGATCGAGGTCAACGGTCAGCCGCTGGCAAGGGAGCGGGAGTATCGGGTCGGAACGGTCGACATGTTCATGTACAACCGCCTGTTCCCCGATTTGCTGCAGGGCAGGGAGATCGAGTATTTTCTTCCGGAAATGCTTCGCGAGGTGATCGCCAGCACGATTACCGACACAGCGCTTGTGCAAAACGCTTTTTTGCCGAGATGGGAAAAAGTGCCCTCGCCCGGTTCTGGGCATGCTATCGAGAGAAGCAAGGGGGATGAGCGATGAGGTTTATCGACGAAGTTTACGAACTGTACAAAGGACACTTCAATGGCGACGAGGAGGATATTACGGCAGTGGTTGTCGGCGTTTTGCACGAGCAGACGCGCGACGACCTGCTTGAGCTGGTGGAGGGCATGGACGAGGAAGAGCTGTTTCACATGCTGGCTACGTACATGATCGAAGTGATGAAGCGCAAGGTCGCGATGGAGGATGAACAGTTCCCGGCACCGCTCGTGCATTGAATGCGCCGCTTGGCGGCACACACTTTTGGCTCCTGTGTCATAGGATGGTAACGCAAAAGCAGGAGAGAAAAGGAGGGAGCGGGATGGTCGAAGTACAGCCTATCCACTTTCCGGAAGGGACGGCGATCGCAGTCACCGTGCGGCTGCCCAAGACGACATTGCTTGCGGTGACGACAGACAAAGGCTACATCATGTGCGGGGCATTGGACGTGGGCTTGCTGAATGAACGGCTGGCCAGCCGCGAAATTATTGCGGGCAGAGCCGTCGGCGTCAAGACGATCGACGAGCTGCTGGACGCGCCGCTGGAATCCGTGACGACGACAGCAGAGGCGCAAGGAATCACGGCCGGCATGATCGGGCGGGAAGCCGTCGTCAAAATGCTGTAGCATACACAGATAACGATACACGCTGAAACAAGGACGCCTTTGTCGATGAGACGAAGGTGTTTTTTGTGGGCGCGATTTCTTGGGAGCTAGAAATTTTTTCATGTAGAATTACGTCGAATCACGCTATAATAGGGGTACTCTGATGAAAGGCGAAGGTTGGAAATGAGACTGAAATCCATTCATAAATGCCGGCCGGGCGACAAGCTTGCCCGTTCCATCTACGCAGAAAACGGAACGGTACTCGTTGGGGCGGGAGTAGAGCTGACCCAGCGAATGATCGAGCGCCTCAAGAGCAAGAACATCAACAGCCTGTACATAGAAGATACTCGCACGGACGATATCATGGTGGATACAGTCATTTCCGAAGGCACGCGCAGACAGGCGATGTTCATTATTCACGATACGTTTCGCAGTGTTCAGGAAGTGCCGCAAAAATGGCAGCAACTGTTAACGGACAAAAATCTGGGCCGCCAGTTGAGGCAAGTCATGTCGGCTGTCGCTGACGAACTGAAAGGCAGCAAATCAGCCATGAACCTGCTCGCCGACGCATGCGCCTTCGATAACTACATTTTCAGCCATTCCTTCAACGTCGCGCTCTACAGTACGGCACTGGCGATCAACACAGGCTGTACGGAAAGAGAGATTTTGGATATCTCCATCGGCGGCATGCTGCACGACATCGGCAAGATGCACATTCCGGATGAAATCCTGAAAAAGCCGGGCCGCTTGACGACAGAAGAGTTTGAAGTGATGAAAAAGCATGCCGAAATCGGCTTCGAGATGCTGCGCAGGCAGGACGACATCCCGCTGCTCGCCGCGCACTGCGCCTTCCAGCACCACGAGCGCTGGGACGGCTCCGGGTACCCGCGTCATCTGAAAAAAGAAGAGATTCACCCTTTTGGCCGCCTGATGGCCGTCGCTGACGTATTCGACGCCTTGACCTCGCATCGCGTCTACCGCCGGGGGATGCTGCCGCACGAAGCGATGGAAGTGCTCTATTCCGGGTCAGGCGTATTGTTTGACCAGTTTTATGTCGAAGCTTTGCGCGACAAGATTGCGCTCTACCCGGTAGGCTTGAGCGTGACGCTCAACACAGGCGTATCCGGCGTGGTTGTGGATTCCAACAAAGGCATGCCAAGCCGCCCCATCATCCGCATCTTGGTCAATGAAGAAGGGCAGGATCTGGCTCAGCCGTATGAATGCGATTTGTCGAAAATGCTTTCGCTGATGATCGTGGCGTGTGGCGACCTCGTCTAGCCAGTTCACAGCCACTCTTTTTTCTTGAACAGGATGAACATCGTCAAGCCGATCGCCGCCATGCAGCCAAGCACGATGTAGTAGCCGTAAGGAGAGTGCAGCTCCGGCATGAAGTCGAAGTTCATGCCGTAAATCCCCGTGACGATCGTCAGCGGCATGAAAATCGTGGTCAGGGCGGTAAACACGCGCATGATGTCGTTTGCCCGCCCGGCGAGAGCTGCCTGGTAGGCTTCGCGCAAGTTTCCGATCAAGTCGCGAAACGTCTCGAAGTTCTCCACGATCTTGCTCGCATCCTCCAAAATATCGCCAAAGTACTTCCGCAGCTTCGGCCGAATCAGCGGGAGTTCTTTTTTGTGCAAGGCATCAATCAAATCCCGTTGCGGCACGAGCATTTTTCGCGCGTACAAAATCTCGCTGCGCAGCCCGATGATCTGGTCGAGGTGGGATTTGCGGGTGTTCATCAAAATTTCCTCTTCCAGCGCTTCAATCAAGTCCTCGATTTTTTCCGTCACATCAAAATACCGATCCACAATCTGATCGACGAGATGATACAAAAAAGTGTCCGGGTGGTTCACTTCTTTTTCCCGGACGATGGGGAGCATGGAAGCGAACTCTGGCGCTTCCTGCTTGGTCACGGTAATGATCGCATGGCTGCCGAGAAAAATATTGATCTCCCGTAGGAAAATGTCCTGATTGTGGAAGGCGATGCCGTTTAGCACCATGAAATAATGGTCGTCGTATAGTTGCAGCTTGGGCCGCTGCTCTTCTTCGTCGATGCAGTCCTCGACCGCGAGCGGGTGAAGCCCGAACAGCGGCTGCAAAATATCGAGGTCGAAGGGAGAAGCGTCAATCCAATAGAAGCCTTTTCCGGGCACTGCGACAGCTTCCTCCACGTCATCTATTTCCGTTATGAGGCCGTTTTCGATCAGTCGTATCTTCATGCGTGCATCTCCTGCCAGTAGAGTGAGGGGATGGCGGCAGACGTGGCAAAATACGTGTGAGAATCAGCTCATAGGCAGAGCGCAGCGCTTCGCGGCTGGGGGGAGCCTGTGCGGCCCGCCGTTTTTTTGGCGTATCCACCCTTGTCTCGCCTCCTTGTTTGGCTGTCATTCTCATACGTATGACAATCGGCTCGTCTGCTTGCCAGAGACGGTCAACGTTCTTTGGAATAGTGTACCGCACTTTCCTGCATCTAGCCATTTTGGAAACGGGGCAGTTTTCGCAAAAATAACGGCATGGCCTGGCGATTTTTCTAACATACTACGAACGATAGCGAAAACGTAAAAAGGTGGATGCATATGTGGAAGGGTAAACGAGTAGGGATGGCAGCCGTGCTGGCGTGGGGGTTGATCGCGGGAGCAGCAGGGCAACCGGTTAGCGCTCGGGAAGCGCGCCAGGTTCAGCCGCCGCCGAGCGTGTATGAGGAAATTCAGATCAAACGGCAAGATGTCACAGGAGACGGGCGTCCGGATGTCGTGACGCTGCTCGGCCACCGCTTTGCCGCTGACAGCCCGTACTATGAAAAGCTGAAGGTGATGGTGCAAGATCCGGTGGCGAAAAAGACGGTGTTTTTTACGACACCGTATGGCGGGTATCAGCCGGACATGGCTTTTTGCGATTTCATCGGAAACGGCACGAAACAAATTTTGCTCCAGGCGCCGACGGGCGGCAGCGGCGGAACATCGGAGTTTTACCTGTTTGGCAACAAGGACAACAAGCCTGTCGTTTTGCCGGTGCCGCAGCCGCTGACGATCACCGGTTCGTACCAGGACAACTACAAAGTGCCGATTCACATCAAGGAGACGAACCATACCACCGTTCTCGACCTGACTGACCGCAAAAAAATATACGACGAAAACGGGGTGTACAAGGACGGAAAGCTGCTGACGCCGACCGAGGTGATGCCGAACAGCTTCAGCGTGCTTACGCCTGTGGACGAGAACCGCGACGGCGTCTGCGAGCTGAAAGGCGTGCAGCGGGTGAGCGGCGTAGCCAACGCCGACACGATTGCCTACGTCGAGTCGCTGTGGAAATGGGACAAGACGGGCTGGAAGCTGCAAAAGGCAGAAGTGAAAAAAGCAGAGATGTAGAGCGTGGAGGGGGCCTTCCTTTTCAAGAGAAAGGGCGCTCTCTTTGTTTGGGGCGTGGTTTACACGATAGAAGAATCGGGTATATAATTAAAAGGATATGCCAATTGGAAATTATTCGTTTACTCTACCTAATATGGTTAGTACAGCCATTTTTTATTCGGTAAAAAGGAGTTCGGCGTATGAGTACATGTCCATTTTCCAGCCTGTTTGGATTGAAAGGAAAAGTCAAAAAGGAGTCGTTTTTCCAGGAGCGCAAGGAACAGGGAAAAGTACAGCTTCACGGGCAAACCACCCTCTCCAGGCAACTGGCGCTGATCCATCTGACAGAGGAGGACTTGTCGATTGTCAAAGCGCTTCAACCGCTTATCGTTCGCAATATTGACAAAATTGTAGACTTCTTTTATTCGAATATTGAAACTGAACCACTGCTCATGAGCATTGTGGACAAAAACAGCACCATTGCCAGACTGAAGGGCACACTGACCCGCCATATCACAGAGATGTTCAACGGCTGTATCGACGCCGCGTACATCGAGCAGCGCAGCAGGATCGCCATCATTCACATGCGGATCGGACTGGAGCCGAAATGGTACTTGAGTGCGTTTCAAAATTTGTTCATATCCATTATGGATATTCTGCATAAAAACATCGCGGACAAGGATGAGTTCGTGCTGGCGCTCACTGCGGTGAGCAAAATTCTCAACATCGAGCAGCAAATCGTGCTGGAAGAATACGAGAATGAACATGAGCGTGTTCGTCGCGCCGAGCAGGCCAAAAAGGACGAACTGCGGGTTTTGCTGACCAATTCCGCGCATGAGCTGGCAGCCGTCTCGGAGGAAAACAGCGCGTCCGTCGAGCAACTGACGGAGCAGTCGCGCGAAGTGCTTCGCTACGCCGAAAACGGCACGGATTTTTCCAGCAAGGCGCAGGAGCTGTCCCGGGAGGGCAAGGAAAAGCTGGAGAAGCAGCAGGAGCAGATGGGGCTGATCCAGCAGAGCGTGAAGCAAATTTCCGAAGAAATGAACACGCTGGAGGACAACGCGGAAAAAATTCGCGGAATTGTCGACGTGGTGACGGCGATTGCCGAGCAGACCAATCTGTTGGCGCTCAATGCGGCGATCGAAGCCGCGAGAGCCGGAGAGCAGGGGCGAGGCTTTGCGGTCGTAGCCGACGAGGTGCGCAAGCTGGCCGAGCAGACGAAAAAATCGGTATTCGGCGTGCGGGAGCTGATCGAGAGAACGAATCAGCAAACGACTGTCCTGTCATCGGTCGTGCTGGAAATCCAGGGGCTCGTGAAGTCGAGCACAAAAATGACGGACGAGACGAATGCGTTTTTCGAGGGCATTATCAACGCTGTCTCGGACAGCAAGGAGCAGAGCTCGCACATTCAAAAAGAGCTGGAAAACTTCTTCAAGGTCATGGAGGATATGAACCAGGCTGTGGCGCAAGTAGCCAGCTCCGCGGACGAGCTGTCGGAGATCACGGAAAATTTGTAGGCGAAGAAAAAACAGTACGGCCGTCGGTGGGGGGCGTACTGTTTTTTTCATGAGCGTGTGTTCGTTGCGTCAGGTCGCAGAAGTGGTCGGGTGATACTGCCGGGAGTTTTGCAGCGGCGGCGTGTAGACGTTGAGCGAGTACACCGGCGCGTCTGTGTTGTTGCGGATGGCGTGAATTTCGCCGGGGGCGACGTAGTAGCAGTCTCCGGCGCTGACATGGGTTGTCTGGGCGCGAAACACCTCTCCCTCGCGATCGGCAGGAAGGTAGACGACATTGGTGAGCGTCCCGGAAATGATCCATTCCCAGCCAAAGGAATCGCCATGGTTGTGCGGGACAGACTCCTGCATGCTGGGCAGATGGATCAGGACGACTTCGACGTGCGGCGTCTGGTACAAAATTTTGCGTCCGTAGGGGAGCTGTTCAGGCTGGGGAATGTGGGACGCGATATCTTCTGGGCAGAGCGAAAGGGAAACGAGCGCCTGCCTCAGCTCAGCGTGACTGGGGAAAACGAGGGAGCCAAATGCTTGTTCCAAACGTTGCAAATTCATGACAAACCTCCTGAGGCGAAAAAAGATCTTCCCCTTACCATATGAGAAACGGTTGCAGTCTGACGTAGGGGAAGCGCGTTTTTTTGCGAAGGCCAGTCAAACGATTTGGCGTGACAAGGCAGCTTGCCTCGCTCTATCATGGGGATACGGCAGTTGGTGCCGCACGAAGACGGTGAGGGGACGGCCCCCGTCAAAAGTGATTGTCCAAGTTCAACAATGGTTTGTACCCAACTCAACACATGAGGAGGCATGCGCATGTCAACTGCCACAATCAGTGTACGCACCCTGTAGCGGGGGGCGTCTGTCCGAACCGCCTGCGACTGACAGGAGGTTTGGCACACATGAACGTAAAACATTACTTGTACGTCAATGCGCTGTCTTCGCTTGGCTCGCGAATGGATTTGATCGCGTGCAGCGCGTTGATTTTCACATTTGAGCATAGCGCCTTTTGGCTGACGGCCTTTTTTGTCGCCCGTCAGGTAGGCGGCATGCTGTTCAGCCCGTTTGCGGGCATGCTGGCTGACCGGATGGACCGCAGGCATGCCATGATCGCAAGCGATATCGGAGCAGGACTTGCGCTTCTCGCAATCATCGCTGCTCCGCATCCGTATGTCGTGGTTGCCGCAGCGTTTCTCAAAGGCATGCTGTACACGCTGTTTACGATCAGCTTTCAGGCTTCGCTGCCGCAGATGTTCGGGATGGAGCGGCTGGTGTGGGTGAACGGGCTCAAGGTGCGCCTGGAATCGCTCGTAGGCATGGCGGGCTTTGTGCTGGGGGGCTTTTTGACTGACCGTGTTGGCTACGCGCTCGTCATTGGCGCAGATGCAGCCAGCTTCTTCCTCTCGGCTTTGCTCTTGACCCGGATGCGCTGGGAGAGCCGGGCATGGCCGAAAAGCGGGGCGGCTGGCGAGCGCTCTGCCGGAGACAGCGGGGGGAAGCAAAAGGAGCGTGGCATGCGGGCAGCCGTCAGGTACTTGCAAAGCGCGCCCGTATTGCTTGCCATCAGCCTGCTGGCTGCGCCGCTGTCGATCAGCACGGCTTCGCATAACTACGGTTTGCCGTTTTTGGCAGATCAGATTAGCCACGGGGACGCGACCTTGCACGGGATGATGTGGTCAGTCATGAGTGTCGGCGGCCTGCTCGGCGCTTATCTGGTGGGGCGCATTCCCGTTGCGCCTTGGCCTGGGATGCTGGGGGCGCATTGGCTCCTGGCTGTGTTCATCGTGCTTGCGTTTGCCGCCGACGGTGCGGTTTGGGCGCTGCTTTTGCTCGCGGGCGCGGGGCTTTTTGGCGGAGCGGCTCAAGTCTTGGAGAGCACGCTGTTGCAGCAGGCCAAAAACGAGGTGCGCGGCAAGGTGCTGGGGGTACAGGGCTTGTTTAGCCGCAGCGGGTTTTTTGTCGGATTTTTGGCGGCGCCCGCGATTTCCGCTGTCTTAGGATTGGCAGCGATGGTCGCCGTCGCGCAGGCGCTTTTGGCTCTGGCACTGCTCGGTCTGGGATGCTATGTGCGCAAGGCACAGCAAGCGGGCGGCGCTCGTCGCGGGTAGTCTTTTTTCCCGTCACTCACCATAGGATGTACCAATTGGGAGGTGACGGGAGTGGCTATATTTCGACCCCGTCGGCGTTGGAGAAACCCGCTTTCCCGAACGAAAGCGTTTTTGATCGCGCTGGTGATTTTTTTTGTGCTGTCGATTCAGACGCTCGTTTTTTTGCAGCATCGGCTGGAGCCGACACTGTTGATCCTGGCTACTCAAAAAGCAGAGCAATTGGCGAAGGAAGCGATTACGGATGCGGTCACCAAGCGGATTTCCCAGCAAGGCGTCGACTTCAACCAGATCGTGAAGATCGAGAAGAACAACGAGGGGCAAATTCAGGCGTATCAGTTCAACTTCAAGGAGTACGCAAGAATTGTCGGCGAAACCACCTCGCGCGTCCAGAACAAGCTCCAGGAGTTCGAGACGGAAAAAGTGGACCGCACGATTCCGCTTGGCCTGGCGACAGGGAATACGTTTCTGGCGCAAATGGGGCCGAACTTGCCCGTGACCTTCGTGCCGATCGGCTCTGTGAAAACGAAGCTGGAGACAGAGCTGAAGGAGGCGGGCATCAACATGGTGCTCGCCACGGTCTACATTTTCGTAGAGGTCGACTTGCGCATCGTCATTCCGTTTGCGACCGAGGAGCAGACGGTTACGACGAAAATCCCGATCACGCACTCCCTCATCATCGGCGACGTGCCGCAGTATTTGTACAACAATCCGGAAGGCAAGCCGGATGTGCCGCGTGCGCCCATGGAAGGTATGGACGACAGCCCGTAGAAGGCGCGGCGGAAACGAAAAAAAGCGGCAGCGTGCGAGCTGTCGCTTTTTTCATGGAGATGGCTGCCCTTGCTTACTGCTCCGCCCAGGTGACAGTCAGCTCGATGACGCCTTCCTGGCCGCTGAGCGGGCCGCCGATCATCGACCAGGACTGTTTTTTCTCGATGTTGCCTCCCTGAATAATGATGTTTTAGTCGTCGATGGTTTGCCCGGAGTCAGAGAGGTTTTGCGTCTTGAAGTAGTCTTTGTACAGCTTGGTTACGGCTGGCATGCTTTCCTTTGTGCTGAAAATGAGCAGGACAAACTTTTTGCCGTCTTTGATTTCGGAATGCGAGGTGCTAATTTCGGCGACCTCCGGGAGCGGGAAATCGGCTGGGAGATATTCCGGCCGCTTCTGTTCAGAGGCAGGCTGGGCAGCAGTGTCGCCGGAAGTTTGCTGGGTCGGCTGTTGCGCAGTCTGCTGTGCTGGTTGCTGCGCTGACTGTTGCGGTGTTTGCTGTTCCGCTTGCTGTGCCGGTTGATCCACTGAAGCTGGCTGGCTGCACGCACTGATCGCCACTGCTGCGAAGAGCGACAGAGCGACGTGCGCCCACGCTTTCTTTTTCATCACGTATCATCATCTCCTCTTCATCATACGTAGAAAATATTCTATGTCATTTTTGGTTCTCCATATGGAAAAAGTCCTGTTTCCAGCATTCGGCAATCGGGGGAGCAGCTTGTTTGCTATACTGAAAAAAGCGGCTTGCGAGCGCAAGAGACGGGAACGGACCGAAGACGAGGGGGCTGGAAAGGAAATGAACAGACGCTTTGCAACAGGCATCATTTTTGACATGGACAATACGCTGCTGCACTCGAAGATCAATTTTGCGGAAATGAAGCAGGCAATTTTTCAGTTGTGGACGGAGCATGGTCTGATAGAGCCGACCTTCGACTGGCACAGCCATACCGCCTCGCAACTGATCGAGCTTGGCCGAAAGTCGGGCAGGCTGACCAGCCAGCTCGAACAGGAGATGTGGGGAGCCGTCACGGCAATCGAAAAGGCGGGGATGCACGAGGCTGTTCTCGAGAACCATGCCCAGGAAGTGCTCGCGCAGCTCATGGAGCGGCATCATTTGTTCATTTTGACCAACAACGCCTACGCTGCCGCAGAGGAAGCGCTGCACCAAACCGGTATTGCGGGCTGCTTCGAGAAGATTGTGGCGCGCGAGCAGATGACGACCTTGAAGCCGCACCCGTCCGGGATTCATTACATTCGCAGGCAGTATCCCGATATGCCTGCTTCGGCCTGGACGATGGTCGGGGATTCCTGGATTGACGGAAAAGCCGCGCAGGACGGGGAGGTGGCGTTTATCGCCTACCAGGGACATGCGCAAGACATGGAGCGCCATGACGTGGCACCGCAAGCGTACATTGCGGATTTGCGCGAGCTGCTGACTATGTTGTAACAAAGCTTGCAGGCAGGAGAAAAACACTTCTGCCTAAAAAAATGACAGCGAACGTGAAAAATGTGCTATACTTTGCCTAACTGAATACCAGCCTTCAGGGTAGGGTGAAATTCCCGACCGGCGGTAATGACGAACGCACGTCTGAGCCCGCGACTCGCTATCGCAGTTGGATAGCGACTGACTTGGTGCAAATCCAAGGCCGACGGTAAAGTCCGGATGGGAGAAGGTATTGGCATAACCTCAGAGCTGTTTTTTCAAAAACAGGCATTTGCGAGGTTTCTTTCCCTACGCCCTGAGCATGTTCTCACGGGCGTTTTTTATTCCGCAACTTCATAGCGAAAATCTTCAGGGCAAGGTGAAATTCCTGACCGGCGGTAATGGCGATGGCGAACCATCGTCTGAGCCCGCGACTCGTGGACCGTGACGGTTTGCGACTGATCTGGTGCAACTCCAGAGCCGACGGTAAAGTCCGGATGGAAGAAGAGCTGACTGCGCTTTTTGGCATCGTTATTTTTGCAAAAAACGAATGCGAGAAGGCTTCTTTCCCTATGCCCTGAAACGCTTGAGGTTTCGAGGGCTTTTTGTTTTGGCTGGAATCCAGGCAGGAAAAAGGAGGTTTTACATGGAGCAGGACAAGCGGTTCATGGCATTGGCGCTGGAGCTGGCGCGCTCGGCCCACGGCCAGACCAGCCCCAATCCACTGGTCGGTGCAGTCCTGGTGAGCAACGGAGCAGTTGCAGGCATGGGCGCGCATTTGCGTGCCGGGGAGCCGCATGCGGAGGTGCATGCGCTGCGCATGGCAGGGGAAAAGGCGGCTGGCGCTACTTTGTACGTGACGCTGGAGCCGTGCAGCCACTTCGGAAAAACGCCCCCTTGCGCCGATGCGGTAGTGGCGGCGGGGATTCGCCGGGCTGTGATTGCGACGCTGGACCCGAATCCGCTCGTGGCTGGAAAAGGCGTGGAGAAGCTGCGCGCCGCAGGAGTGGAAGTGCTCGTCGGGGTAGGCGAAGCGGAAGCGAAAAGGCTCAACGAGGTGTTTTTCCACTACATCACGACGAAGCGCCCGTTTGTGACGGTGAAAACGGCGAGCACGCTGGACGGCAAAATCGCTTCGGTCACAGGACACAGCCGCTGGATCACGGGCGAACGGGCGCGCGCGGAGGTGCACGAACTGCGGAGACAGCACGATGCGATTTTGGTCGGGGTAGGAACCGTTTTGGCGGACGATCCGCTTTTGACGGCCAGACAAGGGGAGCAGTTGTATGGACGGCAGCCTGTGCGGATCGTCCTGGACAGCGAGCTTCGCACGCCACTTGCAGCGCGCGTGATCGAAAATGCGGATGCGCCGACCTGGATTTTCACGACAGAGGCGGCTCCGCCAGAAAAGCGTGCGGCATTGGCGGCAAAAGGCGTCAGGCTGTTTGTGGCAAGCGGACAAATTTCGGTGGAAAACGTACTGGATACGCTGGGCGAGTGCGGGATTACTTCGCTGCTGGTTGAAGGCGGGCAGGCAGTGAACGGGGCGTTTTTACAGGCGCGCGCGATCCAGAAGATCGTCAGCTACGTGTCGTTGAAGCTGATCGGCGGAAGCGGCGCGCCCACGCCATTTGGCGGACCGGGCTTCGCCACGATGGATCAGACTGTCCGGCTTGCGGATGCAACTGTCGAGCTGCTGGATGAGCAGGACGTGCGCATAAGCGGTTATCCGCTATGGGAAAAGTAGCTGGAAGCAGGTTTTCCGTTTTCTGCGCATTCGCGCCAGAGAGCAGCAGTCGCCAGACGACGGGAGCAAATTTTTGTTCAGAAAGCACAAAGAGGAGGAAAAGGCCGATGTTTACCGGACTGGTGGAGGAAGTCGGAACGTTGGAATCCAGCACAGGCAACGGGCAGGCGAGTCGGCTGGTCATTCGGGCGCAGCGGGTGCTGGAAGGCGTCAAGCTCGGCGACAGTATCGCCGTCAACGGGATTTGCCTGACGGTCACGTCTTTTTCGGCTCGGCATTTTAGCGTAGATGTCATGCCGGAGACGATGAAAAAGACAACCCTCCGTCACCTGCGCACAGGCCAGCGGGTCAATCTGGAGCGGGCGATGCGGCTGGGCGACCGCTTTGGCGGGCATATCGTCTCCGGGCATATCGACGGAACGGGCACGATTTTGTCCCGAGAGCCGCACGCCAACGCTGTGCTGTTTCGCATTGAAGCCGCGCCGGAGCTGTTACGATACGTCATCAGGCAAGGCTCGATCTGCGTCGATGGCATCAGTCTTACGGTCGTGGACGTTGCCGATGCGCATTTTTCGGTGTCGATCATCCCGCATACGCTGGCAGCGACCAGCCTGCACGATCGGCGCGCGGGCGATCAGGTGAACCTGGAGACAGATATTATCGGCAAGTACGTCGAGCGGCTTTTGGGCTATCGCGGCAAGCCAGCAGGCGGCAATCAGACCGAAGCAAAAGGCGCGAAAATCAGCATGGCTTTTTTGCAGGAAAACGGATTCGTTTGAACGAGGAGGGACAAGCCCATGTTTCATCGCATAGAAGAGGCGCTGGAAGATTTGCGCCAAGGAAAAGCCATCATCGTCGTGGATGACGAGGATCGGGAAAATGAAGGGGACTTCGTCTGCCTGGCGGAAGCGGCTGCGCCGGAGATGATTAACTTTATGGCGACGCACGGGCGCGGTCTTGTCTGCGTCCCGGTGACGGAGGAACAGGCCGCGCGGCTTGCGCTCACCCCAATGGTCAGGCACAACACGGACAAGCAAGGGACGGCGTTTACCGTGTCGATTGACGAGGTGAGCACGCATACAGGCATCTCGGCGCAGGAGCGTTCGCAGACCGTGCTGGCGATGCTGGACGAGCGGAAGACGGCAGAGGACTTTCGCAGGCCGGGGCATATTTTTCCGCTGATTGCGAGAGCCGGGGGCGTTTTGCGGCGGGCGGGCCATACCGAAGCGGCGGTGGACCTCGCCCGGCTGGCGGGGAGCGTGCCCGCAGGTGTCATTTGCGAAATCATGAACGAGGATGGCTCGATGGCGCGGTTGCCGCAGCTCGTGGAGATCGCTCGCCGCTTCGACTTGAAGCTGATTACGATTGCCGATCTGATCGCCTACCGGATGCGCACCGAATCGCACGTGCGAAAAGAAATCGAAGTGAGCCTGCCGACGAGCTATGGCGATTTTCGGATCGCCGCCTATACGAACGAGCTGGACGGCAAAGAGCACGTGGCGCTCATCAAGGGCGAGATTGATTCGGCCAAGCCCGTTCTCGTCCGGGTGCATTCCGAGTGCCTCACAGGAGATATTTTCGGGTCCCACCGCTGCGATTGCGGCCCGCAACTGCATGCTGCGCTGGAGCAGATCGAGGCGGCGGGCTCCGGCATCCTTTTGTACATGCGCCAGGAAGGCCGCGGCATCGGGCTTATTAACAAGCTGCGCGCCTACAAGCTGCAGGAGGAAGGGCTGGATACGGTGGAGGCGAACGAAAAGCTCGGATTCCCCGCCGATCTGCGCGATTACGGCATCGGGGCGCAAATTCTCCGCGACCTGGGCGTGCAAAAAATGCGGCTTTTGACCAATAACCCGCGCAAAATCCGGGGGCTGGACGGCTACGGGCTGAAGGTGGAGGAACGGGTGCCGCTGCAAATGCAGGCACATCCGCACAACAAACGGTATTTGTCGACCAAACAGGAGAAGCTGGGACACCTGCTTCATTTCAAAGGCTAAGGAGAGTGGAGAAGATGAGAACATTTGAGGGACATTTGGTAGGAACGGGCTTGCGCGTAGGGATTGTAGCAGGAAGATTTAACGAGCTGATCGTCAGCAAGCTGGTAGGCGGTGCGCTCGATGCGTTGAAGCGCCACGGCGTAGAGGAAGACAACGTAGACGTGGCCTGGGTGCCGGGCGCTTTTGAAATTCCGTTGATCGCGAAAAAAATGGCCGAGTCGGGGCGCTATGACGCGGTTGTGACATTGGGCGCGGTCATCCGCGGAGCGACTCCGCACTTCGACTACGTCTGCAACGAAGCAGCCAAAGGCGTCGCCTCGCTGTCGCTTTCCACCGGGATTCCGGTCATTTTTGGCGTGCTGACGACGGACAACATCGAGCAAGCGATTGAGCGCGCCGGCACAAAAGCGGGCAACAAAGGCTGGGAAGCGGCAACGGCAGCGATTGAAATGGCGAACCTGTCCAAACAGTTCGCCTAAACGATACGAATCGCTTGTCTAGGTGAGGAAGCGGGGGCTGCGGCTCCCGTTTTTTCGTTTGCCCGAAAGCACACATAGATCCCATTCTTGATTCATGTTATTTGGCTGATATTTTTTGTGAATGAAGTGCTAAACCAATGAAGGAAAGTAAAGGGAATGCCTGGTAGGAAGAGTAATGTAATTTTTTTTGTGTAAATGGGTTTTTAACAGGTGAATAGTTACGTCAACGGCTTTACATGGAGGAGCGGGCATGATAGATTCGTTAGCCATGCTATGCATGGTTGACTGGCATCGCCCAATCGCAAGGAATCATGCCCGCAGAGGCTCCATGTCAGGCCGACCTAACAGCCTCTTTATGCGGACAGTTCCCCTTGCAAGCGGCTTCCAAAATGGATGGCCAGTTGCGATATACATTCTTTCCAGCACCGAAGTGGCATGGTTCATTTATTTGATGCCTCCATGGTTGCCAGTTAGATAATTTTCCGTAAGGCATCGTCAGCATTATGTTTGGCATAGCCTAAATGATCGTCCATTTCCGCTTCAAACAACTGCTGGATGGTGTCACAAAAGAGGTTCTTGAGCATCTCATGAACGTCCTCGATGGCTCGGCAATCTTTCGCTAATGCTTTGATCGTCATGGTTAACGCCCGATGTATTCAAAAATAATGATATAGAGGACAAGGAGAAGTAAGAAACTAATTATGGATACTGTTTTAGCGGTTTTAAATCTTGTATTGTTTTTTTCAGTTAATGCTTTCATTACTTCAATAAGATTCCATATGAATGATAACGCTACGATAACCATTATTGATAGGTAGAATGATAAGTAGAAAATTTTCAAAAGTAATCACTCCCCAAAAAAGTTGGCCAATTATTGTTTCTGATTGTAATAAATTCACCATAACTAAAACTAGATCCTCTCTTACTTTGGGGAGGATCTAGTTTTAGTTATATAGATTAGTATCGAAACACAATACCGAAGTCTTCAACCTTAGTAACTGATGCCGGTTCAATAGCAAAACTTGCTGGATAGACAGCAAAGGCAACAGATCCCAAAGTCCAAGTTTGATGACCATATTCAAATTTTACGTTTACTGTACCAGACTCATTTTTTTCGACGTATACATATTGTGATATATACCCTTTGTGAGCATTATTACTTGGCATTGCTTCCAAATCAATTTTCGATCCTACGCCAACACCAGGATCCCAATCATCAGGGGTAGTATAGGTTGAACAACTCCATTTAGCAGAAGTATTGTTGTCAGGTCTATAACAATATCTGTATTCATGCTGCTGAACTTTTCCACGTGATGACATCGGGAGGAAGCATTTTGATGTAACTGGAAAACCAATACTCAAGCCGTCTGTAAGTTCCCATTCAGGACTTTTTGACCATTCGTAACTTCCATATAAATAAAACTTTTTATAACCAGTCATGTCACTATTTACCGAAAATGCGGTAGCGTTTAAATCTAGTATTCCACCATCTAAAGCTACTTGAGGTGTGATTGTATTCTTATCCATAAATTCTTCTTCTCTTACAGTTTTACTATTAGATGCCAACTTTTTAGCGTTGTTTTCAAGTAATTCTTTGAGTACATCATCTGGGAAATTCGCAAGTTCTTCTTCATGTTAACCCTATATCGTCAACTATACGATTGATTTCTTTTTTTGTTAAAGTAGTTTCTTCTTCCCATGACGGCGTTTGTTTAGCAGTAGAAGGAGCAACGAAAGTTAATAGGGATAAGCTCAAAGCCAAAACACTTAAGTAAAACTTTTTCACTTCCAACACCTCCATATTTGTAATTTGTTTGCAATATAACAAATATAGGTAAAAATTGCAATTTAAAGATTCATCACCATAAATCCGTGATAGACATTGAAAAAACGTAGATGTTCCTCCATCGTGGTTGTTGTCGAGACAAACCATTGAAAGAGAGGAAATCTAACGTTGTCTAACAAGTTTACCACAGGAGCGTCTTGCGCCTACCATGGTCTGCTTGGACGAATTTGCTCTACCAATAGGACACAAGTACGGTGTCAACCTCATGGATGCACAAAGTGGACATATCTGACAGGTCACAGAAGGTCGTTCACGTAAACAGGTTCGTAACGCTCTCATGAACTGGCCCTTTGCTACGCCTCCACAAGTTGTTGTGACCGACTTGGCTCATAGAATGGCTGAGATAGTTCGAAGCGTTTGGAAGGATGCAACTGTAGTAGCAGACAAGTTCAATGTCATTCAACTTTTCTCCAAATCACTAGAAGCTACGCGAAAACGTACCCATTCGCGGGCAACTCATCGCCGGGGTAGACATGAACAACGTCTGCTCCACACATCTCCCGATAAACGAAAACCTGAGGAACAAGAGGAATTGAAAGCCTGGTTCAGTCGATTGCAAAAACAATTGTCCATTGGCGCGAGCCGATTCAGAATTATTTTTCGTTTCGGATCACGAATGCCTCTTACTCCACTCCCTTCAAAAGCACACGCCAATGGATAAAATCACCACGTATCGGTCAAAGTAAGAAGGATTTTCCTGCAGATCGAGGGGATTCAACATGAGGCCGACAGATTGGTGGAGAGAGCAAGTAACCAAGGTCGCAGAAGCCAGAAGGCACGAGCAGCCGTCTGGTCGCGGCGAACGCATCACGCCGCACATGGTAAAAGAACAATTGGCGAACGTGGATGACCTCAGCAGTCTGTCCTTGACGATCAATGAGGAAGAGGTACACGTTTTTTTTCTAGATACGATGGTAGATTTGACGCAAGTGTACGAAACCGTCTTTTTGCCGTTGCAACGCTCGGATGGAAAAGACCCGTTGCGGGTGTTGCCTTATGCGCAGCCGTGCCAGTCCGATGACATGGGCAGGCTGATGAACAATTTGCTGCGCGGCCATACGATCCTGTTTTTCCTGGACAGGGAGCTGATTTTGCACGTCAATACGTTTCAGGTCGAGCATCGCTCCATCACGAAGTCGGAGAGCGAGGCGACTGTGCTCGGGCCGCAGGATTCGTTTGTGGAGATGCTGGAAATCAATCTGTCGATGCTGCGGCGCAGGCTGACCACGCCGAATCTGAAAATACTCGCCTACACGATCGGCACCGAGACGAAGAACAGGGTAGCCGTGCTGTACCTGGAAAATATCGCGAATGACGAAAACGTGGAGCGGGTAAAAACGCGGATTCAAAACGTCGAGTACCAGGGCTTTGTCGGGATGCCCGTGTTGAAGCAGATGCTGGAGGACAAGCCGTACTCGCCGTTCCCGCAGTTCGGGCTGACGGGGCGGCCTGACAATGTGACAGCAGCGCTGTTGGACGGCCGCATCATCATTATGCTCAACGGCAGCCCGGATGCGGCGATTTGTCCCGCTTCCTTTCTGGAGATGTTCAGCAGCCCGGAAGACTTTTACAACCGCTGGTCGACCGCCAGCCTGCTGCGGATGATCCGCTTTTTCGGACTGTTTGTCACGATTTTGCTCACATCGAGCTACGTATCTGTCCTGACCTTTCATCCGGAAATGCTTCCTCCCGCTTTGTTGACGATTTTGTCCCAGTCGCGCAGCCAGGTTCCGTTTCCTCCTGTGATCGAAGTGCTGTTCATCGAGCTGGTCATCGAAGTTTTGCGGGAAGCCGGGATACGCATGCCGACGAAAATCGGGCAAACCATCGGTATCGTCGGAGGTATCGTGATCGGGACGGCCTCTGTGCAGGCGGGTCTGGCGAGCAACATTCTGATCGTTCTCGTGTCCATCTCAGCGCTGCTCTCGTTTGTGCCGCCGAATTTTTTGATGAGCAACGCCATTCGGCTGGTGCGATACGGCTTTATTTTGATGGCTGGCTTGATGGGGATGTACGGGCAGATGCTCATGCTGGCCTTTTTGTTCGCGCATCTGCTCAACCTGACCTCGCTCGGCACTCCGTACATGGCGCCCGGCGTGCCGCGTCAGTGGACAGACTTGTTGAACGGCCTCGTGCGCGCACCGATGAAGTTCATCGTCTATCGCAACCGCATGTCCCGAGCAAAACGCAAACAGACGCGTCCCATTGGTGAGGAGTAGATAGATGGACAGAGGAAAGATTCACAGCCTGCGTCCGGTTCTTGTTGTAGGACTGGTAATCAATACGATGGTGGGGGTCAATTTGCTGTCCCTTGCCCATTATGCCAGCAAAATGGGATACAACCTGTGGTGGTCGCCGATTTTGATGGGGCTGATCGTCACGCTCACGATTTTTCCGATGATCGCTTTGTGCAGGCGCTACCCGGAGGACACGCTTTTTCGGATTCATGAAAAGCTGCTCGGCAAGTGGCTGGGCAGAGGGATCAACGTCGTGGTGATTGTCTACGCCATCTTGAACGCCTCTACCGCGAACGAAGGCTATGTGCGGCTTTTGCAGACGTCGATGCTGAACAACCAGACGATCACCGTGCCGCTGCTCGGCCTGACGCTCGTGATGTTTTACATTACCAACGGCGGAATCAAGCTGGTCGCCAGGTTTTGCCTGCTGGCGCTGTTCTTTACGGGCTGGATGCTCTTGCTGCTGCAATACGGCTTTCAGGAAGGGGGAATCACGCACATCTTTCCGCTGTTCAATACGGATCTGGCCAGCGTGCTGGACGCGCTCAACCAATCGTTCGGGAGCATGCTCGGATATGAGGTGCTGCTGATTTACTATCCGTTTATTGTCGAAAAGAAAAAGGCGTTGAAGCACGTGCTGATCGGCGTATGGTCAGTGGTTTTGTTTTACGTGTTGGTGCTGATTACGAGTGTGGCCTACTTTTCCGAATGGCAGATGGCGAATCTCGTCTATCCGATCCTGAATCTGTTCAAGGCGGTGGAGCTGTCTTTCATGGAGCGGATCGAAAATCTCGGCATCGGCTTGTGGGTGTTTCTCATTCTCAGCACGTCCACGACGTATTTGTGGATGGCTCGCACGGGGATAGAAGACATGGCAAGAAAACAGCGGCTCTGGCATCTTCTGTTGCCGACGGCGATCTCCTACTACATGATTCGCGGCCCGCTTGCGGTGGAAGACCAACGGTTCATTTATGACTATGTGACCGTTTATTTGGGGTATGGCTTGATTTTGTGGCCGATCTTTTTATTGCTGCTGCACGCCCTGCGTTCGGGAAGGGGAGAGGGAGCATGATGAGGTGGATCTGCTGGTATTTGATATCGACGGTTTTTTCCCTGGCGCTTGCCGGATGCACGGGAGAGTTCGAGCGGCCAGCCCTCGAAGACATGGCGATGATCGGCGTCATGGGCTTTGACTACATCGACGACAAGCAAATGAACGTCGTTGTCGCCATCCCCGTTCCCGCCAGAGGAAAGGAATCGACACAAGTTTACTCGACCAAAGCTTCCATGACGAGCGAAGCGATGTTGAAGCTCGCCACAAAATCCGAACGGACGATGACGCTGTCACAGCTTCGCGTCATTTTGTTCAGCGAGGAGCTGGCGCGCAAAGTAGGCATCGGCAAAGTCGTGCTCGACCTGTACCGGAATCCGATTGTGGGCGAGAACGTATTCATCGCAATTGTCAAAGGCAAAGCGGAAGATATCATCAGGGGCGAGTACCGAAACAAGCCGGAAGTGAACACGTATTTGAACGATTTGCTGCGTCCGCGGGTGGAAACGGCTTTTTCGTCTTTTTCTACGATCCACGACTTTGTGTTCATGATGACCAGCAAGACGGGCGATCCGAACTTGCCCTATTTAATCAAGCAAAACGGAAACATTCAGATCGCCAAAGTCGCTCTGCTGCGCAAAGACAAGCTGATCGGCTTCTACTCGCAGCGCGAAGGCAAGCTGGTGCAATGCTTGCTCGGACAAAAGCGGCTTCCCCGCGTCAAGTTTGAGCTGACGGAGCAGACGAACGAAGGCGAGCGTCTGGAAGAGATCATTTTCGATTTTGTCTGGTCCAAGTCAAAAGTGCGGAGCAACGGCAACCAGAAAAAGCCCGTCATTGACATCAACCTCGAACTGCGGGGAGTGGTGGTAGGCTACGATGGCAAGAAAAATTTGGACAAACGACCGCAAATGGAAAAGCTCGTGAAGCAGATGGAAGCGCTGATTAAACGGGAGACCACTGTGATGCTGAAAAAATTTCAACAAGAGGGCGTTGATCCGGCCGGAATCGAAGAGAGCCTGCGCCAGAAATACTAGGGAAAATGGACGCGGGAAAAAGGGCTCGCGCTCTATCAGCAGGCCGGATTCAACATCAAGGTCAAGCTCGATATACTCGGCTACGGCACGATCAAGTAAGCGTGGCCGCTCGCGTTATCGCAACCGTTTCAGCTCCCGCCAGATCGCTTTCAGCGTCGGGCGGTCCCATTTTGGCCGCTTTCCGTACAGAAAACGGGTCAAGCCGCTGAACATCAACTGCTGGTCTTCTGTGTACGGGTACCAGTTGAACTCGCGTTTTTTCGAGCCGGGGTCGTGAATGACCGAGATGCTGTGCGTGAACGCTTGCAGCCCGGCTGGCCCGCGGTAGCGGCCGATGCCGCTCTCTTTGACCCCGCCGAACGGGAGGTGCGGATTGGCGTAGCTGATGATGACGTCGTTAATGCACACGTTGCCGCTCAACAGCTTTTCTGCTACGCGCTGCGCTCTTTGTTTGTCAGACGACCAGACAGACGCATTCAGGCCGTAGGGCGACTCGTTTGCCAGGCGGATAGCTTCTGCCTCGTCGGAAAACGTCATGATCGGCAGGACAGGGCCGAATGTTTCTTCCCGCATGATCTTCATGTCCGGCGTGACGTCTGTCAGGATGGTCGGGGGGATGAACATGCTGTCGGTTTGCGGCAGCCCGCCTGTGACGGCTTTGGCTCCGGCGGCGAGCGCTTCCTCGATATGCGCCCGGACGATGCCGAGCTGCTCACGCGAAGTCATCGAGCCGACTTCCGCCTGAGCGGGAAACCGTTGGCGCAGCGCTTTCGTTTTTTCCGTGACCAACCGCAAAAACTCGGGGTACACACGCTCGTGCACGTACAGCCGCTCAACGGACATGCACACCTGGCCGGAGTTCGTAAAAGCGCCCCAGATCGCTCCGTTTGCCGCCCTCTCCAGATTCGCGTCTTCGAAGACGATCATCGGGTCTTTTCCGCCCAGCTCCAGCGAGACCGGAATCAGATGCTCCGCTGCTGCGGCCATAATTTTTTTGCCTGTGGCGGCCGAGCCTGTAAAAAAGATTTTGTCCGGGCGGGCCGCCACCAGCCGACTGCCGACCTCGCGTCCCCCGTGCAGGACGGTGACGACTCCTTCCGGCAGCCCGGCAACGGCAAACAGCTCTTCGATGAGCAGGCCAGTAGAAGGGGTGACTTCGGACGGTTTGAGAATGACCGTATTTCCCGCGACAAGCGCGGACAGCATCGGGATGATCGCCAGTTGAAACGGATAGTTCCACGGCGAAATGACCGCGATTACCCCCATCGGCTTGTAGTGAATGTACGATTTTTTCGGCCAGAGCACGAGCGGGGTCGGCACGGGCTGGGCAGCCAGCATTTGCGGCGCGTGCTTCTCGTAAAAGCGGATCGTATCGGCAGTGACAAAAATTTCGGTCATGTACGCTTCGATGGTCACTTTTCCGGTGGCCTGGCTGATTTTTTCCGCCAGTTCTTCGCCGTGCTCGACGAGATAGTGGCGCAGGCGCGTCAAGTAGCGCAGCCGTTCGGACAGGGAGGTAGAGGACCACGCTTCAAAGGCGAGCCGGGCTTTGGCGACTGCCGCGTCTACCTGGGCGGGACTGGCTTCAGTCACGGAGCCGAATGTCTCGCCAGTGGCCGGATTGCGCAGAGGGAGTACGGACATTATCAATCACCTCGTTCGACAGGATGGGTGGCAGGTGAACCAGAAGAAAAAAGCGACTCGAGAACATGGTGGAGAGCAAGCTGAAAGCGGCTGATCGCTTCTGCGGCCGTCCGGGATTCGTCCAGCAAGCATTGCAAGATCATGCCGTCGATCAAGGAATAGAGGATCGAGCTTGCCGCGCTCACGTCCACGGCAAGCGCGGCTCCACGCTCCGTCTGCAGCCGCTTGAGCATGCGGGCAATCAGGTCGTGCAGCCGGTTTCGCGTGTGGTGCACCTGCTCCAAAAAGACAGGTGTGTACAGCGCCTGCGCCTGCAAATCGTACCAGAGCCGATGCAGCTTGCGGTCTTCCAGCAGGCTGCGGCCGAGAACGGCAGCGAGAGCCGGGAAAAAGTTGTCCAGGGGAGCGGCAACCACTTCGCGCTCCAGCTCGGCGATGAAGCGTTCCTTGTAGCTGGCGATCACTTCGAGCAGCAATTCTTCCTTGCTGGCAAAATAATAGTGCAGGATGCCGAGCGAGACGCCGGATTCCTTGGCGATATCGCGCAAGGAGACGTGGGCATAGCCTTTTTCCGCGAGGCAGATCGTCGCCTGCTCGATCAAAAAGGCCCGCTTCGCTTCGGCTTTCGCCTGGCTTTTCGAAGGGGGAGTCATGCTGTGCACCTCGTTTTTGGACGATCGTCCAAATTTTGATTTGATTGTAATGCGTCCGTCTTGCTCCTGTCAACGCCCGAATGGGCACACAAAAAAGAAGCGGCTGTGCTACCGCTTCCTTTGTCGTTCCCAGCGCTTTAGATACGGGTAAGGGTCGAAAGCCCAGTCAGCTCCCCCAGTCTCCCGATACATGCCGTAGTGCAGGTGGGGCGGGAATTTTCCGGCGGTGCCAGGCTTGCCGTAGCCGGAGCTGCCGACGTATCCGATCACTTGCCCCGGCTCCACGATGTCGCCGGGCTTCAGTCCCTTTTTGAACGACGACAGGTGGGCGAAGTAATGATACACATTGCCCATGTCGCGCATGCCGATCCGCCAGCCGCCATAGCGGTTCCAGCCGATGACCTCGATCACTCCGTAAGCTGTGGAGAGCACGGGCGTCCCGTGTCGGGCGAAAATGTCGGTGCCTTCGTGAATCCGCCGCCCTCCCCAGCCGCGCGCGTCTCCCCAGGTGCTGCGGTAGCTGTAATCGTACCTCGCCGGGATGGGAAAATGACGCTCGTCCAACTGTAGGTGCTGGTATTTTTCGTACACCTGCGCGAACTGCCGGATCGTTTTCACCGAGCGATCCCGCTGGTAGTAAGACCAGACGCCGATTTGCCAGTCATCCGCAGAAAAGCCGTACTGCGCCAGGTAATGAATGAGAGAAGTGAGTGCGTCGAGATCGTTGTTGCGGTCGGCGAGTCCATCCCCGTCGCCGTCCATGCCCATCCCGCCGAAAAACTGGATCGACACCGGATTCGTGTCCTCCTGGTCGGGGTTCATGCTGCCCGTCCAGCGATCACTCGGGATATCAACGGCAGTCAGCCGCGAGGACGATGCCTGGTTGTCCGTTTGCTTTTTGCGTATTTTCATCGTGCGCTCGTACTGATCGATAGCCGCCAAATAGTTCCAGGGAATGCCGTACAAAGACTCCATGCGCCAAAAAAGCTGCAGCCGTTCCCGCAGGAGAGGGTCTGCCTGGTTGGCAGAGGAGCCTTTGGCGAAGGCAGATTCCAGCGGCGAAATGACTGCTGCCACGCATAAGCTGATCTGAATGATGAGGCGGAAAACTCGCATGCCGACTCCCTCCAGCCCGGGTAGTTTCCGTTGTAGTTTCTGCCAGTCTCTGCGGATTATCCGCGAGACTTTTTGGAAGCGGCCGCTGAACTTCTCCGCGCAGCGCAAGCTTCTGGTGTATGATGCAAGGAAGAAATGCTTTTTCAAAAACGGAGGGAGAAAAAATGAAGCTGGTCATTCGGGCAAATGGCCCGCTCTTCCTGGAGTCGCTCGTGAAGCCGCTGCAGCGCATTGCAGGCAGACAGTGTGCGGGATCGTCTGCGTTTTCGGCAGGTGACGCGGTGGACGCCGGGCGCATTTTGGACATGGCGGAACCGTATCGCCCGTATATGGAGGAGGAGCGCTGGCAGCGGGAGACGGCTGCCTTGCGCGAGCTGATGGCAGACCATGGCGCCGGCTCGTGCGGGGGAGAGCTGTATGTGCAGCCGCTTGCCGTGCCATTCGGCCTGTCGCCGCAAGTTTTGTCGCTCGCATCCGGGCTTGTCGTGCGGGAGACGGATGGATTGGACGCAGCGCGAGACTTTTCGGCAGTCGCCATGCTCTGGCTGCAAGTGATGGGCGCAAAGCCGCTGCGGACGCTGGAAGGCGAGCTGCTACAGGTGGAGCATGACGAAGACGGCACAGCGGTGCTTTTGCTTGCATCAGACGGCAGGAGTGAGGGCGAGGACGCGATCCCCGTTTTTCGCGAGCGCAGGCAGCATGCCGATGAGCATATCGACGAAGGCATGCTGCTGCTGCAAGCGAATGTGGACGACGCCAGTCCGGAGTGGCTCGCCTACCTCATGGAGCAATGCTTCAAGGCAGGGGCCAACGACGTTCATTTTTTGCCAGTCACGATGAAAAAAAGCAGGCCGGGGACCATGGTGCAGGTCATGTGCTATGCAAGCCAGTTGGACGCGATGAAAACGCTGTTGTTCGAGGAAACGACGACGTTTGGCATCCGCTACTTCCCTGTGGCCTGCCATCGCCTGGCGCGACGCCATGTCCGCGTAGAGACGAGCTGGGGCGAAGTCGCGGTCAAGCTCGGCTACCATCGGGGTCAGCGGGTGCAGGTCGCGCCGGAGTACGAGAGCTGCGCGGCGGTTGCCCGAGCCAATGGCGTTTCGTTGAAGCAGGTGCATCAGGAAGCGCTGGAATTGGCGACCCGTAAAAGTTCTGTTAAAAAATGGACAGAAAGGCAGGAGCGAGACGTGCCTCCAAAGAATTGAAAACGTGGAGTATCCAACCAAACATGTATGGAGGAGGCTCGTGTGATGAGCAAAAAAGTGTTGATCGTGACAGGGGATGCCGTAGAGGCACTGGAGGTGTTCTATCCGTATTACCGTTTGCTGGAAGAAGGCTACGAAGCCGTGATTGCCGCGCCCAGCGTGAAGACGCTGCACACCGTTTGCCATGACTTTGAAGCACACAGCGAGACGTACACAGAAAAGCCTGCTTATCAGTTGCCTGCGCACGCCGCGTTCTCCGACATCAATCCGGAAGCTTTCGACGCCTTGATTATTCCCGGCGGGCGAGCGCCTGAGTACATCCGGCTGAACGAAAGCCTAAAGCCGATCGTCGCCCATTTTTTTGAGGCGAACAAACCAGTTGCGGCGATTTGCCACGGCTCGCAAGTGCTTGCGATCGTGTCCGAGCATCTCGCCGGTCGCAAGCTGACCGCCTACCAGGCGTGCAGACCGGACGTAGAGGCGATGGGCGCGATTTACGAAAAAGAAACGCTCCACGTAGACGGCAATCTCGTGTCTGGTCATGCATGGCCGGATTTGCCCGGCTTCATGCGCGAGTTTCTCCGCCTGCTGCGCTAACGGATAGACAAACCAAAAACTTCCGCCGAATGTCGACGGAAGTTTTTTTTGCGTTTAGCGGCGTCCGACCAAGAGCCGCAGCACATTCGGCTGGTCGGGCAAGTCGCGGGTTCCTGCGCCGTAGCCGATAGCCTCGACGGTCATGGACGGCAGCGGGCCGAACTGCTCGACCAGCGCGGCGGCAACACCCGCTCCGGTCGGAGTGGTCAGCTCCTTGTCGATCCGCGTCTCGCGCAGCGGTATGCCGACCAAAAGCTCCATGGTAGCGGGGGCCGGAACCGGATAAAGACCGTGGGCGCAGCGCACGTAGCCGTTGCCTGTCGGGATCGGCCCGCAATGCAATTGCCCGATGTCCAGCTCCTCCAGTCCGAGCGCGATGCCTACGACGTCGACGATCGAGTCGAGCGCCCCTACCTCGTGAAAATGGACAGTATCGACTGGGACGTTGTGAATTTTCGCTTCGGCGATCGCGATTTTTTCAAAAATAGCCAGCGAGCGGCGCGTTACGCGCGGGGCCAGCCCGGCTGCCTGAATCATGTCCACGATGTCTTTGTGGCTGCGGTGCTCGTGATCGTTGCCGAGCACCTTCAACGGCTTGAGCGGAAGGGCAGGAGCCTGGCTCTCGTCCACGACGTCCAGCTTCAGCGCGGAGACGCCTGCTTTGACGACCTTTTTCCACTCCAGACGGAAATCTCCTACGGGAAGCTTCCGCAACTCCTGCTCGATCCGGTCGCGATCAGCCCCGGCGTCGACGAGCGCGGCCAAAAGCATGTCGCCGCTTATTCCCGAAAAGCAGTCCAAATACGCAATGCGCACGAGAAACACTCCTTTTCAACCAGTCATTTCCTCTGTATCATATAGGGAAAGTATGTTCGTCTATTTACTGATTCGTTGTCCAAAGTGTACCATTTGCCGATTCGGTTTGTCATGCGAGGAGTTGATCGGTTCGTGTTGTCATTCATTCATACGGCGGACGTCCATCTGGACGCGCCTTTACATATGCTGGCGGATCTTTACGAGCTTCGGCAGGATGATTTTCGCCGCACCCTGCAAACGATTCGCGATCTGGTTGCAGAAAAGCAGGCCGACTTTTGGCTGATTGCCGGAGATTTGCTGGAATATCACGGGGGCAGGCGCTCCACGGCCATGTTTTTGCGCGACCTGTTTGCGAGCATCGCCCCGATCCCGGTCTGCATCGCGCCGGGAAACCACGATCCGTGGCGGCCGGATTCGTTTTACCAGACGTTGGAGTGGCCGGGCAACGTGTACTGGTTTACGCCGGAGTGGGGCGCTTTTGAGTTTCCGGAAAAGTCATGCGTCGTCTACGGCTGGGGATTTGGGCAGCCGCATGTCTACGAGTCGCCGCTCGCCTCTTTTCCAGGCAAGCTGGACGGCTATCGGCACCACCTGATGGTGCTTCATGCCAGCGTCCTGAACAGGGCAGGGGACGAGCACCAGCCGTACGCTCCGGTTACGTTGCAGGAGCTGGTCGAAACCGGAATGGATTACGTGGCGCTCGGCCATATTCACAAGCCGGAGCAATTTGTGCACCCGCAAACAAGGCAGCCGCTCGCCGCCTATCCCGGCTCGCCGGAAGGGCTGACGAGCAAGGAAGCGGGAGAGCGCTCTGTGCTGTACGGCGAGCTGGATGACGCCGGGAGGTTGACGCTGCAGGCGCTTCCGGTCTGCCAGCGCCAGGTTCGCAAAGTGACGATTCACGCCGCCGGGGCGGAAACGACCGAGCAGCTCGTCGAGGTGATGAACGCGCAGCTTGCGGAAATCGCCAGCACGGATCTTGTGTACGTGACCTTGACCGGAGAGCGGGCCGCTCATTTTGTGCCGGCGATTTCCGTCTTGGAGCAGCGCTTTTCGCGATTTTTTTCACTGGCGATCACAGACGAGACGTGGCCTGACATCGACGCAGACAAGCTGGTGGCAGAAGGCGGCGTATGGGGCAAATGGCTCGCCAAGCTGGCGGAGGCCGAGGCGAGCGCCAGAAACGACGAAGAGCGCGAAATTGCCCGGCTGGCGAGGCAGGAGGCGCTCGCGCGGATTGGGGGGAGCATCCGTTGAGGATCGAGGAAATATCGCTTACGGGGTTTGGAAAATGGCAAGGAGCCTACTTTCGCTTCGCTCCCGGACTGAACCTGTTTTACGCTCCCAACGAAGCGGGGAAGTCGACGCTGTTGCAAGCCATTTTCGCCGCCCTGTACGGGATGAAGCGCGATTACGTCAAAACGGCGCGCTATTTGCCTGCCTATGAAAAATACCGCCCCTGGCACCAGGGGGACTACGAGACGATCGTCACCTATCAGCTCGGGGGCAAGAAGTACCGCTTGCACCGGACGCTGGCGAAAGAAAGGGAGCAGGCACGCCTGTTTCTCGACCCGGAGTGGACGGAGCTGACAGACGTGTACATGGAGGATCGGCGCAAGGAGCGGAACTTTCTGGAAAAGCATCTGGGGCTTACCCGCAGCCTGTTTACGGATTTGACCTGGATCAGACGGGAGCCGCTGGAAGCTGCCGAGCATCTCATGCCTGCTTTTGCAGATGCACAGGAGGCAAGCCCGCACGTCCACGCCGTTTTGGCGGAGCTGGACCGGGAGCTTGTAAGCATCGGCAAAAAGGAGCGGGCGGAAAACACGCTGTTGGGCAAAGCGGCGTCGCGCGCAGCGAGCAAGGAGCAGGAGCTGGCTCACGCCGAAGCGGCATGGCGCCTGATCCGGCAACTGACGCAATCGATCCAGCTCTGGGAGGAGGAGCGCGAAAGACTCGAACAGCGGCGCATCCGGCTGCGGGAACGTATGCAGAAGTGGCAGGAGCAGGATCAGCTTTGGCAAGAAAGCTGGCAGCGAAGCTATTCGCCCATCGACGCGCAAGATTGGCAATGGTGGCTTGCGCGGGCTGCGAGCGAAGAGGAGCGGCAACTGCACGAAAAAGCGCGCAGCTCGATCATGGCATGGGACGAGCAGACGCCAGACGGTGCGCAGGGAACAGCGGCGAGTCAAGCGCTGGGCGAACTGGAAGCGGATTACGAGCGCGGCACTTCGCTGCGCAAAGCGCGGGAGCAGCGGCATATGCGGCTGGCCGAGCTGGCTGTGCTTGCCCTGTCCACCGGGACGCGCAGCCAGGCGCGGACGCAGCGGCAAGGGAATCGGGCCAAGCGCAAAAAGGGAGCCGTACGCCTGTGGGGCGGCGCTGGGCTATTTGCTATCCTCGGCGCCGTCGGCCTGGCGACGGGGCATCCCGTCCTTGGCGGCAGTTCGCTCGGCTTGAGCTTGCTGTTGCTCGCACTCGGGATTTTCGTGCTGCGGGCAAAAGGGAGCGGACATGCTGTTGCGCCTGTTGCCGCCAGCGAGCAGTTGCAAGAAAGCGAGCGGCTGCAGCAGGAGATTGCCGCCATCGACGCTGAATGGGCGTCCCTTTTGGAGCGCTGGGATGTTCGGGATTGGGATACTTTTCTGGCAAAAAGGGAAGAGCTACAAAGAAGCGCGCAGGAGCAGCGGGCCGTCCGGCTGGAGAGCGATCTGGCCAAAGCAAAGCGGGAGGAAATGCTGCAAGCCGACTGGGGCGAGGCGGTGCGAGCGATTTTGCGGCAGGAAAAGCGGCAGCGCGAGGAAGCAGAGAGCGACTGTCTGGCGCAGTTGTCCCGGATGGAGGACGAGCTGCAAGAGCTGCGGGAAAAAATCGCCCGCGCCTACGGAGAGATGGCCGCCCATGAAGGCGTGTCCGTAGCGAGAGCCAGAGACGAATACGAAGAGGCTGCTATTGCGCTGCGTCGGTTGTTGCAGCGCCGGGACGCCCTCCAGCTTGCGCGGGATGCGTTGCAGGAGGCGCAAGGCGAATGGAAGCGCGACGTTTCCCCGGATGTGAACCGGACGGCTTCCGAGGTGATGGCGCAAATTACGGGGGGAGCCTACCGCGACGTGCGGCTCGACCCGACAGAGGGCTTCGCGGTGCGGCTGCTGGAGCCGACGCGCAACCTGATCGTCAGCCACGAGCAATGCTCCACGGGAACGGCCGATCAGCTCTACCTGGCGCAGCGGCTCGCCCTGCTGCAGCACATAAGCAAACGGACAGAGCCGTTGCCGCTGTTTCTGGACGACCATTTTGTCCACTACGATGACGAGCGCCTGCAGCGGACGCTGGCGTACATCGCCAAGCTGGCGGAGCAGCATCAGGTCTTTCTGTTTACTTGCCACGAACGGGAGCAGCGCTTGCTTGCGCCGCTCTTGCGCGGATCGGATTGGCACAAGGCGCATCAGCTCGGGTAATTGTTACCTGACTTGTGAAAGAGGTTGCCCCTTGTAATTCCAACCTCTATAATGGAGTTTGATTATGTCTCGTACCAAGATACATGAGGAGTGGGCCCTATGACGCAACGCAAGCCGGAGTGGCTCAAGATCAACCTTGTTTCAGGACCAGAACTCGCCAGCTTCAAAGAGCTGAAGCAAACCATGCGCAGCAAGACACTACATACCGTTTGCGAAGAAGCAAAATGTCCCAACATTCATGAGTGCTGGGCCAGCGGTACAGCTACGTTCATGATTTTGGGTGATATATGTACCCGTGCCTGTCGGTTTTGTGCCGTAAAAACCGGATTGCCGACAGAGCTTGATGTGGCCGAGCCGGAACGCGTGGCAGAAGCTGCCGAGCAAATGCGTTTGCGGCACGTCGTCGTCACCTCCGTTGCCCGTGATGATCTGAAAGACGGAGGCGCGCAAATTTTTGCGGAGACGATTCGGGCGATTCGCCGCCGTCTGCCGTTTGCCTCTGTGGAAGTGCTGATTCCGGACTTCCAAGGGAATTGGGATGCGCTCAAGCTTGTGATGGACGCGAAGCCGGACGTGCTGAACCACAATATTGAGGCAGTCCGCCGCCTGTCTGACCGCGTGCGGGCACGCGCCAAGTACGACCGGACGCTGGAGCTGCTGAAAAAGGCGAAGGAATTCCAGCCGAACATTCCGACGAAGTCCAGCCTGATGATCGGAGTCGGGGAGACGCTTGAAGAAGTGATCGAAACCATGGACGATTTGCGTTCCGTGGATGTCAACATCATGACGATCGGCCAGTACCTGCAGCCGACGAAAAAGCATCTGAAGGTCGAGCACTACTACCATCCGGACGAATTTGCCCGCCTGAAGGAAGAAGGCATGAAGCGCGGTTTCAGCCACGTGGAAGCAGGGCCGCTCGTGCGCAGCTCGTACCACGCACACGAACAGGCGAATGCCGCGAAGGAAACGATTGCCAAGGAGGCCTTGCCACAGGCGCAAGGTCAGTAATAAGAAGAAAAACCCCCTCATTGCATGCGAAAAGGAATCGCTGCAAAAGGGGGTTCTTCTCTATACAGGGGAGATTCGCCTTAGCGACTGGTTGTACCCATTTTCGCTTTTTGAGTCGCATTCGCGTTCTTTTGAGTGTTCATGCTTTTTGCTTGCTCGCCGTCTGTTACGCCGCCCATGCGCTTGATGAGCGTATCGATGCTCGCAGCATCCTCGGTACGCGCTGTATGCACATTGCTGGAACGGCTGGCGACACGGACAATTTCCTGAATGTCATTCGGGTTGTCCGTCACATACACCTTGTAATAGCGTGGCGAGATCGACTGCGCATTCATTTTCGCCTGGTTTTTGGCTGTGCGCGGGTCTACTCCCTGGGTGTTCAGACCGACGAAAATTTCTTCATCCGTCACCAGGACAGTAGAACGCTGAACGCCAGGGCAGCTCGTGGTGACGTTGCCGACTGCTTGCGCCAGAGCGTCGCGGTCTACGTAGACGTTTTGGGCGCCAGCGGTCTTCATGCCTGCCCGGTTTGTCTGGACGTAGCCCATTTTCGGCATGCCGGTTTGCATGATGCCGGCTCCTGCGCGATTCCAGGCCCGCTTTTGATAAATGGAATGGTTCATTCCATTCGGCGTGCCCAACACTCCGTCGTTATGGTCGGTAAAGGCGTTGTAAGGTCGCATGCCACTGGTGTAGGCGTTGTAGTTGTTGACGTTCGCCCGTGGATACGTCCCATTCGGGTACAGGCCGTTATCGACGCCCGGCGTGTTGTTCAGACCGACACCGTTGCGGACGTGCAGTCCGTCAAAGTTTGCGGAGCGCACGCCGTCGTAGTTGCGGACATGCAGCTCGTCAACGTTTGTGACGTGAGGAGCGGTCTGGTTTGGATGCGTGTAGTTCGGCGCAGCGTTGTTCGCACATGCGGAAGCCAAGAGAGCAATGCCTGCAATCGCAGGATACAACCATGTCTTTTTCAATGGTAACACCCCCTACACGATAGAATGTCCAGGGGGCTTGCGCAGTTTTCGTGGGAATTTTATCTCTTGCTGTTTGAAATGTGATAAGATGGACGAAAGTACACAAGTGTAAGGAGGAAGCGGACTTGATTCGCACGCAAGCCGGTACTTATGAAGTCATGGAAGAAAATCGCGACGGCTGGAATCCGGAAGCATTCAGGGAGCGTTACAGCGATATCCTCGACAAATACGATTACATCGTCGGAGACTGGGGCTATGGACAGCTTCGTTTGCGGGGATTTTATACAGATTCCAACCGCAAAGTACCGTTCGAGCAGCGGATCGCCGCTTTGGATGAGTACCTGCACGAGTTTTGCAACTTTGGTTGCCCGTACTTTGTCTTGCGCAAAGTAAAAGCGGCGGTCGGCAACAACGGCCCGGAACAGGACGGCCAGGACGAGAATCAGGATAACATTCTCGATATCCGCCAGAACGCATCCCGTGGCGACAATTCTCCGCTGATTGTCGAGCGCAAGGAGCGGCGCCGTTTTCATCCGCGCCAAAACAGGCAGGAGCGCCAGGAACGAAACAACGGAGGCGCCAACGAGCGGTCCGGAGGCCGCAATGAGCGCTCGGACAAGCCGAAGTTTCACAAGGATAAGCCGGAGAAAAACGGCAAGGACTCGTCCTCGCGGGAGAAGCGCCCGAACCAGTCGCGTCCCAATCGCGAGCGCGACAAAGTTCCAACCGGACAAGGCCAAAGCACGCCGAGGCGTGACACATAAGGAAGACAAACAAAAAAGAAGCTGGGAAAAACAACGCGTTTTTCTCCGGCTTCTTTTTCATTTGAGGAAAGCGGCTTTGTTTTTTTGATTCGTAGACTGAACAAATCTTGCAAAACGCCAGTCGTTTTATGTAAAATATTTACATGCATCTGCTCGTTTTTTGTAAAATGTAGTAAAATTTGTATATTCGTGCGAAGAAGGGGGGAGGAAATATGGGGGAATGTAAGACCATGATATTTTACGTTGTCTGGTTTTAGCCACTATCATGAAGAATGACAGCGATTTCATTCGTTGTGTGACACTATTCGAAGCTTTCCGACCACACGCAACAGATCAACAAAAAACGGAATACAAGCAAATCATGGAGGGGATACGAAATGAAGAAGTCGATTTTGCTAGCAATCGTTTTAGTTTTGGGACTGTATAGTAGCGTTACGAGTGGACAAGCACCAATCCCAAAAGGAACCGTTATCCAATATGAACACGGTGTTGGCGGGTAAACGCGGATAAACATGGAGAAAAATCATCCTCAAAAGAGGATGATTTTTTTTACTATTCAAATTTTTTCAACCGCCAACTTTCTGAATGTCGATGTATAGTTATAAATGTGCTTTTCTGCAAGAAAAAGGGAGTGATAACCTTAGGGGTTATTTCATATAAAAATGACGTTCCATCAACGCAGGACACAAGAGAGTAAAGGGGTATTTTCCCGTACTTACCAGCCAAAGGGGCCGTCTCCAAGTCGATTTTTCGGCTTTGGAGATGCCCCTTTTCCATTTCAAAAACCTTGGTCGATCATGCTGCTGATTTTGAGAAATGAGCGGATTTTCCCCTTTGGAACAACCCCTTTTTATACCATCTCAGCTCTTAGCGTTAGAACCCGTATCCGCCGAAAAACGGATAGGGCTGGTACGGATATGGATAGTACGGATACGAGTATGGATACGGGTACGGATAGTAATAGGGCGGATAGAAGCTATAAGGGAGCGGGATGATGAGAGGGAACCCGCTGTCGTTTCTTCTTCTGCGAAAGAAGACGGGGTGCGCCTGATCTTCCGGAATCGTCTGGTATTGGTCTTCCGCCTGGTGAGCCTGAAGTTGTTGATCGTCAGCTTGATAAGATTGCATGGTGCGACTGCACTCCTCTCGTTTGTCTGTACGTGCAGTAGCATTATACGAGACATCCGCCTGTGTGGAGAGTTGTCCTCATGGATTTGGGCACAAAACAGCCCATCCCGAAAGGCTCGTTTCGAGATGGGCTTGGGACATGCAGAAGACGGATGTTAAATCACAGTTTCCAAAAAGGTTTTCAGCTCTTCCGCTTCCTGCTCGTTCAAGTTAAAGGCAAATTCGAGATAGCCTTCTTCCTCCAGATCGTCGTGCCCGATAATGGCAGAACGGCCGTTTTGGATGTTAATGACGAGCTTTTTGCCGTAAAAACGGTTGGTCGTCGTGATAGCCAGGTCGAAGCGGGTCGCTTCGCCTGTGAAGCTGACAAATCGCGTTTTGGTGTCCTCCGATTCGTCGTACAAATAAAACAAGTCATTCGCCATAAATACGCTCCTCTACTTCCATGCCAGATTTGGTTTGTGCTCGATATTGTGCAAAGCGCGGACAAAACGGATCGTTTTCGTCTGGGCGCGCATGACGATGGAGTGCGTCTCCACCATGTCGTCGCCCAAGTAGCGGACTCCCTGCAGCAGCTCGCCGTCCGATACCCCTGTTGCCGCGAAGATGGCGTCGTCTCCTTTTACCATATCGTGCAACGTCAGCAACTGCTCCGGATTGGCAAGCCCCATCTTGATGCAGCGCTCCCGCTCGCTGTCGTTTTGCGGCTTGAGCATCGCCTGCATGTCGCCACCGAGACATTTGATCGCCGCCGCGCTGATGACGCCTTCCGGTGCGCCGCCGATTCCGAGAAACAGGTCAATCCCTGTATGCGGCAGACAGGCGGCAATCGCTGCGCCGACATCGCCGTCGCCGAACAGCTTGACGCGCGCGCCTTTTTCCCGGACGGTGTCGATGATGTCCTGGTGCCGCTCCCGCTCCTGGATGATGACGGTCACATCCTGAACGCGTTTGTTGTTCGCTTTGGCTACTACTTCTATCATTTTATCCACGGGATCGAAAAGGTTGATTTTTCCCGCAGCCCGCTTGCCAACCGCCATTTTCATCATGTACATGTCGGGGGCATGCAGCAAGGTTCCGCGGTCACCGACAGCGATCACCGACATGGCATTGTTGTGTCCCTTGGCGACGATCGTCGTTCCCTCCAGCGGGTCTACGGCGACGTCTACCTCCGGGCCGACCGCATCCGGGTGGCCGAGCTTTTCGCCAATGTACAGCATCGGGGCTTCGTCCAGCTCGCCTTCGCCAATGACGACCGTCCCTCTCATGTTGATCGTGTCAAACATGGCGCGCATGGCGCTGGTCGCTGCTCCGTCCGCTTCATTTTTCTTTCCTCGTCCCATCCAGTGTGACGAGGCGAGGGCAGCCATTTCTGTCACCCGCACGATTTCCAATGCCAGTTCGCGTTCCACAGTTGTGTTCCTCCCTTTATGCCGGCAAAAAATTCACCCCATCATTGTAACATAAAGTACAAGCTGATTCGTGACAGCCGGGACAAATTTGGTATACTGTTGGAGGAAAAGAGGTGAAAGCCGTGAGCAATTCCTATTTGCAGGAAGGGGAATTGGTCCTTCTCGTCCTGGTGCTGACGTTTGTGTTTACTACCTATTATGCAAAACGAAAAGCAAAAAAGCGAAAATAAGGAGAATCTCATGTACGACGTGAATACAAAGCGAATTGACCAAGTATTGTCCTATATGTCTCGCATGCTTGATCTGCTGGACAAGCTCAGGGAACGGGGAGCCGAAGCGGTTTTGTCGGACGAAGTGGCTGTTGCAGCGATGGAGCGAGCCCTGCACTTGTCCATCGAAGGAATTGTCGATGTCGGAAATGCGCTGATCGACGGCTTTATCATGCGCGATCCTGGCAGCTACAGTGATATTGTAGAAATTTTGCGCGACGAGCAAGTCGTTACCGATGAGCAGGCGGCGATTCTGACCCGCGTTGTTGATTTCCGCAAGCATCTGGTCATTGACTATACGAGCGTTCCGGCGGAGGAAATGTTCGCGCTGGTGAACGAAGCCGTGGCAGCGATGCGGCAGTTTGACCCGCATGTGCGTGCGTTTTTGCAGAAAGAATTGTTCTAGAAAATGGAGAAGCGGATTTTTTATACAAAACACTTTCGTTTGTTTACTAAAGCGTGCCGATCCGCTACAATAAGTAGAAAGGACGGTGATACGTATGACAAACGAGGGGACGTCCACTCGTGACCAAATCCTGCACATGCTCAAGGTAAAAGGCTCACTCTCTGTCAGCGACATGGCCGTCGATCTTGGCATTACAGAAATGGCGGTAAGACGCCATCTGAACACCCTGGAGAGAGACAATCTGATTAAGTCTACGCTTGTGAGGCAAGCGATGGGACGACCAACCAACGTATATTCCTTGTCGCAGGAAGCAGATGAGCTGTTTCCGCGCAATTATTCTCATTTAACGCTCGACTTTTTGCAAGACTTAAAGGAGATTGACGGGCCGGGAAAAGTCGAAATGCTGTTCCGCCGCCGCGAAAATCGCCTGGAGGAAACGTATCGCGCCCATATGCAAGGAGACTTGCGGGACCGCGTGGCCAAGCTTGCCGAACTGCAAAACGAAAAAGGCTACATGGTCGAGTGGGAAGCGGATACGGATGGAAACACGTATCGCATCCAGGAGTTCAACTGTCCAATCGCCCAGGTCGCGCGCGAATTCAATCAGGCCTGCACCTGTGAGCTGTCGCTGTTTCGCCGGGTGCTGAAAGCCGACGTGGAGCAAACGTCCTGCATGGCAAAAGGCGGAGACAAGTGCGTGTTTGAAATCAAAAAAGCGTAAAAACAGTGTCAATGATCGCCACTTTTGTACGATTCGGTGCAGGGTGGCTTTTTTGCTGGGAAAAAACAGAACTTGTGGCAGGTGGTAGCGGCTTCGTTTTCCCCTCCGGCTAAAGCTGTTGTTTGTAACTTACAGGATTTTCCTTGCCACTATCCAATTTTAAAGTAGAGAAGAAAAAGGAGGAAAGTGAGTGGGGATGGGAGAGGTACTGCAGCAGGCGAGAATCGAGCTGAGATAAAATCAGCAACTGCTTCGACTGATCGAGGAGCTGGAGGAACAGATCGACAATCTGCATTTTGTGAACATCGTGCTGGGCAGCGAAGACGATCTGGAGGTCGTGGCCCTGCACCCGGAGACATCGACGGGGATCAGGCTGCGGCTGTCGATGGTGCAAAACAACTTTCATCTGTTTACGCGCTCATGGGATTTGTCTTTTTGCGTTCCGGTTCACAATGCGCTGACCCCGCAAGCAGAACTGGTCGAAGTGCTGTCTTGCGAACAGGTAAAAGCATGGACCGAGAAGATCGTAGAGCAGTGGAAAAAAGCCAGGTAGCGAGACGAAGGCAGGAAGCGGCAGAGCCCGTTTTCCTGCCTTTTTTGGCGGGCAAAAGCAGACGGGCGGCTCGTCAAATGGCGCAAAAGCGGGTATCGTAAAGGAAGGCCAGAAGTTTTGGCAACAGAGATAGATCAGACTGGATGGAGGAGAAGCAACATGAAACCGTACAAAGGCTACCTGATTGATCTGGATGGAACCATTTACCGCGGCAATGAGTCGATTCCCGGCGCTGCCGAATTTGTCCGCTACTTGAAAGCGAACCGCATTCCGTACCTGTTTTTGACCAACAATTCGTCCGCATCGGCCGAGCGCGTGGCAGCGCGACTGAGCGGGATGGGAGTTGAGGCAACCGCACAGGATGTATATACGACCAGCATGGCGACTGTTGAATATTTGCAAGAAAAGGCGCCCGCAGGGGCAAGCGTGTATGCGATTGGCGAGGAAGGTTTGCTGTCACAACTGGAAGCGGCAGGCTTCAGGCTGACAGCAGACGATCCTGCCTACGTCATCGTTGGAATCGACCGTGCCTTCACGTACGAAAAGCTGACGATCGCTACCCGCGCCATCCGCGCAGGCGCTACTTTTATCGCGACCAATGCAGATGCCGCGCTGCCGACAGACAACGGACTGTTTCCAGGAAACGGCTCGCTCGTTGCCGCCGTGTCGGTCGCATCCGCTACGAAGCCGATCGTCATCGGCAAGCCGGAGCCGATCATCGTGCGCTACGCGCTTTCCGTCCTCGGCACAGAGGCATCCGAGACGTTGATCGTCGGCGACAACCTGTTCACCGACATTGAAGCTGGAGCAAACAGCGGCCTGGACAGCCTGCTCGTCCTGACAGGCTATTCGACGCGGGAAGAAGCTGCCCGCCACGCGGTGCAGCCGACGCATATCGCCAAAGACTTGCCGGAGTGGCAGCTACGCATCTCGCTCTAGGCACTCTTCCTGCTGCTTCTGGCGATGGGCAATCCGGCTGGAAGCAGCAGCGGCAATCGCTCCGACGAGGTCGTCCAAAAACGTGTGGACGCCGAAGCGTTTGTCGTTGAGCTGGGCCAGCTTGCCGTGTTTGAGCTTGTCGACGTAGCCGAAGTTGGTAAAGCCGATACTGCCGTACAGATTGACGATGGCAAGCGCCATTACCTCATCCACGCCGTAAAGCGGCTCGTCCGTTTCGATAATTTTTTGAAGCGGCGGCAGCAGTTGTTTTTGCTCCGCGAGCATGTCCAACTGGATGCCAGTCAGAAGCGCATTTTGCACCTCGCGCTTTTTCAGCACGGCCTTCACGCTGTCCAGGCACAGCTCCATCGTCAGGTCGGGGACGTATTTCGTTTGCAAGAAAAACACAATCTCGGCGATGTCATCGAGGGAAACGCCGCGTTTTCCCAAAAGCCCGATGACCACCTCCAGGCAGCTCTCGCTGTTGAGCGGATGCTCGATCATCTAGGTTTTCCTCCTTTTCCGGCGATCATGAGTTCTTCTAGTATCTGCATCCAGATAGGCACCTATCCCGGTTTTGCGACATACAATGCGCCAAGAGAAGGTGTGCAAGGAGGATGGACCCGTATGGAGGAAAAAGAGCTGCTGCAGGAGCGATATGGCTTCCAGTTGCAAAACTACCGCGTGACGGGCGCCAGCAAGGTGCTCGAAACCGACCAGGGCCTGTATTACATGTTCGAAGCGCCTGCCGGCTATCGGTACAAAAGCAAGTTCGTCGAGCGCGTGCGCAAGCATTTGAGCCAGCAGCAAGACATCCGCATGCTGAAGCTGGTCAAGACCACTGGCGGACAGTCCCATTTTGTCGAGGACGACCAGCTTTACTATTTGTATCGCGGAGTGCGCGAGGCCGTTCCGGAAAATGCGCCCTATGCAAGCGGCCAGTCGCTGGCGCAATTTCATCAGGCTACGAAAAATTTTTCCGGAGACAAACTGTTTATTCCGTACAGCTCGCTGGGGAACTGGCCGAGCACGTGGCGCAGAAAGCTACGGCATTACAACGAGTACCGGGATGAATTGGACGAATCGGACGTCGAGCTGACGCCGATGGATGAGCTGCTTTTGACCTGCTATACGTACGTGCATCAGCTCGGGGAAATCTCGGTCCAGTACTTGCAGGAAGCGGGCTACGACAAAGTCGTGAAGGAAACGGCCGGGCTTGGAAAAGTAGCCTACCAAAATTTTGACCAAGGGTATATGCTATGGAATGAGAAGGATGTACGCCTGATGGCGGGGGAATGGAACTGGGTTCTCGACATGCGGGCTCGCGATCTGGGGCAATGGCTGAAAGCCGAAACGAGACGCAACGGCTGGAATGACGAAGCCACGATCAACTTTTTCGACGGCTACAACAGCGTTGCGCCGCTGCTTTCCGGGGAGTACGCCGTGATCTACGCGCTCATGCTCTATCCGGGCCGCTTTTTAAAGCTGGTGGAAGCCTACAAGGAGCTTCCGCTGGAGGAGAAGCAGGAAGTGAACGTGGAAGCGTGGCAATCCCAACTGGAAGACGAGCTGGCGAAAATGGAAGAAGGACTCCGGCACTATCCCCGTCTGGTCGAAGAGCATTACGGCGTGTCCATTCCACAAATTGATTGGCTGTGGAGGCAAAACAATGAGCAAGCCACAAGTATTCGTCACGAGGAAACTGACCAATGAAGTCATAGCCATGCTGGAGACAGTAGCCCATGTCAGCGTGTGGGAGGGAGATACTCCAGTGCCGCGCGCGATGCTATTGGAAGAGATCGAGCAAGCGGACGCGGTGCTGACCATGCTGACCGAACGGGTGGATGAGGAGCTTTTGCGCCGTGCGAAGAAGCTGCGCATCGTTGCGAATATGGCTGTAGGTTATGACAATATCGACGTGGCCGCCTGTAAAAGACGAGGGGTCACGGTGACCAACACGCCTGACGTGTTGACAGAGGCGACGGCGGATTTGGCGTTTGCGCTGCTCTTGGCGACTGGCCGCAGATTGACGGAAGCGAACCGTTTTTTGCTCGCCGGAGAATGGACCTCGTGGAGCCCGTACCTGATGGCCGGGCAAAGCGTGTACGGAACGACCTTGGGCATTATCGGCATGGGACGGATCGGCGAGGCGGTTGCCCGGCGAGCAGCGGGCTTCAACATGCGCATTTTGTATCACAACCGCAATCGCAAGGAAGAGGCGGAGGCAAAAACGGGAGCGCGGCTGGCCGGGCTGGATGAGCTGCTCCAGGAGTCGGACTACGTCGTGCTGCTGACGCCGCTGACAGAAGAGACGCGGCATTTGATGGGGGGAAGAGAATTTGCCCTGATGAAAAAGTCGGCTGTCTTCGTGAATGTGTCCCGGGGCGGCACCGTCGACGAAGCCGCCTTGTACGAGGCTTTGGTTTCCGGACAAATATGGGCGGCGGGGCTGGACGTATTTAGACAGGAGCCGGTTCCGCTCGACCATCCGCTTTTGTCCCTGCCAAATGTAGTCGCACTCCCGCATATTGGCAGCGCCACGATCCAGACGCGAGATGAGATGGCACGGCTGGCGGCAGACAACATCGTCGCTGTGCTGAGCGGGAAGGAGCCGTTGACCGCGCTATGAGCACTGTGTTGATCCTGGCGGCGGGGCTGTTGCTTTTGGCAGTCGTAGCGGCTTCCGCTATAGCCTTGCATGTCACCTGGCGTCTGACTCATCCCGTGCGCAAGCCGATCGACATGGACCCGCAAGACTTCGGGATCGAGGGAGCGGAGGCGGTGGTATTCCCAAGCAGAGAGGCAGGGATTTCACTGGCGGGCTGGTATCTGTCCGCTACCCAAAATGGGCGAACGCCAAATGGCCGGACAGTGATTTTTGCCCACGGCTACAGCCAGAACAGGCAGGAGCCGCATCTGCCCGCGCTGGCGCTCGCCGCAAAGCTGGTGCATGCCGGCTATGATGTGTTCATGTTCGACTTCCGCAACAGCGGCCAGTCCAGCCCATCGTTGACCACGATCGGGTTGCGCGAACAGCAGGATTTGCTCGGCGCCATAGATTTTGCCGAAGCGAAAAAGCCGGGACAGACGATCGGCCTCATCGGCTTTTCCATGGGGGCAGCGACGTCGCTTCTCGTCGGCGGGGCGGACCCAAGAATTGCGGCTGTTGTGGCAGACTCTCCGTTTTATTCGCTCAGGGAATATTTGGAGGAAAATTTGCCGCAATGGACGGGCCTGCCGCGCTTTCCTTTTAGCTGGCTGATTTTGACCTTGAGCCCGGTTTTGCTCCGCGCGAATCCGCGCCATGTCAAGCCGTATGAAATCGTAAGCCGCGCGAAAAAGCCGATCATGTTCATTCATGGGACCAAAGACTCGACTGTGCCCGCGGAAAACAGCAAGCGGCTGCACGCGTTGGCACAGGATGAGGACTCGCAAATTTGGCTCGTTCCGCACGCCGGGCACGTGCGCAGCTTCGCTTTGCTTCCGGATGAGTACGCGGAGCGGGTCATTGCCTTTTTGGAAAAAGGGATGAGAAAAGCAGGCAAGAGCGTGGGAGCATTCGCCCTGCGAAAATAAAAAAAGCAGCTACGCCGAAGACGGTAGCTGCTTTCATGGCTGTGCGCCTGGATTAAAATACTTGTTGCACTTCTTTGATGCCTGGGATTTCTTCCACCAGTGCGCGTTCGATCCCTGCTTTCAGGGTGATGGTGGAGGAAGGGCAACTGCCGCATGCACCCATCAGGCGCAGCTTCACGATGCCATCTTCTACGTCAACAAGTTGTACGTCACCGCCGTCACGTTGCAGGTAAGGGCGCAGTTTATCGAGAACTTCTTGTACTTGATCCATCATATCCATGTTACATTCACTCCTTTCCAACTCTCCTTTATTATAATCGTACGCTGGCGATAAATCCATGGCTTACATGCCCTGTTAGCACTTTCACGCCAGAAGTATAATCAATGTGAACCGCATGGACTTTTTGCAATAGCAGCATGTTATAATGAAAAAGCAAGTACTTCAACATAAGGAGTCAGATTTTCGTGAACGTATTTCGCAATGTGAAGGAACTGATTGGCAATACGCCAATCGTCGAAATTACACAGTTTGAGCTTCCCGAGGGAGTACGCTTGTTTGCCAAGCTGGAATATTTTAATCCAGGCGGCAGTGTGAAGGACAGACTGGGCATGGAATTGATCCGCGCCGCTGAAGAAAATGGCCAACTGAAGCCAGGGGGCACCATTATCGAACCGACAGCAGGGAATACAGGAATTGGTGTGGCACTCGCCGCTGTAGGAACCGGCTATAAAGTCATTTTTTGCGTCCCGGCCAAGTTTTCCGAGGAAAAGCAGGAGCTGATGCGCGCGCTTGGAGCCGAGGTTGTGAATACCCCGACCGAGCTGGGCATTAAAGGAGCAATCGCCAAGGCACAGGAGCTGGCCGCGTCGATTCCAGGCTCGTTCGTGCCGCAGCAATTCGCAAATCCGGCGAACCCCGACGCCCACTACAAGACGACAGGCCCGGAAATCTGGAGCCAAATGGACGGCCAAGTGGATGTGTTTGTCGCAGGTGCCGGGTCCGGCGGTACATTCATGGGCGTAGCCCGCTATTTGAAGGAGCAAAATCCGAACATTAAGACCGTGATTGTGGAGCCGGAGGGTTCGATCCTGAACGGGGGAGAGTCTGGTCCGCACAAAACGGAAGGCATCGGCATGGAGTTTTTGCCGCCGTTCATGGACACCAGCTACTTCAACGCGATTCACACCATTCTCGATGTGGAAGCATTCGATCTGGTCAAGCAGCTCGCCGCCAAAGAAGGCTTGCTCGTCGGCAGCTCTGCCGGAGCGGCGATGGCAGCGGCTCTGCGCGAAGCGAGAGAAGCAGCCCCAGGCACGAACATCGTCACCTTGTTCGCTGATGGCAGCGAACGCTATCTGAGCAAAAAAATTTACCAGGGAGGAATCTAAGATGCGCATCAAAACTCGGCTGATCCACGGCGGAATCGATGGAGATCCACATACAGGGGCGGTTTCCGTTCCGATTTACCAGGTGAGCACGTACAAGCAGGAAGCAATCGGCGTTCACAAAGGCTTTGAATATTCCCGTACCGGCAACCCGACGCGCCACGCGCTGGAGACGTACATTGCAGAAATCGAAGGCGGCGCCCGCGGCTTTGCTTTTGGCTCCGGCATGGCGGCATTGTCCACGATTCTTTCCCTGTTCAGCAAGGGCGATCATCTCGTAGTCGGCGACGATGTGTACGGCGGTACATATCGCGTAGTGACCCGCGTCTTTTCCCGCATGGGCCTGGAAGCAAGCTACGTCGACACCAGCAATCTGGAAGCGGTAGAGGCAGCCATTCGCCCGGAAACAAAAGCGATCATCATGGAGACGCCGACCAACCCGTTGCTGAAAGTAAGCGACATTCGCGCGCTGGCGGACATCGCCAAGGCAAAAGGCGTACTGCTCGTCGTCGACAACACGTTCATGACGCCATACTGGCAAAATCCGCTCGATCTGGGCGCAGACATCGTGTTCCACAGCGCAACGAAGTATTTGGGCGGCCACAGTGACGTCGTCGCAGGTCTGGTTGTCGCCAAAGATGCACAGATCGGAGAAGACCTGCATTTCGTGCAAAACGCGATCGGCGGCGTCCTCGGCCCGCAAGATTCCTGGCTGCTTCTGCGCGGCATGAAAACGCTTGGCATTCGCATGGAAGAGCACGAGCACAATGCGCGCACATTGGCAAAATGGCTGTCCGAGCGCAGCGACATCAAACGGGTCATCTATCCGGGCTTGTCCAGCCACTCCGGGCATGAGCTGATTCAAAAACAAGCGCGCGGCTTCGGCGGCATGATCTCGTTTGACGTCGGCAGCGCTGAACGCGCCGATGAAGTTTTGGCAAAAGTGAAGTATTACACGCTGGCTGAATCGCTGGGAGCTGTCGAAAGCCTCATCAGCGTGCCTGCCCGCATGACACACGCCTCCATCCCGGCAGAGCGCCGCGCCGAGTTGGGCATTACGGACGGCTTGGTGCGCATTTCTGTAGGGATCGAAGACGTACAAGACTTGATCGAGGATCTCGACCAGGCGCTGTCTTAATCCCGCAACACATCTCGCACAGCGACGGAACCGAGAGGAGGCGGATGAGATGAGTGTGGAAATCAAGGTGTTTGGAACCGAACAGCTCTGCGCAAGCTGCGTCAATTTGCCATCGGCCAAAGAAACGGCAGAATGGCTGCAGGCTGCTCTGTCCCGCAAATACGGCAGCGGCAGCATCCGCATCGTGTACAGCGACTTTCAACACCCGCAGACAGACGATGACAAAAGCTGGGCGACACGCATCATTGAGGAAGATTTATGGTATCCGCTTGTCGTAATTTCCGGGGAAATTGTCGGCGAGGGAAATCCTAAGCTCAAAGACATTTACGAAAAGCTGGAAAGCATGGGCGTCACTCCGCTGGCTGCGCAGACTGAAAGCGAATAGGCCACCGCCCAAGGCTTGATCCGATTAAGGAACCGATCAGATGATGATATCTGGTCGGTTTTTTGCGTCGCTGATTAGTTGGGGGCTTTTCGACGGGTGGGGAAGGATGTTTTTTTGCTTGGCTGCCAGCCCTATAAGCAACTGTCAACCCCTCAAGAACTGTTGGCGAGGAAATCTACCGTTAGCACCTTGTGCATCTTACGGCAGGCAATGCCCCGCTGCACGAAGAAGGCCGGCCGCTGGCTGCTCGCTGTGTGCCCGTCGGCTGCTCGCCGCCACTGGTTAGCCCGCCCGGAATAGAGAGTTTTTACCTCTTTGTATTTGATTCGTAAACCATTTGTAACGAAAAAAAAGCGGCTTCGTCCTATAGTTGTCTATGTAGTCAAGAACAACCAGGGAGGAAAAAACAATGAACAAAAAATGGATGAAACCAGCCGCCTTTCTCGTATTGGCAGGAGTGGTAGGCGTAGCAGGATTGAATCTGGCAGGTACGAAGGCAGCGCATGCCGCCTCTGAGAAAGGCAAGCTTTTCGCAGCAGCAGACGAATTGAAGCTCGACAAAAACACCTATGTCATCGACGTGAAGTCCGCTGATGTAAACGGCGATAAGGTAGAAGATACAGTCTTTCTGGTCGGACAAAAAGAGAAAGCCGACGACATTTACGCGTCCAACATGAACATCGTCGTGCAAGACGGCAAATCGAAGACATACAGCGCAACAGACATCAAGGAGCTGGGCGGCTACGAAGGCGAGCTGACGCTCGTAGACTTCACCGGAGATCACGTAGCCGATGCGTTCGTGAAAACAGCGACGGGCGGCAGCGGCGGCATCTACCATCACGTGATCGCAACGTTTGCAAACAACAAGCCAACCGTCATTTTTGGCGAAAAGGAAAACGAAGGCATCCGCTACGAAGGCAAGTTCGTGAATGGCTTCAAGGTGGAGGGCAAAGGCGCTCAGTTGGACAAGCCGTTGAGCATTGACGTAAGTGCCAACCAGGATGTTTACGTGGCGGCCAAGCTGTACGACAAAGCCGGAAAAGTGCAGGCAGACGGCGAAGACGTCACCGTATATTCGTATCCGTTTGGCTCGCTGACGCCAATCGACATGGACGGAAACGGAACCTATGAACTCGCAGGACAACAACGAATCGTGGGCATGAACAACACGGATACCGTTTCCCGCATCAACTCCGTCTGGGGCTACCAGGGCGCAGGCAAATGGAACCCGTGGGAAGTGGAATACTCCACCTTCCTGGTAAAACACCCAGGCGAAGCGATCAACACGACGATCGAGAAGTAAGCTTGTTTGTTTGCAGCAAGATCAAAGAAGCGTCCCCTTTTCCAGACGGAAGAGAGGATTTTTTTGTGTAGGCTGTCTTGTTCTACTGTCCGCTGCACGCTCATATCCTTCATTGGAACAGCCCAAACCAAGGAGGACGAGCAGATGGAACAGCTAATCGCCCGCTTTTACGAACTGAAAGAAATTCAGAAGCAGGTAGAGGATGAACTTGGCGCGCTGCGAAGCAAGCTGATCGACATCTACGCGGAAGCCGGCAGCGCCGAGGAAGGCGACTTCAAGCTGTCGATCAGCTACCAGGAACGCCGGGAATACAGCGACGACCGCCTCTACAACTCCTTGCCCGACCCGACCCTCTGGCGCCTCATGTCCCGGGCCGACACCGGGAAAATCGCCAGCCTGCTCAAGCTGAACGTCATCCATGAGGGGATATTGGAGGGGACGTATGAGCAGAAGAAGGTGCCGGTTTTGCGGGTGCAGAAGAGGTGAGGAAGAAAAGTCAATTGAATACAGACAGGAGGACCGTCAGACAAAGTGCTGGCGGTCTGTTTTTTTGCTCGCATTGCATTTCGGGCTGTAGAAAGTTTTATAGTTCTAAAATCCTATATATGTAATCGTTGTTTGTGACTTTTTGTCCATTGTTAAAGAATGGAAACAATCCGATATCTGTGGTGATGGGTTTTAATTCCTTTTTATATATACATTGGATGGTAGAACAGCAAAGCAACAAACGGAACAGCAAGAATCCTCCAATCTATATAGGACCGATTGCGGAGAGGAGGAAAATGATAGCCATTCTTTGATTTGTTCGTCACTGACAGGTTGTCCGTCTTTTGACAACGAATAACCGGGTATAGGTCTTCCTCCGTGATAAACGCGAGGTTTTTGGGAGGCTTTGTTTTTTCGGTAATAGTAGGTTGCTTCCAGGATGCCGACAATACGTAGCACTAGTTTGGCTGTGTACCCCAGCTGTATCCACTTGTCGGCTATCTCCATTTTGTCCGATAAGCTGGGTTCACCTTTTTTACAAGATCACGAAGGATCGCGATTTCCAAGTCCTTTTCTCCCAGTAATTTCTTCAGTTTATCATTCTCCGTTTCCAGTTCCCGAAACTCTCCTGGACTTGGTGTATAGCTTGTTACAGCTTTAGCTTCGGAAGACGTATTCTGCCAATCTGCGTGTTTGGAGTCACGTATCCATCGATACAGCATTTTAGGGTCTATCCCATGCCGTCTGGCTACTTGGCTAGCGTTTCCTACTTCGTGGGCTTCCTGGATCAATTGTTGTTTGAACTCGATTGAATAGCGTCTCCGTTGCATAAAAATATCCCCCTCTGTTCTTCTGATATCAGCTTAACAAGATAAGGGGGTATGACTCAAATCCAATTTTGGGGCTTAAAAGTTACAGTGAGGCCTGGCTATTGGGGATGGATTGATTACGGTGCATATACAGAGACTTGGGAAGGTGACTACTATTATGTAACGTCCACATGTAATATTAAAGATAATACCAAAATAAAAGTAATGGGACCAAAATATAAAGCCAAGATGGCTAGAAGCGAACCTTTTAGCTACTGATAGGGGTAAGTTATTTCAATGCGTATCAAATTACTGTTTACTTTTTTACTCCTAATTCTTTTCGGTGCCTTATTAGGTTGTCAAGAGGATACATCAAAGCAGCAAAATAAAGAGATAATTATTGAAGATACAAAAGTTCCTAATGGACTATCTAAAGTAACTAAAGATAAAGAAGTGGAGTCGGTTACAATACTAGAATCACCAAAAAATGCCTCTTCCCCTTCTGAAGCAGTAACATACCAATATAAAGTTACTTTTAAAGATGGAAAAAGTGCATTTCCTCAAAAAAATGATATCGTTTTCGAATCAACTCTTGGTGATACCAGTATTGTTGCTATACGTTCCCCTGAAGGCGAAACTAATTATACAGTTTTTCTCTATGAGTACAATAATACCAAAAAATGGGTTATTGATGGTTTTTTAAGATTACAGGGTGGTACGGGGTTTATGAATAAAGAAGGCTTAGATTTGCCAATGGATAAATTTAATGCATTAAATCTCAAAATACCGAAAAAAAACAAAAAAATTTGGGCATTTGCTAATGAAAAAGAGATAGTCACGATTGCCGTATATAATCGTTTTCCTTTTGTTGAAACAAATGATCCTGAAAAAATTACTTTAACCAATAAGAATGAAGCATATGTCTCAAAAGAAAATTTAAAAAACAGCTATTTGTATTATTTTGATTCTGGAAAACTAATAGTTGTATGCGGAAATATTGGCAAACAAAACATTATTAATCTAGCAAATTCATTGCCTTCTGTTAATTCTGCATTTTTCCCTAGCCCTAAAGAAAATTAAACAAAACAACCACTTACAAGTGGGCTTTAAACTATGAAAACTCCCCATCTCTAACCACAATTAGAAGATAGGGAGTTTTTTATATCAGAATAAGCTTCGCCTTATGCCTTCAATGAATCCATAGAAAAATCCCTTTTGGGGAGTAGTATTGCGACCAACTCGACGGAAAATAAAGTACGAGTGTGAACGCTCACCAAAATGTTGACCACTTTGCTCATCATAAAGTTACCCACCTGACAGTTTGAGCACACGTCATCATTTTCACACCTAATTGCAAATGTTTTTACTGAGCCAAGGATCGTCAAGGGCTTGCGTAGCAAGGGGTTTACCCTTTATCCTTGACGATCCTTGGTGCAGGAAATAAAATGCTACTTTGTGTGAAAAAAAGCATCGTAGGTGGTCAACTCGAAGATGAGCGTTTGCTCCAAAAATGGTCAACTTTTTGATTAGCATTCACATACGAGGGGAGCAAACCTAAAAATAACAGTTAATGGTAATCCAACATTAGAAATACCTAGTGACACTAATATCGTGTCTTAACTCAACGAGCTGCTGTTCGCAGCCGATATGGTATATATATCCTTTCTATTCACCCGGAAAAGAGCGTGAAAACATGAACCACGAGCTGTTTCAGCCGACGTTGAAGCCAAATGTCGACTACGAAACCAAATCGTACAATCTTACCCATTACCTCCTGGCTGTCTTCCTCGGAGGCTTGCTGCCAGCGATCGTGCTCGGGATTAAAAACGCGGGCTGGCTGCGGATCAAGCCGCTTTGGAGCTATGTGATTGCGGCAGCAGGCGTTGCCGTTTTCTTCTTCGCAGCAAGGTACGCGCATTTTTTTGCGATCGGCACCGGAATCATGTATTACTTCCTGATGAGAGGCAAGTACCGCATTCATATGAGGCTTTACGCGAAGACGGAGCCGATCCTGCCGGAAGCTGTTTTATATGCGTTGCTGGGCAAGGCCGTAGAGTGGTTTTTCGCAGCAAAAGGAGTGCAACTGTTCCATGGAAACTGAAGCGTTGCAAAATTCGCGACATTATCAACTGGGCAAGCATTACTACGACATGAAGCGCTATGAGCAGGCCAGAGAGCATTTGCGCGAGGCGCTGGGGGAAGTGCCGACCAATCCGACCGTGCTTTACATGCTGAGCTACTGCGAGTTTCAACTGGACAATGACGAGGCAGCCTACGAGCTGTGCGTGGACGTGCTGCAAAAAGGGATGGTCACGGAGTACGTGTACCAGTTGCTCGGGCTGATTTTGCAGTCGCAAAAAAAGTGGTACGAAGCCGAGCAGGCGCTGCTGCAAGCTCTCGCTTTGAACCCACAGGAGCCGGGGATTATTGCGACCTACGCGTACCTGATGTTCCACACGGGACACGTGAAAAAAGCAAGGCTGCTGATGGCGGAAGCGCAGCGCCTGAACCCGAACGACAGCACGGTGCTGCACTACCAGTTTTACATCGACTTGATTGCCAGCAACAAAAAGCAGCAGCGCAAAACGCTGGAGACGTATGTGGAAGTCGCGGACGACGAGCTGTACAAGCTGATAAAAATCGGGGAAGAGGCGTACTTTCGCGACGATTACAAAACCGCAAAGGAAAATCTCATCCAGGCGTTTTTGCTCGATCCAACCAATGAGCGGGTCAAAGAATTGCTCGATGCGATCGACAAGGAGACGCACATCGTCTTTTGGCCCAATCGGCTCGTAGACAAGCTGGGTGGCCCGATCGGGATGTGGGTAGTTTTTGTTGTTCTTCTGTTTCTCATCAGCTACCTTGCCCCGTTTGCGGTCGGGTACTTTATCGTCTGCTGGATTGTGTTCGGGATTTACACGTGGATCTCGCCGCTAGTTTATAAACTTGTGTGTAAAGTGAGGAGTCAGTAAGTGGACAAAATCGATGTGCTTTTGCATATGACAAAAAGCAACCCGGAAAACGCTTCGGCGTGGTATTTGCTCGGGCTGGAGTACGCCGCGACGGGCAAAAACAACGAGGCACTGCAAGCGTTCACGGAAGCGCTGCGCTGCAACGATCCGGCGCTTACGCCGCAAATCATCGGGGAGCTGGGCAAGCTCTCCCTCGCGCCGACGCCAGCTTCTGCGCCTGTACAAAGCGAGCCAGCCGTTTCAGGGGAGGCGACAGCCCGGAAATCGGGGGTTGTAGCGGTGCATGAGATCGAGCATGTAAAACTGCATGAGACGGTGCGCGAAGCGGCGGCAGAAAACAAATCCGAAGCCACGGCCGACGACATAGCCGGAAACAAACCCGAAGCCGCGGCCGACGACAAACCCGAAAAAGCCCCCGTCCTCGCAACCACCCGGCCCCCGTCCGCCAGCCATGCCCAAGGGCCGGGCAGCGAGCGGCCATTTCAAGTCATCTCTGGCGGGCAAGCGGGGAAAAGAGACAGGGAAGCGCCGCCGATTACGTTTGCCGATGTGGGCGGGCTGCATGCGGTGAAAAACGCGATCCAGATGAAAATTGTGAAGCCGTTCGTGTCTCCCGGACTGTTCGAGCGATTCCGGAAAAAGGTCGGGGGCGGCATCCTGCTGTACGGCCCTCCCGGCTGCGGAAAGACGTTTATCGCCAAAGCGACAGCGGGCGAATGCCGCGCCCGGTTTATCCCGATTCACGTCTCGGACATTCTCGACCCGTATATCGGGGTGAGCGAGCAAAATTTGCGGGAGGTGTTTGCGTCGGCGCGGGCGACCAAGCCGAGCGTGCTGTTTCTTGACGAGATGGATGCCATCGGCTACAACCGCAGCCGATCTTCGACGGATACGATGCGGGCCGTGATCGACACGCTCTTGACCGAGATCGAAGGCATCGAAACCAATACGGACAAAATGCTTATCATCGGGGCGACGAACATGCCGTGGGACGTGGACCCTGCCTTCAAGCGTCCGGGCCGCTTCGACAAAATGATTTTTGTCTCGCCGCCGGATGAAGAAGCGCGCGCGACCATTTTCCGCATCAAGCTGCACGAGCGGCCGATCGAGCAGATCGACTACGCGCTTTTGGCAAAAGAAACCGACCTGTACTCCGGCGCAGACATCGAAAACGTCGTCGAGCTTGCTACAGAAGAGGTCATCACCGAGATTATGCGCACGGGCGTAGAGCGGCCACTCACTATGAAGGACTTGAAAAACGCGATCCAGTCGACGCAGCCGTCCACGATCGACTGGCTGCGCACGGTGAAAAACTACGTCAAATACGCAAACCAGGGCGGTCTGTACAACGATGTAGAATCGTTTTTATCCCGCTACAAGCGGATTTAACGACACGACACCAACAGCAAAAGCTTATTTCCCGCGTGCGTGATCGGAGCGCGAGGAATAAGCTTTTTTCGTCTCGAGATAAGGACAACGAAGGCGGGACTTCGCCAAAAAAGAGGGGGCAACCGAGCGTGCAGACGCCCTCTCATGCTTGCTTACGCTCCGGCAGGCAGGCGAAAGGCGCGAGAGGCGCAAGAGGCGCAAGAGGCGCCAGCGGGCTTCCTGTAGCCCCGTCCGCAGCCGCCGTCCATTGCCTTTTCTTATAGCCAGGCCCGCAAAGGCAGCACAAAAAATCAATCCGCACATCAAGACGGTCCCCGTGAGCGAAGGCATCGGCAATGCGGCAATCTCGATCCATCCGAACGTCGCGCAAAAAAACATCAAGGAGCAGGTTTCGGCGGTATTGGCGGATGACCTGTCCAAATACCGGGTAGCGTTGCCGGAAACGTTCCACGTAGAGATCGCCTTCCGCGAGCATTACTTGGCGTATCGCGGTTCGTTCTACCCGGGCGCGAAGCAGACGGGAGCGAAAACCGTCGAGTACGAATCGAACGATTACATGGACGTGCTGCGCTTTCTGTTTTTCGTCCTGTAGGGTGCGAACCGTAAAAAAGGGGAGCTGTTCCAAGGCCGATTACGCCTCGGGGACAGCTCCTTCGTCATTTGGCTTCAAAACTTTTTGATCCAAAAAGAAAACCTGTTTGACCAGTTGGCCAACAGGCTTGACGATTATCCCATATGTTTTTTGTACATCCAGAGCTGTCCGCTTTTGATGACGCGGGCCATCTGACCGACCAGGGAGACTTTTCCCATGCTGGCAAAGCCTTCTTTTTTGCCGAGAGAACCGAGGAAGCCTTTGTGCTTGAGCGGTGGCAGAGAAGCCGGGTATTCTTCGCCTTTGATGTCTTTTTTCAGCATCAGGGCGATCTGATCCCCTTGAATCTCGGCTGTCTGGGCACTCGGCGCAGTGATCGTGCTCGCACAGTCGCCTACGACGTAGACGTTTGGATGGGTAGGAATCTGGTGATACTGATTCAGCTTGGCTCGTCCGATGTTGTCTGTCTCGATCGGCAGGGCGCGGACGATGCGGTTGGCCTGAATGCCGGCTGTCCAGACGATGACATCGCTTGGAACCGGCTGGTTATGGTTGTACACGACGCCAGGCTCGACTCCGGTGACGTTGGCCATGGAGACAAGCTGTACCTCGTGCTCGATAAACCATTGGGAAGCGTATTCCTGCAGCTTTTTCGGGAATGGGCTCAAAATGCTCGGGCCACGGTCGATGATCCGCACATTCAGGTCAGGACGGCTTTCGCGCAGCTCTGCCGCCATTTCCACACCGGAGAGACCACCACCCACAACGGTAACCGTACCATATGGATTTACATTATTGATTGCCATGTATGTGTTGCGGGTAGCTCCCATGGTTTGGATCGAGCAAGTAAACTGATCTGCACCAGGGATGTCATGGTAACGGTCCTCACAGCCCAATCCGATGACGAGCCAATCGTACGAGAGGGCGTCCCCGTTCGCAAAGTTGACGACCTGCTCGTCCAAATCCACTGCGGTAACTTCGCCGTATTTGACGGTCAGGCGAGGATCGCTTGGAAAATTGACCCGCAAGTGGGCTTCCGGCGTAGTGCCCGCGGCCAGAGCGTAGTACTCTGTTTTCAGGCCGTGAAACGGCATACGGTCCACAAGGGTAATAAACACGTCGTCTGGTAAATCAGGGGACAGGACTCGCTCGATAATACGAAGACCCCCGTATCCTCCACCAAGGATCACAAGTCGTTTCATAGAAGGTCTAGTCCTTTCTTATGTCCGTTTTTTACAGCACCCATTCTATTTTTAGTCTCTTTCCGTAAAAATGCAAGCAGAATCTTTTTCCCGTTTTCTCCGCTGGATTTTTGGAAAAGTCGCGGTACAATAAAGTACGTGACGATGTCGGTATAATCGGTAGGTGAACATAGATGAAACCATTGGTAGAATTTTGCGCGAGCAACGTTTCTTCCTACACGCAGCCCGTCGTAGATGCGCTGGAAAACGACCCCGAGCTGGATGTGGATGTTCTCGAATACGGCTGTCTTGGCTACTGCGGAGAATGCTACATGGAGCCGTTCGCACTGGTGAACGGCAAACTGTTGAAAGCTCCGTCAGCCGATGAATTGCTTGCGAAAATCAAGCACTGCTTGCGCGAGGAAGAAGAGATGCTGGACGCAGATTTTCCTCTGTAAGCTGTTTTCTTAGGATGTTCATTGAGGCCCGCGAACAAACGCGTGTGCCCGGAAAATAAAAAAAGAAGCTGATGCCTGTTGGTGGCGGGCATCAGCTTTTTGGCGTTTTTAATGTTCTTTGATGACGTTGTAGAAGGTGTCGCGTTCCAGGGCGCGTTTGCCAGCGCCTTTAATCAGCCAGACCAGTTCATCGACAGTCAGTGCCTGCTGGGTGAGGGCCCCTGCCGAGTGACTGATGCGCTCCTCGATCAACGTACCGTGCGCATCGGAAATTCCCATCGTCAGCGAAAGCTGGGTCAACTGTGTCCCAATATTAATGAAGTAAGCCTTGATGTGCTGGAAGTTATCCAGCATGAGGCGGCTGATCGCCATCGTTTTCAGGTCGTCGATCGCGGAGTTGCGGCGCTTGATTCCGGCCGTTGCCTTGATCGGCTGAACGGCGAGCGGGATGAAGACCATGAAGCCGTTCGTCTCGTCTTGCAGCTCGCGCAGGCGCAGCATGTGAATGACGCGCTCTTCCAACGTTTCGATGGAGCCGTAGAGCATGGTCGTATGTGTTTTCAAGCCCAGTTCGTGAGCGGTGCGGTGAACTTGCAAGTACATGTCTGTGCTCGCCTTTTCCGGGCTCATTTTCATGCGGTAGCGCTCAGTCAAAATCTCGGCGCCGCCGCCCGTCAACGTTTCCAGTCCGGCTTTTGTCAGCTCCTGCAATACTTCGCGAATGGAGAGGCCAGAGATGCGGGAGAAGAACTCGATTTCAGCCCCGGTGTACGCTTTGATGGTGACATCGGGATAAGCCTGCTTCAAAATGCGAACGTTGTCCACGTAGTATTCGAACGGCTTGTGCTGATTGTGGCCGCCTACGATGTGAAATTCACGGATACCCGGATGGAAGCGGGTTTCTACATAATGAAGCAACTCTTCCTTGTTCATTGTGTAAGCACCCTCGTCGCCTTCATCGCGACGGAATCCGCAAAATCTACAGTGAGCTTCGCAAACGTTTGTCGGGTTAATGTAGAGATTTTGCAAAAAGTAAACCTTATCTTCGTTTTTGCGATAATTGACAATGTTTGCCAATTGTCCAATCGTCAGGAGATCGTTGGAGTTAAACAGAGTAACGCCGTCTTCCAAAGTCAGGCGTTCACCGTGCAAGACTTTTTCCGCGATTCCGGCGAGTGATTTGTCTTGGATGGCAATCGTATCAAGCGCCATTCCAAACACTTCCTTTCTAGATCGAATGGTAAGGGATAAGAGCTGTACATCCAGGCCATACCCACTCAAAAACGTTCCTTGGGGGTGGAGAAAGCTCTAAGAAAAAGGGAAAATCTCGGGCAACAAGGCATCTATATTATAAACCTGTTAGTATGTACGAACAATAACATAAGTTCTCCAACTCTCTCTTGTAAAATTCTAACATTTATCGCCATTTTTTTGCGGGAATTTTGGGGAATGTGGGAAATTTTGTTTGCGAAATCATAGCCGTTCTTGTAAAATATAGTAAGAAAGCCTGATCTACTATTAGGAGGAGCTTCAGCATGAGGGACGTTTTGCTCGAAAAAATCGAACTCCTTCGACAGCGTATGGTAAATATGGGGTTAGAGTTTGGGTTGGATCATCCAGAAGTCCTAGAATACAGTATGCAAATTGATCAACTACACAACGAACTGAACCAGATAGATCATAATCTGTCTAAGGCAGGCCGAAAGAAGACGTATCGTTTTTATTTGACCGAGAACAATGCTTTTTTTGCATAAGGAGGGGGAGCCCCTCTTTTTTGTTTTGCCTGGGAGGCGGTATGAGCGCCCGAAGTGCAGGGGAACCTTGTGAGAAAGGTTGCTTCTTTTGTATACTGAACATATAGAAAGTGTAAAGGTAGCCTGCAAAGGAGGGAGTCAAGCATGATTACATTGACAGAGAGAGCCAGCCTGAAAGTAAAGGAAATGTTGGCGGCAGAAAATAAACCCGGATTGTTTTTGCGGGTAGGCGTCCGACCAGGCGGATGCAGCGGCTTCACCTATGGAATGGGCTGGGATCAGGAAATGAAGGAAGGCGACGTCACCTTCGAACAGCATGGCGTGAAAATTGTTGTCGACAAGGACAGTTACCTATACATTAAAGGAACCGAAATTGACTTCAAGGAATCCATGATGGGCGGAGGCTTTTCCATCGAGAATCCGAATGCGATTGCTTCCTGCGGCTGTGGCTCGTCGTTCAAGACGGCGCTGGCTGAGGGCAAGGCGGAGAAGTGCGACGACTAAGCTGTCCTGGACAGGATGAATAGCAAGAAGATCAGACCTCTTTGGCTTGTGCACGCTCGATGCACAGGTCAGGGAGGTTTTTTGGTTTCCTGTCACAAAATGACCGCTTTGTTTGTTATATGTGTCAATTGGAGGTGAGAGGGTTGGATCGTAACGAGATCGAGCAAGTAGTAAAGGAGGTCAGAGCCGGGGATATTGACCAGTTTGGCATCATCATCGACGCGATGCAAAGGCAGCTTTTCGTCTACTGCTACCACATGCTGGGACATCGCCAGGAAGCGGAGGATGCCGTCCAGGAAGTTTTCCTGAAAGCGTACGAGCAATTGGACAGCTATCGGCAGACCGTCTCTTTTTCCGCCTGGCTGTACAAGATCGCCTACCATCATTGCGTCAACGTGTTAAACCGGGCGAAACGCGGGCGTATCCTCACTTTGCTGCGCGCCGGGATGCAGACGTTCAGCAAGCATGAGGGCGAGAAGAAAGTCGAAGACACCGAGTATGTGAGCACCCCTCTTCACATGGCGGTATCCAAGCTGTCAGCGAGTGAGCGCAACCTGCTGATTTTGCGCGTCGTCGAGGAATACAGCTACGACGAGCTGGCCGCTTTGTTCGATACAAAGCCTGCCACGCTGCGAAAGCAGTATGAGCGAATTGTGAAAAAGTGCAAATCCTACATGCTCGTAAGTGAAGGCGGTGATAGTCATGACACGATCTCAGCAACAAGGTGAGTGGAAGCAGCAACTGATGGAAGCAGCAGACGATGATTTCGATGTCAAAAATCGGGTCCTTCAAAAAATCAAAGAACGTAACCAAAAAACGCGGGAGGTTCCTATGAAAAAAAGAATCGGATTGATTGTGGCAGTTATTCTCGCCTTTGGGGTGACATCCGCTTATGCGGCGATGAAAGTGTACGATCTGAAAAACGAGCAGGGCGAAGTCGTCGTGAAGGTGGAGCAAACAGAGAACAAAACGGAAGTCAACGAAGAGAAAAAATCCAAATTCGATCAGGCGCGCGATACGCTCAAACCGGGAGAGAGTGCGGCGATCTACATACCAGGGCCAGACAACCCGGACAAACGAGTATTTTTTACACGCATTCCCGTGATTCATGAGACGACGTCTGCCCTGCAACAAGAAACCGGAAGCTTCTATGCCTTCCCGGAGAGCCTCGCGGGCGGGTACCGGTTTGCAACCGGAGTGGTCAATTATTCGTTCAACCATCGCCAGCCGGAATTGTTCGAAGACATGTACAAGGAAGCAGAGCAGGGCAAAAAAGACTTCGTGGTTCGCAAAGTCTCCCCCGAGCCGCGCATTGATTCCGTCGCGACCGAGTACAACGGAACGAAAGGCAAGGTCACGGTCGTCATTACGAACTTCGACCGGATGCAGTACATCACGGAGGAAGCGGGACCGGATGAAACCGTGGAAAAAGTGAGCGTACAGAAAAAAGAAGCGCTGTATGTCGCAAACAAGCTTCCAGACGGCACGGATATGCGCACCGTGAAGTTTTACAACGACAACAGCAAGCTGCTTTTCGAGGTGAGCACGAAGACCGCAGCGATTACAAAAGAGGAATTGCTCGCGATTGCCGAAAAGCTGAATTAGCGATAAGCGCTGCGCGAAAGCCCGACACCTGGTGTTGGGCTTTTTTTCGGTCGAAAAGGAAAGAAAGGTGGATTTTCCAGCAATTTGTAACAAACAGCCGAGCCTGTGCGTACTAACCAAAGGCAGCAGCGCAACAAAAAGCCGCGGACTCGTTGCTTTTTCCAATGAGCGAATATCGTATCGTAAGGAGTGAATCGTGTGGCGGAATGGTCACAAGAGCAAAAAGCGTTGCAGTGGTTGCTGCTGGGGGCGTTCGCAATCGGCTGTTTGGGGGATCTTTTGTTTTACGGCAAGGAGTTTGGCATCTCGTATTTGCTGTTTGTCATCGCGATGTATGCGCTGTACGGCTGGCAGGCCAGGCGGCACGGGCAACTAAGCTTTTCGCGAAAGCATGTGTACGGGTGGCTGCTGACGGTGCCGATTGTCCTGCTGGCGCTGTCCTTCGCCCTGTTTTCCAACGAATATTTTCAATTGTTCAACTTTGTTCTCGTGCCGATTTTGTTCGTGCTCCAGACGATGTTGCTCACGGGGCGGCACAAGGCGAAGTGGTACGAGCTTGGCTTTGTGGGCGAGTTATTGGAAACGCTGTTTTACTTCACGCTCAAGCATACGCGCCTGCCCTTTGCCTTGACGAGAGAATGGCTCAAGGCGCGGATGAATCAGGAGAAGTACGGCGTGCTGAAAAAAGTGATGATCGGGGTAGGAATCTCGCTGCCGATTTTGCTCGTCGTGCTGACGCTGTTGTCGCAAGCAGATCAGGTGTTTGGGCATTTTTTGCACGAAATTCCGAACAGGATGATTGACCTGGATGCGGTAGAAGGCGCCTTTCGCCTGTTTTTGATCGGGCTTGTGACGCTGCTCGTATTCGGCTACCTGTACTCGCTTTTTGGCAAAAGGGAGGAAGCTGTAGAAATTCCGCTGCCGCCAAAAGAGGGCAAGCTGGTCTGGGACGGCGTGATTTTGGTGACGGTTCTGGCGATGATTGATTTGGTGTACGCCGCGTTTACATATGTCCAGATTTCGTATTTGTTCAGCGGAGCCAAAGCGGCGCTCCCGGACGGCCTGACCTATGCCGAGTACGCCAAAAACGGCTTCAATGAGCTGGTGACGGTAACGGTGATTAATTTTTTGATCCTGCTCTGCACCATGCACCTGGTTTCGCGGGCCAAGCGGCTGCTGTACCGGGTCGTGCAGGTGCTGCTCACTGTGTTGACGGTATGCACGAGCTTCATGCTCTTTTCCGCCTATTTTCGGCTGTCGCTGTATGAGGAGGCGTACGGTTACACGCATAGCCGTCTGCTCGCGCACATCTTCATGATCTTTTTGCTGATCTTGTTCGCGATCGCCTTGTGCAAAATTTGGCGGCATACGTTTTCGCTCATCAAGTATTATGCGGTGGTGTCGCTCGTGAGCTACGTGCTGCTCAACTACATCAACATGGACGTCATCATCGCCAAAAACAACATGGAGCGCTACTATGCCACGAAAAGTATCGACGTCGAGTATTTGGGCAGGCTGTCGTACGATGTGGTTCCGTATTTGCTGGAACTGAAGGCGGACGAATCGCTGCGCGAGGACGTCGCGTATTATTTGGAAAACATGCGGGAGGAATTGCAGGCAGAGGCGAGCTGGCAGTCGTTCAACCTGTCGAAGTATCGGGCAAGGCAGCAATTGCAGTTGCCGTAGGGAGTAAAGCGGAGACGGGTGAGGCTATCGTCTCCGCTTTTGGCTGGACACATAAAACATAAGCAGTGCACCTGCGGCAGCAATGGCGGCTATCCAGCCGTACACGCCAAGCTGCCGCGTCCAGACGGAATCGGCCGGGCTGGTCGGAGCGGCACCGGCTCCCAGCACCTGCATGTCTTCTGCGGCATTCGCGAGCAAGGTAGTCCGGGTGCAAATGTTGGTCGCCAGATCGCTTCCCTCCCAATACGAAGCGTACACGAGATAGTCGTCACCAGGCTGAAAAGCGATGCCGCATCCGCCGCCAACGCCGTCCGTGACGATGAGGACCTGTGTCTGGTCTACCCCTTTCCAGGCGGTCTGCACTTCAAACATAACGTCGTAGCCCCAGATGCCTGGCGAAGTCCAAAACGGAATCCAGTTGCGCCAGTTCGTGTGCTTGTTTACTTGCAGCACTTTTCCGGCGAAAACAGCGTCCGATCGCTCCAGTGCCGTCAGCGGATCAGGCGGGCGGGCGCAACTGCAAGCTGCGGTATGGTTGGCACGGTGGGCAGGTCCGAATCTTTGGCCGCACAATCGGCGCCTACAAGCATTTTCACGTCGGGCAAAAAGCGGACGAGAACGTCGGCCTGTTTGGCATCAGCCGTGGCTTGGGGACAGCCAGGTTGCCTGTCCGTCTTTTTTGCTTTCCGGAAATCACCGTCTATCGGATTAACCACGATTAGGAAAAGCCCTTCTCGCCGTCTACTCGACAAAGCAGCGGCGCAAGGGCTTTTGTTCACGCTTTTTTTTGGTCAGCGATCAGCGGCGAGGCAGAGAAGTCCGAGGACCAGGTACTTGTTCTTGCTGTTGGCGATAGCCGGGTTGTTCATCGTAAGGCCTCCTTGATAGCGTTTTCATTGTTGGGTGGGCAAATGGCGGGACATGACCGTCTCAGGCGACAGGGGAGCGCGTTCCTCCTTTCTGAAAACTATTTTTAGACACTTTATAGACGTTTTCTGAAAATAACTTTACGCCATCGTTTTGTGTATTGCAAGTCTTTTCGAAATATTTTCAAAGGAGCGTAAATCTCCTATAATGACAAAAGAGTGAAAGGAGGAATCTTGATGATCCGTTTGGGTGCGATCATTGCCCAGCACTCTTTGAAAGAATTGGTATCCGTGCCCATGCGCCTCCAGGACAGTTGCGAGTTGGTCATGCTGTCGTATCATCGCCTGCATGAAACGCCGAACCTCTACCGGCAAAACCAGCAGCATGTCGACGGCTTTGTCCTGACCGAGCTTGCGTATGCGTACCTCATGCAAGAATGGGGCAGCTTCCCGATCCCGACATATACCCTCCAGATCAGCGAGCAGGAATTTTATAAAAAGCTGTTCCAGCTTAGCCTGCGCAATCGCGACCTGGATTTTTCCAGAGTGTATATTGATTTTGTTTTTGCGCAAAACAACTTCCTTGGCTTGAAAGAAGTCGTCGGAGCGGACTCGATGCCGTACACGCTCTCACCGGTGGAAGTGAACGACCAGATTTACGAAGCGGTACTGGATGAGCATTTGCGGCTGTGGCAAGCGGGCAAGATCGACTTTTCGATGACGAGGATGAGCAACATCGTGCAGGCGCTGACCGATCGCGGAGTGCCGCATCTGTACGTGTTTCCTTCGCCGGAGTCGGTTGCCGCGCAGTTTGAGCAGATGGCAACGGAGCTTTCCGCGATCAAGCTGGCGGAGAGCCGGATCGCGATCGGACATATTACGATTGGAAACGTCGAGACACAAAAAGAGAGCCTCAACGAGTGGGAGCTGCGGCAAATGCTGCTGCACAAATCGCTGCTGGAGTTCAGCACCGAGAAAAAAGTGCCGTTCATCATCCAGAAATCCGCGTCGAGCTTCGAAATCATCAGCTCGTTCAAAGACTTGAAGCTCTTGACGGACAACCTCACTCATTGTCTTTTGCTCACCTATCTGGAAAAGACGCTGCCGTTTCCGGTGCACATCGGCTGGGGAGTGGGCAACAGCATGTACAAGGCGAGGATGAATGCCCAATCGGCGAACAGCATGTCGGCAGCAGGCAAAACTTCCGGCACGTACGTCGTGACGGACAGCGACCAGGTCATCGGGCCGCTCGGCGAGGAGACGTGCCTGCAATACCGAAACCAGATCACCGACTACATCCAGCGCTGGAGCGAAGAGACGGACTTGTCGACGTTGCAGTTGCAAAAAATTTTGGCCGTGCTCGCCAAAACGGAGAGCAACGAGCTGACGGCGGACGAGCTGGCGTACCATCTGGGACTTACGGTGCGCAGCGCCAACCGCATCCTGAATCGGCTGGAGGAAAAAGGCGTCGCGAAAATTTTGTACAAAAAGCAGGAGAAGCTGCGGGGGCGTCCGACGAAGATTTACCAGATTCAACTGCCAGCGAATACAGACGGCCAAACTGTTTGAGTGTTCAACAATTGGTAGCAAATTCGTCACGATTCGGTCACAGATTCCCAGATTTTGGACAGCTACTTTCCAGTAAGATGGAAGTGTAGAATCAAGTAGAAAGAAGGGGTCATTGTGAACAAGAAGTGGACTCTGTTGGTTTCGGCAGTTGCCTTCTCGGCGATGCTGATGACAGCATGCGGCGGCGAAAAGGAGCAGGCGGCGAATAGCAATTCTACTACAGAGGCTCCAGCAACGGCGACTACTGGCAACGCGATCAACATCGAAGCTAGCAACTGGAAGTTTAACCAGGACACCTATGAAGTAAAAGCAGGCGAAGAGTTTACGATTAACTTCAAGTCGACCGAAGGCTTCCACGGAATCGGGATTGAAGGTTTGGACGTAGATATTCAAAAAGACGGCAGCAAAACGTTGAAAGTCGATCAGCCTGGTGAATATAAAATTTTCTGCAATGTCATCTGCGGGCCGGATCACGGTAAAATGCTCGCGACACTGGTAGTCAAATAAACACGGAACCAAACACTCTGGCTTGCTTTTCGCGGGTCAGGGTGTTTTCTTTTTTTCGCGGGGACATGGGGCATACTACACAGGTAGCACAGCATGATACAACAAGGGAGGGTCCCTCATGTCCAAGCACAACAACAAAGACAAGCGCCCGACAGAAGCGTCGGCAGGCTCGCGCAGCACGCCGCCCAAGACCGGAGAAAATACGGGCCACAATTTGCGCAAGGAAGACAAATAGAAGACCAGACAACCAAAAGCCCCCGTTTGCGCGGAGGGCTTTTTCGTGCGTAGAAGTAGGGTGAGGACTTTGCCATAAGCCCAAAAAGCGTGGCGGGGCCAGGTGTTCTCGCGTGAAAAAGCTAGAAAATGCCGCACAGCGACCAGCTTGCAAAAAGCGCAGTACCGGGCCGCATTGTGACAACGCTGCGAAACGAAAGAGCAGCGACATCGAAGTTCCGCGGCATGAAGGCAACGGTTGACCACCTGTGACCGTCTTGCGCCTCGAAAGAGCAGCGACACCCCCTCTGCTCAGCCCGGACAACACATGTTTTCCGCGCTTTTTGCACAAGGTAAGGAGGAAATGTTTTCAAGTCGGTTTTCGCGAATGGAGATGACATCCTTGGAAAAAAAGAAATATTACGTCACGCTGCAGGCCGGGACGACGGTTGCCGAGATCCGTGATGAAAAAGGCTCCGCCACTTACGATTTTGAAATCGAGGCGACAGATGTGGAAGTCGGGATGATGCGTGACCTGTTCAACAACTGTATGCACGGCGACTTCATGATGTGGATGCATGGACATACGCTCTGGTCCGACATGCCGGACCGGGACAACGACGAGTACGATGACAACTTGCGGGATATTTATCGGCTGATTTACGAGCACGGTACGGAAAAGACGCGGCATGATCTGGAGCAGATGGGATTGGTGAAGCTGTTTGGCCTGAACAGGGCAGGGCTGCGGCCTTTATAGACGGGCAGCGAAAAGAAATTACACATTTTTACATAATTCCACGACAATCCTGCCACAACTGCTGGAAAAACTGACGACTAGCAAGGCGAAAAACCAAATACCCCTTGGCGCAACGCAATGCCAAGCCAAGGATGAGCGAAAAGGAGAAAGCAGCATGAACAAGTGGAAAAACAGCATGGTGATTGCAACGATTGCGATGGGGCTGGCCCTGCCGAGCTTCGCACAGGCGGCGGAGCCGGGGCTGCCCGACACAGAGATGACGCCAGCGAGCCGGATGGCGCACGACCATGGCGAGCATGGGCAGATGCACAAAAAAATGCGCCACGGCATGCATGGGAGCGTTCATCAGAAGATGTACATGCTGCTTTTGGCAGAAAAATACACCCCGGACAGCGTGGCCCAGTGGCAAGAGGTGTTCAAGGAGCGGGAGCGGCTGATGAGCGAGTTTGCCGCCCTGCGCGAAGACCCGAAATGGAAGGCGAAGCGCGAGGAGCGCAGGCAGCTCGTCAGCAAGCTGAACGAGCAGGTGAAAAAAGGCGAAATCACCAACGAGCAAATGGAGCAGCAGCTCGCCCAGTGGAAGGAGAAAAACATGGCGATGCCGGGCGCGAAGGAAGATCGCGACGCCAGGAAAGCCCGGATGGAAAAAATGCGCATGACGCACGAAGCCTTTCACGCCGCGATTGAATCGGGAGATGCGGCGAAAATCAAAGAGGTGCTGCCGCAAATGCTGGAACAAATGAAAGCAAAAAATGCGCTCTTGGCCAAAAAGCTGGAGCAAAGGAAAAAGTAGGCGGGAGAAAAGAAAAAGGCGTGCGAACCGGATGAGGGTTCGAGCACGCCTGTTTTTGTTGCGGGGCCAGTTCGGGCAACGTCAAAGTGTCGTCGTTCGGCTGGGTACGGCAACGAAAAGGAGCTGAAACGGCATCCCGCCGCCAAGCAGGAAAGCCAATTACGGCGACAGCAGCGGTTAATAGTCATGACAACAGCAGTCAATTACGGCGACAGCAGCGGCTAGCCACTCACGACAGCACCAGCCAATACCCCCAACTCCAGCAGTTACTCCAGCTTCAGCATATTCGGTTCCACAGCCTTCGCCATCCAATGCTGATCCGTTTGCACGTGATTTTTGCGCACGAACTTCGCCGCGCTGTATTTGAAATCGGCGTAGGCAAACGAAGTGGTAAGCCGCACGACGTACCCTTCCTGCTCGCCGCCAAACACGGATTGCCGCGTGTAGCACGCCTTCACCTTTTCCTCGTCCCACGGGCCGCGGTAGAGGACAGGCGGCGTTTTCAGACCCAGCAGCTCCGCCCACTCGACGGTATCGTCCCAACCGAGGCAGACGTTCTGGTCATCCCAGACGGAGAACAGGTAGAAGTAGCTCGTCAGCTCCGCGTACCCAATCGAATGTTTGGCAAACACGTTTTCCCCGCAGATGCGGTAGCCGGGGGGAAGCAGGTGGGCGATCGAGCCGTGAAGCATTTTGACCCAATGGCGGGAAGGGTGGTCGCGGCTGTCAATCGAGCGGGCGTGCATATAGTCGCGGTACAGGCTGGTGTTTTCTCCGTCCAGCTTTTCCGTCACGACGATTTCTTTGCCGACAAAGTGAGAGGTATCGCGCAAAATCCGATCGTCGTCGGTTTTGCTTCTGGACCAGGGCAGATGAAAGGTGCGCGGATACTTTCGGTAAAAGGTCGTCTGCTTATTTTCCATAGTGATCCGCCTCTTTGAAAAAGTACAGCTTCGTCAGCAGGTCCGCTCCTGCCAGATGGTAAATCTCCGAAGCGCCTTCGTCGCCGCCGTAGGCAATTTTCATGTGCATCTCGATCAGCGCGACAGCCTGGAAGACGAACGCGTCGGCGAAGCCCAGCTCCTTTAAAAAATGCGCGGCGATTTGGCTGGAGACGTACTCGTGCCTGTAGTAGCTATAGTGGCCTTTCGCTTCCTTGAACACTTTTGTGTACAATTTTCCCACGTCATGAAACAGCGCGACGATTTGCAGCAGCAGCTTGTCGTCCTCTTCGTAAAAGGTGTTGACGTACTCGAGGACGTGGTACGTGTGCCGGCAGAGCGTGTGCTGATGATGCGGGTTGTCTTGCGGAAAATCTTTCATTTGCTGAAAAAACGAGACCTTGCCCATGGCAGCGAACAGCTCGTCGTAGGCAGGCTCGCTTTGCAGCAAGGCGGTAAAAGCTTCTTTGGTCATGCCGTAAGCAGCAGGCTGGTGCACCAGATGAACCGTGGAAAAGCCTTCCCGGTGCAGCGGGAAATGCAGGTTTTTGCGGTACTTTTCCAGCACGCTTGCGTCCAGCTTTCTTTTTCGCGCCTGATTTCGTTGCAGGCAGACGTCAAACGGCGTATTCAAGTAGTAGCATTCCGCGATCGCTGGCGCAAAACGCTCCAGAACCGCTATCCGCTTGTCCCGATCGACATTGGTCGCGTCGAAGACAACGTCGCTTCCCGCAGCAAACGCCTGCCCGATACGGGCGTAAACAGCCTGAAAGACGAGCGGATTTTTGCGCCGCTTCGCTTCGTCGCCAAACAGCTCCAGCCGAACGGCATCCGTGGAGACGAGCACTGCCCGTTCCTTTTTCGCGATCTGCTCTGCCGCACGGGTTTTGCCGCTGCCGGGAATGCCGACCATCATGATTAATTTGTTCATAAAAAGACGTCTCCCCTCAAAGGTGATGTCAGGTGACAGGTGCAGGGGGTCGACTGTTTGCGCATTACATGTTGATTCCGTCCTTTAACAAATAATTCCTTATATTATAGCGTGAATTTGGCAAAAGGGAAGAAAAAAATGGGAGAGGGAGCGAGGCAGGAAAAACATCCCGTATCCGTAAGCGGACGGGATGCTTGCGTGTTTTTCGTTTACTCGTAAAATAGCTTGTCGGGTGTCCATTCCTGCACAGCTACGGTTTGTTCGGCCTGGCAAAAGCTGCACCAGCCTGTGTGCAGGCACTGGTGGTTGCGGCGATCCGGATAGCCGTTGTCCAGCTTGGCGTCGTCGATTTCCCGATAAGGGCTGTAATCGCCGTAGTAGTCGTACAGGCGTCCGGCGTCTGCGAGCAGGGTGCCGCAGCGTTGGCAAGCTTGCGAGAGAGAAGCCAATCCATTGCAAACCGGGCAGAGGTGGTCCATGGTTTTTCCCTCCAGAACATAGGCGCATGCGTATCGCTTTGCTTTTTCTACTGTGTGTCAGAACGCCGTCAGCTATGCGTACACCCGCACGCCTGGCTCGTAGCCGTAACGAAAAAAATCCTTGCGCCGCAACAGCACAGGCAGCACAAGGACGGGGTGATTGTAAAAAAGCAAAACAGTGTGACCGCCTGCGCGCGGCAAGACGGCCATAACGGTTTGGGACGATCAAGACTTGAAGTTGTCCATGCTGGAGGAATGCCCCGGCTGCAATTTGGCGTCCGGATTGAAGTAGGCCACCGCGTTGTTGACAGCGGTAGGAGCCTCGCCGAAGCCGACGGCAATCAGCTTGACTTTGCCCGGATAGGTGGCGATGTCGCCTGCAGCGAAAATGCCAGGAATGTTCGACTCCATACGGGAATTGACGACGATCGAGCCTTTTTCCAGCTCAAGCCCCCAGTTTTTGATCGGGCCGAGCGAGGAGATAAAGCCGAAGTTGACGATGACGGCGTCGACTTCCAGATCGCGCTCTTCTTTCGTGGTGCAGTTCGTGAGGGTAATCCGTTCGATTTTTTCTTCGCCGTGAAGGGCGGATATTTCAAAAGGCGTCGTGACGTTTACTTTGGACGCCATGAGCATTTCTACACTGTGCTCATGGGCGCGGAACTTGTCTCTGCGGTGGATGAGGTGGACTTCTTTCGCGATCGGTTCGAGCATCAAAGACCAGTCGAGAGCGGAGTCTCCGCCGCCAACGACGGCGACGCGCTGTCCTTTGAAGGAGTTCAGGTCGGTGACAAAATAGTGCAGATTGGATTTTTCAAATTTGACGGCATCCGGATGTTCCAGTCTGCGGGGTTCGAACGCGCCCACGCCGGCTGTGATGATGACAGACTTGGAGTAGTGTACGCCTTTGTCCGTAGTGATTTCAAATACATCGTCCGCTTTTTTCTCTACGTTTTCCACTTTCTCTTCCAGGCAAACGGTTTGCTGAAAACGCGAAATCTGCTCCTTCAGATTATTGATTAAATCTTGCGCCAAAACCTTCGGGAACCCGGCTACATCGTAAATGTATTTTTCCGGATAGAGAGCAGACAGTTGCCCGCCAAGCTGGGGCATGCTCTCAATGATTTTCACACTTGCCTGCCGCATGCCGCCGTAAAAAGCGGTGAACAAACCGGCAGGACCTCCACCAATGATCGTAATGTCGTAGATTTGCTCGTCCTTTTGCAGAAAATTCAATCGAAAGCACCTCCGAATAGTCGAAAAACGAACTCCCCACCCATTATAACCCAACAAATGAAAGAAAAAAAAGCAGGGAAAATTCGGCTTCTTGGGCAAAAAACCCTTGCAAATCACGGTAGCACCCGATAAGATGAGGGTGACTGTAAAGAAATTGTCACATTTGTTGTTTGCAAGTTTGTGCTTTTTTTCACAGGTTGGATTTTAGGACATAACAGGCAATCATTTTCGATACGTCATTTTTTATTCGTTGGGGCATCTTAGTACGTAACAGCCTACGTGAAATTTCGCACAAACTTCCTCTGGTTACCATTAACAATGAATGGAAGGGATACCGATGAGTACACCCAAAATCCTCATTCTTGGCGCAGGATACGGCGGTTTGCTGACCACGTTGCAGCTTCAAAAAAAGCTGAATTACAACGAGGCGGAAATTACGCTCGTAAACAAGCACAACTATCATTACATCACGACCTGGCTGCACGAGCCGGCTGCGGGCACGGCTTCTGCTGACCATGCGCGCGTCAATCTGGAAAAGCTTTTGAATCAGGACAAAGTGCAGTTTGTCAAAGGCACGGTCCAGTCGATCCAGCCGGAAGAACAGAGCGTCACGCTGGAAAGCGGCGACGTGCTGACGTACGATTACCTCGTGATCGGGCTTGGCAGCGAGCCGGAGACGTTTGGCATCGAAGGGCTGAAAGAGCACGCCTTCAGCATTCGCAGCATCAACGCCGTCCGCCATATTCGCGAGCATATCGAGTACATGTTTTCCAAATATAAAAACGAGCCGCACCGCACTGACTATCTGACTTTCGTGGTCGGGGGCGCTGGCTTTACGGGAATCGAATTTTGCGGAGAGTTGGGCGATCGCCTGCCTGAGCTGTGCCAGGAGTTTGACGTGGACCCTGAGTTGGTCAAGGTGTATTGCATCGAAGCGGCGCCATCTGCGCTGCCGGGCTTCGATCCCGAGCTGGTTCAGTACGCGATGGACGTGCTGGAGCGCAAAGGCATCGAGTTCAAAATCGGCACCCCGATCAAGCAGTGCACGCCGGATGGAGTGCTTTTGGCGACCGGGGAAGAGATCAAATCGAAAACGGTGGTCTGGGCAGCGGGTGTTCGCGGCAACAGCATCGTGGAAAAAGCGGGCTTCGAGGTCATGCGCGGCCGCGTCAAGGTAGACGAATACTTGCGTGCGCCTGGCTATGAAAATGTGTTTGTCGTCGGCGACTGCGCCCTCATTTTCAACGAGGAAGGACGTCCGTATCCGCCGACAGCGCAAATCGCCGTGCAGGAAGGCGAGACGCTCGGAGAAAACCTCGCCGCGCTCATTCGCGGAGAGCTTCCGCAAAAGTTCGTCCCGCATCTGCAAGGCACGCTGGCCTCTCTCGGCAAAGGCGAAGGAATCGGCCAGGTCGGCTCGAAAAAGCTGTTTGGCAGCACAGCAGCGATGATGAAAAAGGCAAGCGACCTGCGCTACCTGTACAAAATCGGCGGCGTCGGCCTTGCGCTGAAAAAGGTGAAGCTGTAAGCGATGCGTCACGCGAGCATTCAAGTCAGAGGGCTGATGACCCGCGACGAAATGGAGCGGTACAATGCGTTGATGGAAGTGGGCGCTTTTTTGGAAGAGCAAGGGCGGCACGACCTGGCATGGCTTGTACAGCGTGAGGTAGATATTCTCATCCTGCCTGCCATCGATCGGCTCAAGGAAAAGGGCCGGGAGAGGGATCGGGAAAATCTGCGCTACATGATTGACAATGGGCTTCTGGATGACGACGACGATTGATCTGGTACCCCCGGCGAGCGATTGCCGGGGGTTTCGTGTACAATCAAAAGTGGGACAGAAAGCTTGGAGGAGAAAGGAAGCGAGCAGCATGCGCGAAGGAAAAGTGTGGCTGGGAGCCTGCGGGATCGTCATCCGCGGGGAAGAAGCGCTGGTAGTCAAAAAAGCGTACAGCGGGCTGAAGGGACAATGGTCGTTTCCGGCGGGGTTTGTGCAGGAGGGCGAGACGGTCGACGAGGCAGCGGCGCGCGAGGTTTTGGAAGAAACGGGTGTCAAGGCTGTCGTGCGGCAGATCGCGGGCATCCGCTCGGGCGTCATTCGCGAGTCGATCAGCGACAACATGGTCGTTTTCTGGATGGATTACGTGAGCGGCGAACCTCGTCCACAGGAGGGCGAAATTGTCGAGGCGCGATTTTTGCCGATTCGCGAGCTGATGGATGACCCGCTTTCTTCTACATACTTGAAAATTATTTTGCCTGGCTATACAAGACGGGAGGAAGGCATGGAAGGGCAATCCTATGAGATTGATCCCGTCTTTCAGTACACCTCCTATAAAATCTTCAAGCAAGGCTGAGAATAGGAAAGCTAAACCGCGATGTTTCCGCTTACATCGCGGTTTTTTCTGCGATATCGGAGAAAAACTGTGTTGTGAAGAACGGTTCTGTTCTGCTATAGTTAGATACATCGAAATAATCTGAAAATACATGCAATTAATAACGGAGCATGTATGGAGAAAGGGGAGCTCATCATGAGACATAACCAAGAACAATGCCCGTACTGCCATGGCCAAGGGTATTTCCAACTGCTCCTGGGTGGCACGGAAAATTGCCCGAACTGTGATGGCGCAGGAAAAGACGTTCATCAGGAAGCAGTATCCACGAACAAATAGCACACACCGTTGTTGCATAGAGCAAGAGCCGTCAGGGGACCCGGCGGTTCTTTTCGTTTGCGCTCGCGGCGGTTGTTCGTATTGACCTGTATCTGCCATTTTTGCTACACTAAAAGGCGAAAACAGCCCGTCCTCCTTTGATTTGCCGACCGAAAAAAGGCAAAGCCGGAGACGATGGCAGGAGGTCTTGCGGTCGATGAGCTTATTGCAATTTATGGTTTCCATCGTTTTGTTCACCGTGCTCGGTTTTGGCATTGGGTTTATTTTAAACATGATTTTGAAAACGACATGGCTTCCAGTCGTGATCGGAGTTGGCGTGGTCGTAGGGGCGCTGATCTATCAAAAGATCGTTCCCGGCGTCTGGGATGCCGTGATTCTCGGCTGCGGAATGGCAGGGACTGTCGGCAGCGGCTGGACGATTTCTACCCTGCGCAAAAAAGGATACCGGATGTTTTAGCGGATGCAAGACAGGCCTTGTTTGAGGGCCTGTTTTTCTTTTGCCATGAAGAAACATACTGAATCTTTCTGAAACAATCCAAAATTTGTGTATAGTTTTCTCCTCTTCGGGACATGACTAGAACCGAGAGGAGGTTTACCAAGAAATGAATGGGAAGCAGTTCGTAAGTATCCTCGCGCTGTTCATCCTGGTCTTGACGGCGTTTGCAAGCGATGGATACGGCTACAACGTGGTAGGAGACCACAATCTCCAATCCACCTTCGGAATCAAGGAAATCAAAGAGGGGCAACGGGTCGTCAAAAAACGGACAGTATCGGCCAGTTCACTCACTCAAGTCATTGATAAAGCGGATGTAGTTCTCGATCAATACCCAAAAGTTCGCGTCGTCGCGACCGGCTACTACGCCGGGTTCGAGTCGACCGGAAAAAAACCTTCCGACCCGTCCTACGGGATTACGTACTCGGGCGTGAAGGTTCGCCGGGACGACTATTCGACGATTGCCGCCGACTTGCGCATTTTCCCGCTGGGAACGATCCTGTACATACCAGGCTACGGATACGGGGTTGTGGCGGACAAGGGCGGAGCGATTCGCGGACACAAGATCGACCTGTACTTCGAGACGAAGCAAGACGTATTCAACCAATGGGGCAAAAAATCAGTCGATGTATATATCGTCAGACGCGGGGAAGGAAAGCTGACCGAGGCTTTTCTCAACAACCTGAACCAAAAGGGCATCGCCGCGATGGCGGAAGTAGCCAACTAGATGCCCGGACCAAAACAACTGCATAACGAAAGCGAAGACAAAAAATACCGCAACGGCGGTAGGAAAGCAAACAGAAAAAAACGTTCAAGGCGATGGCTTTGAACGTTTTTTGGCTTGGCTGGCAAGTACGCGGATTGGCGGCGCAGCCTTGGCTTATGTATGAATCAGCTTGACGAGCTGCTCCAGCCCGTCGAGAATGCGGGGAGACGGACGGCAGTACAGCCCTTCCTCCAGCAAGTGAACCTGGCCCTGGCGAATCGCTGTCATGTCGCTCCACTCCGGGCGGCTCGTGATCGTTTCCGGCTTGATGCGCCGAAGCTCGATCCCGCACCAGACGACGCATATATGGTCAGGGTCGCGCTCCTGCACCATCTCCCGCGTCGCCTTCACGTTGGCGACGGGAAAGTCGGCGAACACATTGACGGCCCCGGCGATCTCGCTCACGTCTGTCAGCCAGTTTTCCCGGCCCGGGGTGTAGATCGGGTTGGGCCACCATTCCCAGTACAGCTTAGGGCGGCGGGAAAAGGCAGCGGTCTGTTGTCGGATGCTTTCTATTCTTTCGTCAAAGGAAGCCGCAAGCTGCTCGGCTTGCTTGTGAAAGCCTGTCGCTTCGCCGACCAGCCTGATGTCAGCGGCGATTTCGCCGATTCGCGACGGATTCAGCACGATATGCGGGATTCCTCGCTCCCGCAGCGCCTCCACATTTTTTTCCATGCCGGGGACGCTCAGCGAGGCGACGACCAGATCAGGCTGGAGCGCAACTACCCGCTCCATGTCGATGGAGAGGTCGGGGCCGACGCGGGGCAAGTGCTGCCATTCGGGAGGCCAGTCGGAGTGATCGTCCAGCCCCACTACGTGCTCATGCAGACCTAAATAATAGAGGATTTCCGTATTGCTCGGACAGATGGAAACGATACGCATGTGAATCCCCCCTGTGGAAACGTCCTAAAAAAACGGCTGCACCAACAATGCGATCATGACGCCGAGCCATCCGCCAATCAGCACCTCGATCGGCTGATGGCCGAGCAGCTCTTTCAGCTTCTTCGCTTTTTCCTGGTTCGGGCGCACTTTTAACGATTTCATGCCTCCCAGAAGGTGGTTAAATTCGTCCACGAGCTTGTTTAAGACAACGGCTTGCATACCGGCATGACGGCGAACGCCTGCGGCATCGAACATGACGATCACGCCGAGAATGGCGGAGATAGCAAACATGTTGCTGGAAAAGCCTTCCCGCAGCCCAACAGCGGTCGACAGTGCGGTCACGGCAGAGGAGTGGGAGCTGGGCATACCGCCAGTGCTGAGCAACAGCGACCATTGCCATGTTTTCGTTGCAAAAAAATGGAGGGGAATTTTGATAAATTGGGCGATTCCTATGGCAATTAGTGCAGCCCATAAGGGGAAGTTTTCGAGAATATCCGCCACGGAAAATCCATTCCTTTCTACTGTACGCTTCTCTTGATTATTGTAACAGAAGGGCGTTGTCTTAATCCGTGAAGTTTTCGTTTGGATTTTAAGCGTTGCCAATCTGTGGTACCATAAGGAAAGCTCCTGGTTGGAAGGTCAGCCATATACGTGCAGGCGCTTCTTCGCGAGGCAGCTTTTTTGGAAAAAAGCAGGTGTGAAACGGAGGCGTGCATCCATGGAGTATCCCGCGCAGTATTTGCAGTTCATTGAAAAGTTCAATGAAGGGGAGTACTACGAATGCCACGATCTGCTGGAAGACATCTGGATGGAGGACAAATCCGATAAGTTTTTGCAAGGATTGCTGCAACTATCAGTCGGACTGTACCATCTCGAATACGGCAATTTGAAAGGCGCTCGCTGGATGTTTGGCAATGCGCGGAAGTATTTGTCCCGCTACGGACCCGTGCATTGGGGGCTAGACGTAGAGGAAGTGCTTCGTTACATAGAGAAGTGCGAGGCTGTATTGCCGGATCAGGATGCCATCCCGTACGCAGAGGCGAAAGCCATGACGTTTCCATCCTTGCGCTTGTATGTAGACACATCGTGTTAAAAACACAAATGTGCCCATAATTGTATCCTATCACAGCGAAAGAGGGAAGAGTATATGGAAGTAACCGTAGAAAAACGCTCGCAGCTCGTGAGCTACGCATGCGACGAGCTGGTCGTGCCGCTTTGGAAAGGGGAGCAGCTTTCCCAGGTGTACCCGGAGCTGGAAGCGGCTTTTGCCGGAAGCCTCAGCGGTTTGCAGCAAGAAGGAGAGATTACGGGCGAAGCAAAAGAGGTAACGGTGATCCATGGTTTGAACCGGATCGCCGCGAGAAAATTGCTCATCGTCGGCATGGGCGAGCCGGCCAAGTTTGACTTTGTCGCAGCGCGCAATGCGTGGGGACGGGCAGCAAAAACGGTCGCTTCCAAAGGCAAAGCGAAAATCGTCGCGATTGACCTGCCGACAACCGAGCACATGAGCGCGGAGCGTCTGTCCCAGGCCGTGACGGAAGCGTTCGGACTGGCTGAATACAACTACGAAGGCTACCGCCAAAAAGCGAAGCGGGAGTTTCCGCCGATCGCAACCGTGCGGATTCTGGCTGCCGATGACGCCGCAAGCGCCGTGCAGACAGGCGTGCTGCGCGGCAGTGCGCTCGTTTCCGGCACCAACCTGGCGCGCACGCTCGTGAACGAGCCTGCCAACTACTTGACGCCGCGCGCCTTGAAAGATGCGACAGTCGCCGTAGCGGAGCGCTACGGAATGACGGTGGAGGTGCTGGATAAAGCGAAGCTGGAAGAGCTGGGCATGGGCGGCGTCCTCAGCGTCGCAAAAGGCAGCGAGCTTGCGCCGTACGTGGTAGCGGTCAAATATCAGGGCAGAGAGACATGGGACGACGTCATCGGCTTGATCGGCAAAGGCGTGACATTCGATACAGGCGGCATCTCCATCAAGCCGGTAGCGGGCATGGAAGACATGAAGTCGGATATGGGCGGCGCGGCTGCGATGATCGGCGCACTGGAAGCGCTGGGCCAAATGAAGCCGAAGGTCAACGTGCTCGCCGTCATCGGAACGGTGGAAAACATGCCATCCGGCACGGCATTCCGCCCTGGCGACGTGATTACGACCATGAGCGGAAAAACGGTCGAGATCATCACGACAGATGCGGAAGGCCGCCTCGTTTTGGCTGACTGCATCACGTATGCAAAAGAGCAGGGCGTGTCGTGCATCGTCGACGCCGCTACGCTGACAGGCGGCATCGTCGTCGCTCTCGGACATTACTGCTCCGGGGCAATGACGAACAACCAGGCGCTCATGAACGAGCTGCTTGGCGCAGCAGACACCGCTGGCGAGCGTCTGTGGCAGTTGCCTATGTTTGAAGAGTACCGCAGCCTGAACAAGAGCCGTTTTGCCGACCTGAAAAACTCGGGCGGGCGCTATGGTCACGGCATCATCGGCGGCGTGTTCCTGCAGGAATTCGTCGGCGATACGCCATGGGTGCATCTGGACATCGCCGGTACGGCGTACACCGCTACAGCAGGCGATATGCAGCCCGCTGGCGGCACAGGCGTCATGACCCGCACGATTGCCGAGTTTGTCGCAGGCCGCAGCCAATCCTAAACCGAAAAAGAGAAGGAGTGTTTTGACATGAGCCAAAATCCTAGCAACGAAACCCGTCGTCAACTGCTTGAGGAAGCGAAGACTATCGCCGTGGTAGGACTGTCCAACAAACCGGACCGCACCAGCTACATGGTGGCGCAGGCCATGCAAAATGCCGGCTACCGCATCATCCCGGTCAACCCTGTCATCGCCGGAGAAACCGTTCTGGGCGAAAAAGCCGTCGCCAGCCTGCAAGAGCTGGATCAGCAGGTGGACATCGTGAACGTGTTCCGCAAAAGCGAGGACATTTTGCCTGTCGCCCAGGATGCGCTGAAAATGAAGCACAAGCCAAAGGTGTTCTGGATGCAGCAAGGAATCGCCAACGAAGAGGCGGCGAGCCTTGTCCGCGCGGAAGACATCGAGGTTGTGCAAGATTTGTGCATCAAGGTAGACCACGCGCTGCTGCGTGTGGGGAAATAAGTGTTAGTGGTGGAGTTGTGGAGCTTTGGAAAGGACCCTCGCTGTTTGGCGGGGGTTTTTTTGTTGGCGGCACTTGCAAAAAAGCAGCAACTCGTCTCGGTAGCTGCGTACGATGTGAATGAAACTCATCGAAAAAATAAAGAGGCGGTCTCCCGCCCCTGTAAACCTCAATCAATCCCATGCGAACCTTTGTTCTTTCCAAGGATCACCATACATATGGTATCCATTTTTCTCCCAAAAACCTTGCTTGTCCTTCTCCAAAAACTCGACACCGCGCACCCACTTTGCGCTTTTCCAGAAGTAGAGGTGCGGGAGGACGAAACGCAGCGGCCAGCCGTGTTCAGGTGTCAGGTCCTCGCCATTGTGCTTGGTGGCGAACAGATTGCCGGCTTTCATGAAGTCGGCCAGCGGCATGTTCACCGTCCAGCCGTGCTCGGCGTGCAGCATGACATACTTCGCTTCCGGCTTGACTCTTACCAGCTTCAGCACTTCTTCCACCGGGATGCCTTCCCATTTGTTGTCCAGCTTGCTCCAACCCGTCACGCAATGAATGTCGTTCGTGACTTCGCTTTTTGGCAGAGCCATCATTTGCTCATAGGTGAGCGTGACTTCTTCCTCGACGAGTCCGAACAGGCGGAAGCTCCACTCGGTAGCGAGGTCCGTATATTCGGGAACCTCTCCATAGTGCAATACCGGAAAGCCTGTCGTCTGCTTTTGGTTAGGGGGAATGCGGTCGCGCTTTGTATCTGTCGGTTGGTTGATAAACATAGCTCCACTCCTCGCTGTTCATATCCGCTTGTCCTTCTTTTCTTATCATATCCAGCAAAAGCAATCGCGTGCAAGAAAAACAGCGGCGGAAGTGCAGTTGCAGTCTCTGCTATTGTCGTACGCGAACGCCAGAAGCGATACGAGCCGACGGGGTCACGCTGGAGACGACGTCTCTGCTTATTGTCATATACACGAAACGCCAGGGGTGGCGGCGAGCTCATCCGTTTTTGTCTCACTTGTTATTTTTTTCGAAATAAACCCAAAGATAATAGGTTGCCCAAAAAAGGAGTATGACAAGCAGGGTCAGCGGCTTTTGCCTTGGCGGTAAACTGTGCTTTCCATAATCATCGGGTAGCTCCATTGCTCCTCTACCCGCAGCCGTACAGCTTCCCTCTTTGTTCCTTCGTCATACCGCTGCTGCTTTTGCCCTTTATGTGGTGGCATAAAAAATCCCCTCCGGTCAACAGTGTTCCTCTCATGATACCATGAGGGCTTTTCTCGCTGTCTACCGTAAGGGGATAATACCAAATGCGAGGACCTTTTTTGTATGCTTGCGTAAGCAGAAGCGAATTAATGCGAAGGAATAGCAGAGACGGAGCTTGAGAACCCGAAAATATTCAGGAAAAAATCCCCAGAACTTTTTTGTATGCCAAAACGTCATAACAGGTGAATATAATAAACGTCGTGAGCCGATAGTGCTCAAACGATTATCAAAGGATGTTTCGCTATCGGTGTTCCATGGGCCAGAAAGGGAACTGTTGGGATAACGCTCCAATGGAGAGCTTTTGGGCAAAGCCAAGCAATAATGGCTTAATGGTAAGCTTTTCAAAATACGCAAATGAAGTGCGTACGGGAGTGTTTTGACATATTGAATCCTGCTATCACCGCAAAAAATGATACGCAGTAAAGAGCCATATGATGTCTGAAGAGATTGTGACACAATCAAAAAATAAACAGGAGTGTGAAATATGAAAAAAATATTATTGGTTTGTATCATGATAATGTCGATGCTAGCATCGGCTTGTGGAAATGTTGAAATGACATCAAATCCAAATACTTCTAATGAGCCTAAACCTGAAACGGATGAGTCTATTATTCCAAAAAATACCACTGAATATTGTACTGTAGAACGTATAAATTTGGATAGTGAAACTGAAAAATATTTCTATGGAACGTGGAAAGTTGAGAAGCTTTTAGGATTTGCAAATTCATGGAATGATGCTTCTGAATATCCAACAGGGCAAAAATTTATTGGAGATGAAATTATAATCAAAAAAGACTTTTTTTCATCAAAAGGACTTAAAAACTATAAGAAATATCAATATGAACTAAAAAATCCATTATATGAGATTACAGCGACATGCTATAACTCTCTCTCTTTTTATAGATTATCACTAGCGTTGCATTAATCTTTTCATACCATTCAAAATCATCATAACTTTCAGCGTTCAAGTGTTCTCAGGCATAAAAAAATCCTTTACACTGGAAAGGTCAGGTAGTTCCTGTCCAAATCCAACGCAAAGGATAGACCATGGACAAGAATACCCTATTTTCTTCATTTGGTAAATACATTTCACCCATTAATATTGTGAAATTTCAACAACGGATAGACGAAACGGATCAGGACAAGTACGTGAAAAAGTTAACGACCAAAGCATATCTACTCCTGTTTTTGCATGCTCAACTTCAGCAACGAGAAGGACTCCGAGCCATTGCAGATGATGTTTTATCAAAGAAATTCCAGCGAGAGTTAGGACTGTCGTCGATTAGTCCCGCTCAGCTTAGTCGCAAAAACAATCGAGTAGATCCAGCTTTGCTTGAAGAAATATTTGTTGACCTTGTAGGGCAAATTCAGAGACACTCGGGCAACACGTATTCCCTTCGAAAAGACATGAAAATCATTGATTCTACAACGATTGGGCTGTGTTTGCAGAAGTACAAATGGGCAACTTTCCGTAAAACCAAGGCTGGCATCAAACTTCATCTTCGTCTCGTCTTTGCCGACCAGGGGGATGTGTATCCTGAAAAAATAACCATCACGGGTGCCAAGTCCAATGACCGCACTCAAATGGAATCGTTGATTGATGAGATCGGTATGATGTACGTCTTTGATCGAGGGTATGTGGATTATGAAAAATTTGATGAATACACGGACAAAGGCATCTTTTTCGCTTCTCGTCTAAAAGATAACGCCGAAATCCGTCATCTTTATGAATTCAAAATCCCCTTGGAAAGCTCCGTTTTATCGGATTCCATGATCCTTCTTGGAACGCCTCAAAAGCGGGTAGATAACGTGCTGCGACTCATTGAAACGCTTGATTCGAAGGGAAATCTCATTCGAATCATTACGAATCGGTTCGACCTGGAAGCAGAAGAACTCAGCGACATCTATCGTTGGCGTTGGCAAATTGAGCTGTTTTTCAAGTGGATAAAGCAGCATGTAAAGATCAAGAACTTCTATGGAACGAGTGAAAATGCGGTACGAAACCAAGTATTACTCGCACTCATTGCCTACTGCCTGTTGCTCCTTGTCAAACTGGAACAAAACAGTCAGCACAGCTTGTTGCAGATCAGGAGATGGCTAAAAGTGTTTCTTTGGCAAACGTTCGAACAATGGATAGGTAGAATGAATTACCAGTCCAAACGAACATCCAGAGGGCGACAGAAAAGGAATTAGGTATTGGTTGCTGTTATCACGATTGTAATAAATGTATAAAACTACCAAATGGACAGTGGCTACCTTTTGCTTGGTTGCTGCCGTTTTTGGTTGTGTAGCTGAAAATGTCATTCAGAATACTTTGACAAATTACGAACGCATTTTTTATGCAACGCTAGTGATAGATTATATAAAATAGATATCCCAGACTTAAACGAAAATGATGTAGTAAAAGCAGTAGGTATAAGTGACCCTTCTACAGAACTTAGAATACCTGCAGGTTTAAGTTTTTTGGTTGTTAATAACGATAGGCTTATCTTGTTATCAGAGGCAACTATTTTTGAGCTTAAAAAAATTACTGATTAAATGAATGAAGGTTATGGAACAAGTTCTGTGCTAATCGAATAGAAAATGCCTGTGAATTCATTTTTTAAACAAGAAAGGTCAGCCTAAAGGCTGATCTTTCTTGTTTATGTCGTAAAACGATTAAACTATAGTGTATATACTGGATATTTGTGAGTATATGGCATGCCTTTACAAAATAAAGTTGCTTCTTGGATCGGTTACACTAAGTTGGACAGAAAAAATAAGGGCTTGTAGAATAAACCTATTAAACTAAGGAGCGGATCTCTACAAAGCCCAAACAACAACGACGTACGTTTGCATCCGAATTCAAAAAACAAATGGTGCAGCTCTATGAAAATGGGAAACCCAGAGCGGCGATTGTGGAGATTTTCCACAAAAACCGCAAAGCTTATGGTACTCGCAAACTCAAATTCAAGTTTCAAGAGCGCGGCTTGGTCGCTACCAGACGTCGAATTGGCCGAATCATGAAAGAGCAGGGGCTGGTCTCCACCTACACCATAGCTCAGTATAAGCCCAATAAAACGGCTTGCAATGAAGCGACGACGAAGAATGTCCTGGATCGTGAGTTTGAGCAAACGGAATCCAAACGCTTCGTCGTTAGTGATCTGACAGTGGTTTCATACGGATCGTGGCAGTGAGTTTAAAAATGAAAAGATGGATGAGCTTCTGGAGACCTTTGAAATCGGTCGATCTCTCAGCATGAAAGGCTGTCCTTATGACAACGCCGTGGCTGAAGCCACCTACAAAATCATGAAAACGGAGTTCATCAACCAGATGAGCTTCCAAAGCCTTCGTCATCTGGAATTGGAGCTATACGATTACGTCAACTGGTTTAACAAGCATCGGATTCACGGAACGCTGGCATACTTGACACCTGTTCAGTATCGCCAGACAGCCCTTAAAAAATAAAACCGGGTTACTAATCCTTTGCAGGGGAGAAGCAAGGAAAGACGTTCTTCTGGGATTGAATATATCTCGCTATAGCTCCTTGTAGTTAAAGAGAAAAAACGATGATCTTTGTTCGGTCGCACTACATATAGGCAGACCGGTCAAACGATAGTCGTTTTTTTGTTTTTTTTCAGCCCTTTCGCAATAATTCATATAATACAAATCGGAAAAGTGTGCTAAAATTCAAAATAACACACAAACGATCTGAAAGGGAGTGCTAAGCATGCCAGTAGAAACATTCAAAGCCACCGCCCATTTGCAGGAAGGAATGGTCGTCAAGGCGCGTTCCAGAAATTTTGAGGTCACTGTCGATGAGCCGAAAAGCCTTGGCGGAACGGATACCGCGATGAATCCTGTCGAGCTGGTGCTGTCCGCGTTGGGCGCGTGCCAGTCGATTGTGGCTCGCGTGTATGCGAAAAAGTTTGGGGTTCATCTCGACGATTTTTGGGTGGAGGTCGAAGGCGATCTGGATACGGATGGCTTCATGAACAAATCCGACGTGCGCCGTGGGTATTCTGAGATTCGCTACACCTTTCACATCAAGACCGATGCCGCCAAAGAGCAGGTGGAAGCCTTCATTCAGTTTTTGGAGCGGACATGCCCGGTGGGCGACACGATTGCCAATCCGGTCAACCTCAAGCTAAACGGAATTGTCATAGAAGACGTCTCCGGCAGCAAGCTCGGCTAACTTTCCGTGGCCCAGGAAAAAGAAAAGAGGCAGAACAAGCTCTGCCTCTTTTTCTGTGGGAAAAACTCAGTAAGCCACGGAAGAATAGGTTAGCTTGTAGAGGCCCCTGTAAATTTCGCGCTGCCCCCCCGAACGGATCTTCACAGCACAGTAAAACTGTTTCAAAAGGCTTTTCTCCCAGGTAATCCGCAATACTCGCGAATCGGCGTGAGCAACTTGCCGCCGTGCGCGACCGTTTTTTGCGCCAATTCCTCGACTCGACGTTCCGGTCTTGCACAGCGAGCAGCGAGGCGAAAAAAGCGGCGGTCAGTCGAGTGTTGACTGTGAACGGACTCACTGACGCAACGACTGCTCCGCTTGAACCTCCATCTGCCTCTGCTTCCGTCTCGACCAGATCAGCACTGGGACGAGCAGCAGGGAGAGGAAGCCGCCGCCAAGCGAGAGCGTCGCGTAGCTGGCGCCGGAGACGACCATGCCGGAAAGCGCTCCGCCCGATGCGCCAGCCAGGGCGATCAGGACGTCGACGGTTCCTTGGGTTTTGGCCCGGGTAGCGGGGTGGGTTGCGTCCACGATCAGGGCAGTACCGCTGATGAGGCCAAAATTCCAGCCCAGCCCCAGCAAGGCAAGGGCAACGATGAGCAGCGTCATGGAATCGGCCGGGGCAAGTGCAGCCAACAGGCCAGCCGCAAGCAAGGTGACACCGGAGGCAAAGGCCATGGCTGTGCGGCCGATTTTGTCCACGAGAACCCCGGTCAGCAGCGAGGGAAGGTACATGGCTCCGATGTGAATGCCGATCACGAGGCCGACCTCGCTCAAGCCGTGCCCGTGGTGCTTCATATGGATGGGCGTCATGGTCATGATCGCGACCATGACGATCTGGGTCAAAATCATGATGGTCGCGCCGACGATGATGCCGCGACTGTCGGCGGCAGGCAGGCTTCCCGGGATGTCCGCAGAGGCTTTCTGTTCCTCTGCTTGCGCTTCGGCAATGGCTTTGGCGACCTGCAGCGGGTCCGGGCGGAGCAGGAATAAAAAGACCAGCCCGGCACAGAGGAAAGCCGCAGCGCCCAAAATAAACGGCCCGGCCAGTGGCGGCACGCCAATCGAGCTGGCGAAGTGGCCCATCGTTTCCACCAGATTCGGTCCGGCTACAGCGCCGAAGGTCGTGGAGACGAGCGCGATGCTGACGGCGGTCGCGCGCTGCCGGGGCTGGGCCAAATCGGTTCCGGCGTAGCGGGCTTGCAGATTGGTGGCCGTTCCGGCGCCATATACGAGCAGCGAGGCAAACAGCAACCAGATATGCTGTGTCACCGCAGCGAGAATGACTCCGACTGCGCCGATGCCTCCTGCGAGGAACCCTGCTGCCAGCCCGAAGCGGCGGCCGAACCGTTGCGAGAGTCGGCCGACAAACAGCGCTGCCAAGGCGGAGCCAAGCGTGAGCAACGCGGCGGGAATGCCTGCGAGACTGTCTGTTCCGAGCATCTCCTGGGCGAGCAGAGCGCCGACGGTGACGCCTGCCGCAAGTCCCGCCCCTCCGAAAATTTGCGAGATGACGACGATGGCCAGCGTTCGTTTGTAAAGCTTTTGCTGCTTTTGGGGTGAATCGATGTAACATCGGAAGTGGGCTTGTTGATTTTGGCTGGCCAGCCAATTATGATTAGGTGGGTGTGACATGAAATCCCCTCTTTTTCACGGTTTGTTGGGTCGAATAGTTCGCAATAGGCTGAATGGGATGAATCTTATCTCCAAATTTTAGAAAAGTCAATCTGGATGGACGATCTGAAGGAGGGACAGGCATGGCCGATTGGTGGGGGCGTCCGAAGCTGAACATCGCAAAGACCAAAAGCGAATGGATCTGGGACATTTTGGGAGCGGTCTTTTACATCGGGGGAATCGTTTCTCTCCTGTTGCTGTGGGGCGATCTTCCTGACAAGGTGCCCGCTCATTTTAACGGAGCAGGAGAAGTGGATCGCTGGGGCTCGAAGTGGGAGCTGCTCATTTTGCCAGGGATTGGGGCATTGCTGTTTGGATTGATGCAGGCGCTGGAAAAGCATCCGGAAGTTTATAACTATCCGAAGCGGTTCAACGAAGCAAACGCGGAGCAGTTTTACTTGCAAAGCCGAAAAATCGTGAACCAGCTCAAAAATATATGCGTCATTGTGTTTTCTGTCATTTTGCTGGAAGCGATTTCGATTGCGATGGGCTGGGGAAGCTGGTTTGGCATGTGGTTTGTGCCTGTGGTGGTGGGCGGCATCGTGATCCAACTGGTTTATGGCCTGATTACGCTCGGCAAAATCCGCTAGCAAACGACAAAGCGAGCCCAAAGCACTTTGCAAAAACAGAGTGTTTTGGGCTCGCTTTTCTCAAAAGTCTTTGGAGCTAAGCCGGGCAGGCAAAACAGCCCGTTCGGCTTTTTCGTACAGAGCCAGCGCGCTGTGTACGAAGGATAGCCGCGGTACCACCATAAAAACGGTCAAGGCCGAGCCGATGCTGATTAAGGCACCGACGATGACGTCCGCCGGATAGTGCACGCCTACCCAGATGCGGGAAAGCCCTACGCATACTGCCAGCAGCATCCAAAGAATGCCTGCTTTTCTTTTGAACAGCCAGAAGCTCATGCAAAAGGAAAAAAACAAAATCGTATGGTCGCTGGGGAAGGAATTGTCCACCGCTTTTTGCACTAACTGATTCACATTCGCCAACTCGGCAAACGGCTGGTTGTTGGCGTGCAGGCTGCCTGCGATTTTTCCGAGCAGTTCCGCAAGCGCAAACGTGACCGCGGCGCAAACCACCATCACGCGATTGTGGTAGCTGCGCGTCAGCCAGTACAGAAGCACGCAGACGGCCAGGGCGTACACGGTGTACTCGGCAATGGCGTAAAACGCGGGATTGAGTGCCGGGTACTGCTTACCCAGGTCATTAATCAATCGGAAAGCATGAATATTCATCTCCATGGCGTCCACAAACAGTGATCCTCCTTTTTTATGACAATAGGAAAATCGTAAACAAAGGCGAGAAAAGAAGAAATCGAATTACCTTACACAAAATTACAGGATTGTAAGATAAGGCTTCAGGGCAGGAAACGAGGGCGATCAAGCGGTTCGTTTCCTGCTCTTTTTGCTGGCGAAAACAGGGCAGGCCGGGCCGAGCTGCGCGTTCGAGCCGCTTCGTCACAGGAAAAGAAACAGGGAGAAGAATGTCGAAATGTTTGTTTTGAAATTTTATTTTACGATTACGTTAATATCTTGATATTTTATTTCAAGAGTCTATAATACAGGTATGTAACGAATTGACAGTAAATTCTCGCAAATGAAGCGCGCTTCATACAGGATGAGGGGGGAGTTGTCGTTAGTGCGGGGCGATTGGCTGTCCACGGGCGAGTCGCTAACCAGCAACTGTAGCAACTGGCGGACGGATCGAGACGCCAATACGAAGCCTGGCTCGATCCGCTGCAGCGCGTAAGAGCAGGGCAGAGCAATCATTTTTTGTACAAGTATGCATCTTTTCGAAAATGGGAGGTTTTCCATGAAAAAAAGCAGGTTTCTAGCAGCAGCAGGAATCGCCAGTCTGGCAGCGGCGTTGCTCGTCGGCGGATGTAGCAGCCAATCTTCGACGCAGCAGGGGGACCAGGTGGAATTGTACATGGGTTACACCTCTGATCCGCCTACGAAGAAAAAGATGGAGGAAATTATCGCAAAATTCGAACAGTCGCACCCGCATATCAAAATCAAGACCGTGACGGCTCCTTACGAGGACTTTTACCAGAAGCTGACGACGCAGATTGCCGCAGGAAACGCGCCAGACATCTGGCAAAGCGACGGGACGAAAGTATTCGGCTTTGCGCAGCGCGGGGCGATTCGCGATATAACCGATTACGTCACGAAGGAAGTCAACAAGGACGAGGTGCTCGGCGTGGAGTTCAACAAGGACGCCTCGGGGAAATACTGGGGCGTGCCGCAGGGCATTCAGGTAGGGGCGCTTTTCTACAACAAGGATTTGTTTGACCAGGCCGGAGTCGCGTATCCGACGGCAGACTGGACGTGGGATGACCTGAAGGCGGCGGCCGCCAAGCTGACGCTCGATGCTAACGGGAAAAATGCGGACGACCCCGCCTTTGACAAAAATGCGGTGAAGCAGTACGGCTTTACGTTTTTCGGCAGCTCCCGCGGGGCGTTTAACATCATGAAAGCGTACGGCGGCGGCGTGCTCGATCCGACGATGACACAGTCGATCGTCAATTCTCCGGAAAACAAAAAAGCGGTGGAGTGGATGGCGGACGGCATGAAGCGCAAGCTGTTCCCGAACCCGGCCGAATTGAAGGCGTTCCAGAGCAACTTCAAAGTGTTTTTGAGCGGAGCGACCGCAATGCAGATCGACATTTACGCGGCTACGACCTCGATGAACGGAGCCGGCTTGAACTACGATGTGGCGCCGCTGCCCAAAGGTCCGGATGGCAAACGGTTCGCGCCAGTCATCGCCAACTCGTGGGTCATCAACAAGAAAGCCGAGGAGCAAAAAGTAAAAGCGGCCCAGGAATGGATTACGTACTGGACGACCTCGGACGAGGCGCAAAAACAATGGGCAGAGGTAGGGGAAGCGATTCCGGTGAAAAAATCGGTGGCGAACTCCGAGATGTTTCTGAACCCGAGCATCAAGCCGGACAACAAGCAAGTTTTCCTCGACAGCCTGGAGTTCGCGGGCACGATCGACACTAACGCCGTTTTCGCGGAATGGTTGAAGGTCGTCACGGACAATCTGGCCGAGCTGTTTATGGACAAGATGAGCGTGGACGACTACATCACCAAGACAGACGAGGGCGTGCAAAAAGTTCTGGATGAGTTTTTCAAGAAGCAGTAGCAAACCATCAGGGAGGAAGTGTAGCCAACGATGTTGGAGCTACCAAACAAGCTACAGGCACAGCCTGATGTGAAAACGAAGCAGAAACGAAACTGGCTGGACAGCGAGGGGAGATGGGGGCTGCTGCTCGTCTCCCCCTACCTGGTCCACTTTCTCGTGTTTGTCCTGGGGACTTCGCTTGCCTCGCTCTACTTCAGCTTTTCCGACTACGATATTTTGAATCCGCCGAAGTGGACCGGGCTGGATAACTACGAAAAGCTGTTCGCCGACCCGCTGTTTTACCAGGCGCTGTGGAACACGGTCTACTTCACGCTGTTGTACGTTCCGGCCAAGACGTTTCTGGCGCTTTTGCTGGCAGTCGCGCTGAACCAGAAGCTGAAAGGGCTGAAGCTGTTTCGGATGGCGCACTTTTTGCCCGTGATCTCGTCGTGGACGGTGATCGCGTATGTGGCGGATGCGGTGTTCAACCAGCGGATCGGCTTTGCCAATGCCATCCTCGCCAAATTCGGCATCGCGCCGCAAAACTGGCTGATTGACGAAGTGTGGGTCATCCCGGTGCTCGTGCTCATCGCGATCTGGAAGTCGGTCGGCTACATGATGATTATTTTTTTGGCCGGGCTGCAAGGGATTTCCCATGACATGTACGAGGCAGCGTCGATTGACGGCGCGAACGCCTGGCAAAAATTTTGGCAGGTCACCGTTCCGATGATTTCCGGCACGACGTTTCTCGTCATCATTTTGAACACGATCTACTCGTTTCAAAATTTCGAGCAAATTTTCGTCATGACGGGCGGCTCCACCGAGGCCGGGTCTACGGGCGGCGCGAACAACGCGAGTCTCGTCCTGATGCTGCTCATGTTCCGGCAAGGCTTCAGCTTTTACAAGATGGGCTACGCCTCTGCGATCGCCTGGGTGCTGTTCCTCATTTTGCTGGCGATTACTTTGCTGCAATTCAAGCTGCAAAAGAAATGGGTTCACTATGATTAATTTACGATGGCGTGCGCGGAGGAAAAGGAGGTAGCCATGCAAAAGCGTTTTCCTCTCCATAAAGTTCTGGGATACTTGTTTGTTCTCGTCAGCACCTTGATTATGGTCGTGCCGTTTTTGACGACGGTGTTCAACTCGTTGAAAACGTACAAGCAGTACATGCAATTTCCGCCGGAATGGGTGCCCGATCCTGTGAAGTGGAGCAACTACCCGCAAGTGTGGGAGCAGGCGAACTTCAGCAGCTACACGGTCAACAGCGTGATCGTCGCGGTACTGTCCGTAGTCGGCACGCTACTCTCCAGCTCGATGATCGCCTTTGCCTTTGCCCGGCTGCGCTTTCCGTTTCGCGATACGCTGTTCATGATCGTGCTCGGGACGATGATGATTCCCGGAATCGTGACGATCATCCCGCAGTTTATCATTTTCAAAAACTTAGGGATGCTCGACTCGCTGACGCCGCTGTGGATTTTGGAGTGGCTGGGCCAGCCGTTTGCCATTTTCCTGATGAGGCAGGCTTTCCTGAGCATCCCTAAGGATTATGAGGAAGCGGCCAAGCTGGACGGCTGCAATCCGTTCCAAATATACTGGCGCGTGTTTTTGCCGATGTGCAAGCCGGCGCTCGCGACACTCGCGGTTTTTACGTTTATGGGCAAATGGAACGAAATTCTCGCGCCTGTCATCTATCTCATCTCCGAGGAGCATTTTACGCTGCCGATCGGGATTTTGTCGCTGCGCGGACAGTACAAAACCGACGACCAACTGCTGGTGGCGGGGGCGTTAATCAGCCTGATTCCGATTTTGCTCGTGTTTTTGTTTGCGGAAAAATACTTTGTCGAAGGCTCCAAAACTTCCGGGTTGAAGTAGGGCATTAGGAGGCGGATGAACGCATGTTTTACGTACCATTGGACGCGCTGTACCTGGATGCGCTGTGCGAGCTGTGGAACCGGGAGCTGGGAGAGCGCTTCCCGATGCGTCCCGAGCTGCTCCGCCAGAACAGCCTGGAAGATCGCAATGTGCTGCAGGCAGGCTCCTGGATTGCCATGGATGCGGTTGCGCGGCGTCCCGTAGGATTTGTCGTGGCAAAATGCTGGCAGGAACAGCTCGATGTGCAACTGGGAAAAGGCGTCGGCTGGATTCAGGTGTTGCTCGTGGACCGCAACGATCGCGGCCAAGGAATCGGAAGCGAGCTGCTGGCGCGAGCAGAGCGGGCTTTGCGGCAGCGCGGCGTGCAAAAAATATGGCTCGGCCGCGACCCGTATCATTATTTCCCGGGGATTCCCGTTGAGTCGCCAGAGGTTTCAGCCTGGTTTGCCGCGCGTGGGTACCGCTTGTTGGAGCCGTTGGAAAACGATTTGCTTTGCCGCTATTCCGATCAGGACGATCAGAAATCCGTTCCATTGCCGCAAGTCGCGGACGGGCGCTTCCGCTTGCTTGCGGCGGACGACAAAGACGCGTTCTTGTCCTTTTTGCATCGCTGCTTTCCCGGGCGCTGGGAGTACGAGGCGATTCACTATTTTCAGCGCGGCGGGACTGGGCGCGAGTTCGTCGTGTTGGAGCGGCAGGGGGAAATCGTCGGCTTTTGCCGGATCAATGACGCGAAGTCGCCGTTTATTGCGCAAAACGTCTACTGGGCACCGCTTTTTGCGCGGGAGCTGGGCGGGATCGGACCGCTTGGCATCGACCCGGCGCACAGGGGAAGCGGCCTGGGATTGGCGCTCGTGCAGGCGGGGATTGCCATGCTGCGGCAGCGCGGGATTCAGCAGATCGTGATTGACTGGACGGCGCTCGTCGACTTTTACGCCAAGCTCGGCTATTCAAGCTGGAAGCAGTACGCCAAGTACAGCAAGGAGCTTGTCTAATCATTCGCGTCATTCGCGGCTGCGAGCGTGCGAAAAAAAGGAGGTTCTCCATGCGTGCAAAGCAGATGAGTGTGGAGCAAAAAGTCGGGCAACTGCTCATGATCGGTTACCCGACGCTGGAAGTACCCGGTGAGATGGAGACGTGGATTCGCGAGCGGCAGATTGGCAACGTGATTTTGTTCAGCCGCAACATCGGTTCAGTCGCAGAGACGTTTCGGCGCGTGCGCACGTTGCAACGCTGGGCGAAGGAAGCCGGACAGCCGCATCCGCTGTTGGTCGGAACCGATCAGGAAAACGGCGTCGTGGCGAGGCTAATGCGCGGTGCTACCCGGTTTCCCGGAGCGATGGCGCTCGGTGCGACGGGAAGCCCGGAGTGGGCCGGACGGGTTTATGCGGCGACTGGAGAGGAACTGCGGGCCGCGGGCATTACCGTTAATTTTGCCCCTGTCGTCGACGTGAACAACAATCCGGCCAATCCGGTGATCGGAGTGCGCTCGTTCGGCGCGGAGCCGGAAGCGGTCGGGCGTTTTGGCGAGAGCGCCGTGCAAGGGCTGCTTGCAAGCGGCGTCGTTGCTGCGATCAAGCATTTTCCCGGCCACGGCGACACGAGCACAGACTCGCACGAAGCGATTCCGGTGCTGCGGCACGACTGGCAGCGGCTCTCGCAGGTGGAGCTGGTTCCGTTTCGCCGCTGTATCGCGGCAAAAGCCCCGATGGTGATGATCGGACATGTCAGCCTGTCGACCGTCGACGAAAGCGGTGCGCCTGCCTCGATCTCGCGGCGGCTGGTGACGGACGTTTTGCGCGGGCAGCTCGGCTTTCAGGGCGTTGCGATTACCGATTGTCTGGAAATGGCCGCGATCGCCAACTCCACAGGCGTGCCGGAAGCAGCGGTGCAGGCGATACAGGCGGGCGTGGACATGGTGCTCGTCTCGCATACGCCCGAGGTGCAGCAAAAGACGTATGATCGTCTGGCCGAAGCGATCCGCAGCGGTGAAATTCCCGACTCCCGGGTGCAGGAGGCTGTCGAGCGCATCACGGAACTGAAGCAGCGCTATCTTTCCTGGGAGCAGTGTCTGGCGGCGACAGGTCCCGGTTTTGACCGGACGGCTCACGAGCGGCTGGCCAAAGAAGCGCTCGCGCAGGCTGTGACCTTGGTGAAAAACGACCAGGGGCTTGTCCCTTTGCCGGAGCAGGCGGGGGCGCTTGGCGTGATTTTGCCGGGAGTGGGCCGGTTGACGCAGGCAGAGGATCAGCAGGCGGGCGCGGAGCTTTTGGTAGCGCCGCTGCAAGCGCACAGACAGGTGCATGCCCACTTTCTGTCCGCACTCCAACCTGCGCAGGCGGAGATCGAGCAGGCTGTCGCTGCCGTGGCGCCCTGCGATACGGTGATCGTTTTTACGTACAACGCCCATCTTTACAGCGGTCAGGCGCAACTGGTGCAGCAACTGTCCACGCGAGGCAAAAAGGTGGTGGCAGTGGCGCTCAGAAACCCGTACGACCTGACCGCTTTTCCGGAGGTGGACGCTTTTCTTGCGGTGTACGACCAGAGTGAACGGGCGCTGGGAGTCGTTGCGGACGTTTTGTTCGGCAAGCAAAAGGCAGTCGGTCGCTTGCCTGTCAGTATGTGGAAGCAACAGGGGCACTTTTGATGAAGAAAACGGACGAACTGGAGACTGACGGGGAGGTAGCGGATGAGAAATCAACTGAGCGGTTTGACGACCGAGACGAAAAACAAGCAATCGGAAGACCTGGACTTGCTCTCGACACTCGACATCATCAGGCTCATGAACGAGGAGGACAAAAAAGTCGCCTATTGCGTGGAAAAGGAGCTGCCTGCGATTGCCCGGGCGGTGGACATGATTGCCGAATGCTTGCAAAACGGCGGCAGGCTGTTTTATTTTGGCGCAGGCACCAGCGGCCGCTTAGGACTGCTGGATGCGGCGGAGTGCCCGCCGACCTTTGGCACAGACCCTTCCCTCGTGCAAGGCGTGATCGCCGGGGGAGTGGAAGCGCTCGTCAAAGCGATTGAAGGAGCGGAAGACCTCGCGCATTTGGGCCAGGAGGATGTCTTGGCGCACGGAGTCAGGGCCGGTGACGCTGTAGTGGGAATTGCGGCGAGCGGGCGCACGCCTTATGTAAAAGGCGCACTGGCAGAGGCGAGTCGGCTCAAGGCGAAAATTGTGTCGCTGTCGTGCAATCCGACGGCTGAGATCAATGAAGGCGTGGACGTCTCCATCAACGTCGTGGTCGGCCCGGAAGTCGTCACAGGCTCGACCCGGCTGAAAGCGGCGACGGCGCAGAAGATGGTGCTCAACATGATTACGACCGCATGCATGGTTCGCTTGGGCAAGGTGTACAAAAATTTGATGGTCAACGTGCAGGTGACGAACGAAAAGCTGAAGGAGCGGGCCAAGCAGATCGTCGCGGAAGCGGCCGACGTCTCGCTGGAGGAAGCCGATGAGCTGTTGAACAGGGCGCAAGGCGACGCCAGGCTTGCGATTGTGATGAAAAAAACGGCGCTGTCGCAGGCGGAGTCGCTTCGGTTGCTGGAGCAGCACAAAGGGAATATTCGGCGCATTGTCGAGGGGTATGTCTCGTAGCTTGAGGTGTGTCAAAACAGGCTGCCAGTAAATCGCGCAAAGCAAACAGCCTTTTCCAGAGGGGGAGAAGGCTGTTTGCTTTGCGTTGGCAACAGGAGCCGGGCCAAAATGCTGAACGAAACCGCGTTTTCCCCGCGTCTCTCCGTGAGAAACGACTGGGCTGGGAATGAAAATCAGTAGTATGATCCATAAAATGTTCATTTGAATAAGTGGCAAAAACACCCTATAATTAAATTAATTATTAGATTGTCACTAGCGTTGCATTAATCTTTTCATACCATTCAAAATCATCATAACTTTCAGCGTTCAAGTGTTCTCAGGCATAAAAAAATCCTTTACACTGGAAAGGTCAGGTAGTTCCTGTCCAAATCCAACGCAAAGGATAGACCATGGACAAGAATACCCTATTTTCTTCATTTGGTAAATACATTTCACCCATTAATATTGTGAAATTTCAACAACGGATAGACGAAACGGATCAGGACAAGTACGTGAAAAAGTTAACGACCAAAGCATATCTACTCCTGTTTTTGCATGCTCAACTTCAGCAACGAGAAGGACTCCGAGCCATTGCAGATGATGTTTTATCAAAGAAATTCCAGCGAGAGTTAGGACTGTCGTCGATTAGTCCCGCTCAGCTTAGTCGCAAAAACAATCGAGTAGATCCAGCTTTGCTTGAAGAAATATTTGTTGACCTTGTAGGGCAAATTCAGAGACACTCGGGCAACACGTATTCCCTTCGAAAAGACATGAAAATCATTGATTCTACAACGATTGGGCTGTGTTTGCAGAAGTACAAATGGGCAACTTTCCGTAAAACCAAGGCTGGCATCAAACTTCATCTTCGTCTCGTCTTTGCCGACCAGGGGGATGTGTATCCTGAAAAAATAACCATCACGGGTGCCAAGTCCAATGACCGCACTCAAATGGAATCGTTGATTGATGAGATCGGTATGATGTACGTCTTTGATCGAGGGTATGTGGATTATGAAAAATTTGATGAATACACGGACAAAGGCATCTTTTTCGCTTCTCGTCTAAAAGATAACGCCGAAATCCGTCATCTTTATGAATTCAAAATCCCCTTGGAAAGCTCCGTTTTATCGGATTCCATGATCCTTCTTGGAACGCCTCAAAAGCGGGTAGATAACGTGCTGCGACTCATTGAAACGCTTGATTCGAAGGGAAATCTCATTCGAATCATTACGAATCGGTTCGACCTGGAAGCAGAAGAACTCAGCGACATCTATCGTTGGCGTTGGCAAATTGAGCTGTTTTTCAAGTGGATAAAGCAGCATGTAAAGATCAAGAACTTCTATGGAACGAGTGAAAATGCGGTACGAAACCAAGTATTACTCGCACTCATTGCCTACTGCCTGTTGCTCCTTGTCAAACTGGAACAAAACAGTCAGCACAGCTTGTTGCAGATCAGGAGATGGCTAAAAGTGTTTCTTTGGCAAACGTTCGAACAATGGATAGGTAGAATGAATTACCAGTCCAAACGAACATCCAGAGGGCGACAGAAAAGGAATTAGGTATTGGTTGCTGTTATCACGATTGTAATAAATGTATAAAACTACCAAATGGACAGTGGCTACCTTTTGCTTGGTTGCTGCCGTTTTTGGTTGTGTAGCTGAAAATGTCATTCAGAATACTTTGACAAATTACGAACGCATTTTTTATGCAACGCTAGTGTTAGATTGTAATTTTTCTATTTTGATAGTGGGGGTGGCTCTTATGAAACACGTGAAGTACGCTGATTATCATCATCTCGATCACGTGAAGGAACAGCAAAAATCGAAGAAAACGTTGTGGATTACACTGATCCTGACTTTGTTTTTTACTATCGTGGAAATCGTCGGCGGCCTGTTGTCCAACTCGCTGGCGCTTCTGTCCGACTCGGCGCACATGATCTCGGACGTCATCGCGCTCGGTTTGAGCATGACCGCGATTTACATGGCGACGCGCAAGCCGACCAAAAAGTACACGTTTGGCTTTTTGCGCTTTGAAATCATCGCTTCGTTTTTGAACGGCCTGGCGCTTGCCGTAATTGCAATCGGCATCGCGATTGAAGGGATTAACCGGATGATTCACCCGCAAGACGTCGACTTGCAACTGATGCTGACGATCGCGTCCATCGGGCTGATCGTGAACATCGTGCTGACGATCGTGCTGTCCAGAAGCACCAAGGAAGAAGACAACCTGAATGTGAAAAGCGCCCTGTGGCACTTCATCGGCGACCTGCTCAGCTCTGTGGGCGTCATCGCTTCTGCCATTCTCATTTACTTCACAGGCTACTACCTCTTCGACCCGCTGATTAGCATGGTGATCGGAGGAATCATCTTTATGGGCGGCTTCAAAATCATCCGCGAATCGCTGGCCGTCCTGATGGAATCCGTGCCGGAGCAGTTTGATCTCGACCAAATCCGGGCAGACCTCGCCAGTGTGGAAGGCGTCTATGACGTGCACGAGCTGCACCTGTGGGCGGTATCGACAGAGCACTACTCGCTGACGGCACACGTGTTTGTGCGCGAGGATATTCAGCCGTACTGTGTGATCCTCGGCATCAATCATCTGCTGAAAACGAAGTACGGCATCGAGCATTCGACGATCCAGATTGAGCATCCGATGATTCTCGATCACGGAGAGTACGGCAAACAGTTTTTGCTGCAAGAGGCGTAAAGGGCTGCTTGAGCTGTACGCACGCGACTATAACCAAAAAAGGCCGAGCGGTTCCAGACGCCCAAGTTCTGGCAGCCTGCCCGGCCTTTTCGGCTTCCTCGCCGCTTTAAAGCGTTTGCGGTTTTATGCGTGTTCTTGCTGTTAATTCTGAATTGACTGTAAAATTCAGGTAGAAGCGCAATGCCATTTATTGATGGGGGAAGACGATGGTGCATACAATCAAATTTTGCCCGTGCAATCTCCAAGGCAGTCTGGAGTGGGTGAGAAACGAGGTCAGGAAATTTCCCGATGTGCAGTTGATCGACGAGCGGTGTGTCAACTATTGCGGCCAATGTCTGGAAAAGCCGTTTGCGCTGTACAACGGCAAAAATATCGTGGGCAGCGACGGGCAAGAACTGCTCGAGCGGCTGGTGGAAAAGCTCTCGGCAGCGAATTAGCGCAAGGCAAAAGCAAGAGCAACAGTAAGAGCAAGAGCGCAGCGCCCGGGTGGCTTGGTGCCCACTGTCCCCTGTCCACAGTCCGCTGTTTTGGCGCGGGCCTGGGGCATGAATAAAAGCAGGAGCGAGTGTATTCGCTTCTGCTTTTTCGTTTTCACGCCTGTCGCTCGCTATTGTGCCGCAAACAGAAAGCGTCCTTTTTCCTGCAAGGGCACTCCGTCGATGTACACATCCGGTTCGTTTACGATTAAATCAATGTGCACGCCCGCCTGAATCGTTCCCCCAAAAGTAGCGTTGCTGCCAAACGCAACGTGGATCGTCCCGAACGCTTTTTCATCTTCCAGTACAACTCCGATAATTCTCGCCTTGTGATTGGTTCCGATCCCAAATTCTGCAAGCATCCGTCCGTCGCCATCCCCGAGCGTGGAGAGCAGGCGGGCAGCCATCGGCCCCTCTGCGTCGACGAGTCTCCCGTCCTTGACGGTGAGCAGCAACGGCGCGTCAATTTTGCCGATTCCGCCGATGGAGCCGTCGACCAAAATCTGGCCGTTCGCCGAACCTTCCACGGGGGCGATGTACGCCTCGCCCGACGGCAGGTTGCCCGACTGGCCCGCTTCCAAATACATCCCAGTGCTGGGAACGCCGTTTCTCGTCTCGATGGAAAATTCGAGCGTGTACCCGCCCTTTTCGATCCGTACCTGTTTGCCTTTGGTCAGGATGTCCGTGACGGTTTCCGTCAGCCGCTTGACCTCCTGATAGTCGGCGGAAATGGCGCCAGCGGTGAACATATCTTCGGTAATGCCGGGCATGGTCGCGACGCGCGTCCCGTTGGCGGCGGCATTTTTGCGCGCCTGCGTATGCGTCAGCGAATACTTCGTGATGCACACGGCGACGTCTGCTTGCTTCATCGCTTCTGCAATCGTCTGCGGCGGCTCCTGGCCTGATTTTTCACGCTCCTGCATGACGAGCAGCATCGTTTCGGCTCCGAGCAGCTTTCCCGCTGCGTAGAGGGCTTCCGCCAAAGGGCGCTTGTCTTCATCCGTGACAATGACCAGCTCTTCTGTTTCTTTTACCCCTAAACAAGTTGCCAGCAAATTGCGGCTAATTTCCACAAGTTGGTTCATCGGTTAGACACTCCTGATTTTTTAGTAGGTGCGAATCTTGAAGAGATTGTACTGAAAGCGAACGCTGTGAATCAAGTCTTAACTTTTTTTGTTTTTCGACTATTTACACTAAAAAAGCCATTTGCTATAATCCAAACGTAACACATAGTGAATATGTGTTTCGTTATTTGATACAAAAACATTAACTGGGGGAATCGTAGTGAGGAAAATTAGCAAAGCCAAAGCGTTGTTTTCTTCTGTCATGGTCGTGTCAATGTTGGCACTCGCTGCATGTGGGGGACAAGGCAGTGCACCTGCCCAAGAGTCAAAGGGCGGTGAGCAGCAGGCGGCTGCCGGGCAGCCGAAAGACGGCGGCGTGCTGAAAATCGGTTTGTCGTCTACAGCAAAAACGCTGGACCCGATTGCGTACACCGGAGCTTATGAATCGAACATCATCCGCAGCATTGGCGACACGCTCGTCCGCTACACGAGCGACCTGTCCAAAATCGAGCCGAGCCTGGCTACGGAGTGGAAAGTGTCCGATGACATGAAGGTGTACACGTTCAAGCTGCGTGACAACGTGTACTTCCAGCCTGGCAAATACCAGGACGGGCGCAAAATGACAGCGGAAGACGTGAAGTACAGCCTGGAGCGCTCCGCGAAGCAATCCGCGCTCAAGCGTCTGCGCGGCGTGGAAAAAGTCGAAGTCATCAGCGAAAACGAGGTCGCGATTCACCTCGATGCGCCAAACGCAGCCTTGCTGGCGATGCTGACCGATGGCGGCAACATCATCGTGCCGCGTGAAGAAGTAGAAGGCTGGAAAGATCAGTTCGGCACGCATCTCGTTGGCACCGGGCCGTTCATGATCGACAAGTTCAATCAAGATGATTCTGTAAATTTGAAGCGTTCTGATAAATACTGGGGACCAAAACCGCATCTGGACGGCGTAGAGTTCAAATTCATTACAGATGCAAACATGATGACCAACGCCCTGCGTTCCGGCGACATCGACATGGTGACGGATGTAAAAGGCCAAAACCGCGCGATCATCGAGAAGGATCCAAACCTGAACCTGCAGACCAAGCCGGGCCTGTCCATCGAGTACATGGGCCTGAACCAGATCGAAGGTCCGACCAAAGACAAAAAGGTTCGGGAAGCCATCCGCATGGCGGTTGACGTGGAAGGGCTGGTAAAAGGCGTGTTCAAGTGGGGCGGAGCGGAGAAGTCGTTTCTGCCGCTGCCGAAAGCATCGTGGGGCTATGACGCGTCGCTCGAAGCAGCCGTACCTGCCTTTAACCCGCAAAAAGCAAAACAGCTTCTGGCAGAGGCAGGCTATCCGGACGGCTTCAAAACCGAGCTGTATGTAATCGCTTCCCGCGTGCCGCAGGCGACTATCGCGGCTCAGCAGTTGAAAGACAACCTGAACATTGACGCGGAAATCAAGACAGTAGAGTGGGGAACGTTCAGCGACATCGTCGCCAAAGGAAAAGCGCCGCTCTACATCATGGGCTGGTCCTGGTACCCAGACCCTGACTTCTTCCTCTACCAAATGTTCCACAGCAAGCAAATCGGCTCTCTCGGAAACGGCTACGCTTACAGCAACCCGGAAGTAGACAAGCTCCTGGAGCGCGCGACAGCGGAAACGACAGACGAAGCGAAGCGCAAAGAGCTGTACAGCCAGGCCATGAAGCTCATCAACGACGACAGCGTCCATGTGGAGCTGGGGCTGCTTGACGTGGCAACGGGCATGAAAAAATACGTGCAAGACTACCAGGTGCGCGCGGACGGCTCGATCTTCCTGGTGAACGACGAAACGAACGTCTGGCTGAACAAGTAAACAGCAGGCAAGCTTTTCCCGTCCGAAGAGAGGCCGCCTGGTCCTCTCTTCGGACATGATTCATCAAGCAAGAGTGGTTGAAAGGAGGAGAATGGATTGCTCAAACTGATTTTCAGACGGTTAGTCGACTTGATCCCGACGCTGTTTGTTGTAGCCACGACCGTTTTCATCATCACGCGGCTGATTCCCGGCGATCCGGCGGCGGTACTGCTCGGGCCGCAGGCTTCTCCGGATGAAATCGCCAAAATGCGGGAATCGCTCGGGTTAAACCAGCCATTGTACCTCCAATACGTCGAGTTTCTCGGCAGTCTTTTGCAGGGCGATCTCGGCACTTCGCTCGGCTACAACCAGCCTGTGATGTCGCTCATTATGGAGCGCTTCCCGAACACGCTTTTGCTTTCCGCCTGTGCGCTCGCTCTCTCGCTTTTGATCGGGATTCCGGCTGGCATCATTTCTGCGACCAAGCAGTATTCCGTCTGGGATTACACTGTCATGATCCTCTCGCTCGTCGGCGTGTCGATGCCGATTTTCTGGCTCGGGGTCATGCTCGTCCTGTACTTCAGCGTGTATCTCGGCTGGCTGCCGGCAACGGGAATGGGCTCTTTGTCCGAAGGCTTCGGCAGCGTCGTCACCCACCTGATCTTGCCGAGCATCGCCTTGTCGACCATTCCGATGGCGACTTTTGCCCGGATTACACGCTCCAGCATGCTGGAAGTGATCCGCCAGGACTACATCAAGACGGCTCGTGCCAAAGGGCTGCGCGAATTTTTCGTCGTCTGGAAGCACGCTCTGAAAAACGCGATGACGCCGTTGCTCACGGTGATGGGGATGCAAATATCGTCCATGCTCGGCGGCGCGGTGTTGACGGAGACGATCTTCAGTTGGCCGGGGATGGGACGGCTTGTGGTGGACGCCATCGAAAACCGCGACTTTGTCGTTGTCCAAGGAACCGTGCTGTTCATCGCCGTCATTTTCGTGTTGATTAACTTGCTCGTCGACATTTTGTACACCGTGGTCAATCCGCGCGTGAAACTATCGAACAAAGGGGAGGGCTGATCCGATATGAGCAACCATGCGCAACCGCTATCGCCAGCTCCCGCGACGCTCGCACCGAAGAAAAAAAGCAAGGAAAACAGTGTCTGGAGACGGCTATTGAAAAACAAGCTGGCGATGATCGGCCTGGTCATCATCGCGATCATGGTCATTTTCGCCCTGTTTGCGCCGCTGATCGCCACGCATGGTCCGAATGAGATGGATTTGGCAAATTCGCTGTCCGAGCCTGGCATCGACGGCCATTTGCTCGGGACGGACAACTACGGACGCGATTTGTTCAGCCGGATCGTCTACGGGACGCGAATTTCGCTGATCGTCGGGATTTTTGCCATCGGGCTTGGCGGCATGATCGGCACGTTGCTCGGGCTGCTCGCCGGCTATTACGGCGGCAAATGGGACGCGCTCATCATGCGCCTCATGGATGGCCTGTTCGCCTTTCCGTTCATTCTGTTGTCGATCTCGCTCATGACCGTGCTCGGCGCCGGACTGTTCAACGTCATTCTCGCCATCGGGATCGCCAACATCCCCGGCTTTGCCCGGATTGTCCGCGGCCAGGTGCTGGCGGTCAAGGAAGAGGAGTATATCGAGGTCACGAGATCGCTCGGGGCAAACGATTCCCGGATCATTTTTCACCACATCCTGCCAAACTGTATGGCACCGATCATTGTGTACGCGACGATGCACGTAGCCGGCGCGATCATTTCCGAAGCGGCCTTGAGCTTCCTCGGTCTGGGCGTGCAGCCGCCGACAGCCTCATGGGGCAGCATCCTGAAGGACGGAAAAGACTTCCTCGTCCTGTCCCCGCACATGGCTACCTTCTCCGGGCTGGCGATTTTGCTTTCCGTACTCGGCTTCAACCTGTTCGGTGACGGCTTGCGGGATGCGCTCGACCCGAAAATGAAAGTGTAAGCGACGAAAGCGAAACATAGATTGGGGTGAAGAGGAATTGGCAAAGTCAGATGTACTACTCAGCGTGCAAGATTTGGCCGTTTATTTTTATTCGTCCGGGGTCGTGAAGGCGGTAAACGGTGTGAGCTTTGACTTGAAGCAGGGGGAGACGATCGGGATTGTCGGAGAATCAGGCTCAGGCAAGAGCGTCACCTCGACCGCCATTCTCGGGCTGATTCCGTCTCCCCCTGGAAAAATCGAACGAGGCAGCATTTTGTTTGAGGGGAAAGAGTTGACGAAGCTTTCTCAGGCGGAAATGCGGAAGATTCGCGGAAATGAAATTTCGATGATTTTTCAGGACCCGATGACCTCCCTCAACCCGGTTTTTACCGTGGGGAATCAGATTATGGAAGTGATTCGCCTGCACCAGCAGCTCGACAAAAAAGCCGCCCGTGAGCGCGCCATCGAGATGCTGAAGCTGGTCGGGATCCCGGAGCCGGAAAAGCGTCTGGAGCAGTACCCGCACGAGTTTTCCGGAGGGATGCGCCAGCGCGTCATGATCGCGATTGCGCTGGCCTGCAATCCGAAGCTGTTGATTGCGGACGAGCCGACAACCGCTTTGGACGTGACGGTACAAGCGCAAATTTTGGATTTGATGAAAAAGCTGCAAGACGATTTGCAAACCTCGATCATCATGATTACGCATGACCTGGGCGTCGTGTGGGAGAGCTGCCAAAAAGTTCTCGTCATGTACGCCGGAAACACCGTGGAATACGCGACGGTGGAAGATTTGTACCAAAATCCGCTTCATCCTTATACGTGGGGATTGCTCGATTCGCAAATCAAGTCAGACACCGCAGGCAAGCTGCCATCTATTCCGGGCAATCCTCCTGATCTGCGCGAAGATATCGCGGGCTGCTATTTTGCTCCCCGCTGTCCATATGCCAAAGACAAATGCTTGAGCGAAAGACCGCCGCTGGTAGAAGCAGGCCCGAACCATTTGGTGGCGTGCCATTTCCAGACAGCAGACGAACGTCTCGAACGGAAGGGGGGAGCCGCACATGAGTGAGGCGATTATCCAGATCAACCAGTTGAAAAAGTATTTTCCCGTGAAGGACCAGTCGCTGTTCGCCAAGTCTTCCAAGGTCGTCAAGGCGGTCGATGACGTCAGCTTCGAGGTCAGACGGGGAGAGACGCTCGGCATCGTCGGCGAATCCGGGTGCGGCAAGTCGACGCTGGCCCGGCTGGTGATGCAGTTGATTCGCCCGACAGAAGGCTCGGTCATCTTAAACGGCCAGGATTTGGCCAAGCTGTCGGACAAGGAAATGAAAAAGGCGCGCAAGTCGATCCAGATGATTTTCCAAAACCCGTACGCGTCGCTCGATCCGCGCAAAACGGTCGAACAGCTCATCATGGAGCCGCTCGTCATCCACCAGGTCGGGACCCACCAGGAGCGGGTGAAAAAGGTGAAGGAGCTGCTCGCCGTCGTCGGCCTGTCTGACTACCATGCGACTCGTTATCCGCATGAGTTTTCCGGGGGACAACGACAGCGGATCAACATCGCGAGAGCGCTGGCGCTCAATCCCGAAGTCGTCATTTGCGACGAATCCGTCTCCGCTCTCGACGTTTCGATTCAGGCGCAGGTCATCAACCTGCTCAAAGAGCTACAGGCGAGCTTCAACCTCACCTACATTTTCATCTCCCACGACCTGAACGTCGTGCGCTACATCAGCGACCGGATTGCAGTCATGTACTTGGGCCGCGTGGTCGAGATGGGAACGTACGAGGAGATTTACCACAACGCGCAGCATCCGTACACGCGCGCCTTGCTGTCCGCCGTGCCGAAGGAAAGCCCCTTGGTGAAAAAGGAGCGGGTCATCCTGACGGGGGACGTGCCAAGCCCGATGAATCCGCCGTCCGGCTGCCATTTTCACAAGCGCTGCCCGTATGCGACCGACCGCTGCCAGACAGAAGCGCCTGCCCTCACGCTGTACGAAGAGCAGCATATGGTTTCTTGTCATCTTTTAGGAAATCTATCATAATGAAAAGGGGACTTGCTTTATGTCTTTCAAGCATGTAATCGAGATGTACGATCTCATGGATAGCGCTTACGTTACAGGAGACGACCTGAAGCGGTATTTTGAGCAAAGAGGTTTTCGCGACGTAGAAATGTCTACGGTCCATGGACAAAAAGGAAAAACCGACTTCGTCAAAGTATTGATAAAAGGAAAGAACGGCAAAAGCAGCGGCGGCACAGCGCCGACACTGGGCGTCATTGGCCGCCTGGGCGGGATCGGTGCGCGTCCCGAGCAAATCGGCTTCGTATCCGATGGCGACGGCGCTCTCGCGTGCATGGCGGCAGCGGCCAAGCTGGCGGAGATGCAGCAGCGCGGGGACGTTTTGGCGGGCGATATCCTGCTCACCACGCACATTTGCCCGGATGCGCCGACATTGCCGCACGACCCTGTGCCGTTCATGAACTCTCCTGTCGACATGCAAATCATGAATGCGAACGAAGTGGCGGCGGAGATGGACGCGATTTTGTCCATCGACACGACAAAAGGAAACATGATTCTCAACCATACAGGCTATGCCATTACCCCGACGGTCAAGGAAGGGTACATCTTGCGCATCAGCAACGATCTGTTGGAAGTGATGAAGCAGACGTCCGGCAACATGCCCGTGACGCTGCCGATCACGGTGCAGGACATTACACCGTACGGCAACAATCTGCATCATATCAACAGCATCATGCAGCCGTGCGTGGTCACGGACAGCCCGGTTGTCGGCATCGCGCTGACGACGCAGGTGCCAGTGGCAGGCTGCGCGACAGGAGCGACTCATCTCGTGCACGTCGAGCAGGTGGTGCGCTTCGTGATCGAGGTAGCCAAGCTGTTTGGCGTTGGCAAATGCGCGTTTTACGACGAAGCCGAGTTTGCGCGCCTGACGTCGCTGTACGGCTCGATGAAGCATCTGCTCACATTGGATGGCAAGGTGAGCGGATCATGAGCGCTGCGATCAAAGCGTTAAAAGACCAGGTCATCGCCGCTGTCGAAGAGAACAAGGAAGAGCTGATCGAGCTGTGCTGCCGCCTGATTCAGTTCCCGAGCGAAAACCCGCCGGGCGACTCTGGCCCGATCAGCCGCTATATTACCGAATATCTGGAGCGTTTTGGCATCGCGACAGACTGGCACGAAGCAGGGCCGAACATGTACAACCTCATTTCCCGAATCGGCAATCGGGAGAGCGGCAAAAAGCTGATCTACTGCGGGCATACCGACGTGGTGCCTGCGGGCGACCTCTCCAAGTGGGAGTTTGCCCCGTTCAGCGGAGAAGTCAAAGACGGCTGGATTTTGGGCCGTGGCGCCTCCGACATGAAAGGCGGCCTGGCTGGGCTGATTTTTGCCGCGACGATTTTGCAGCGACTGGGGATCGAACTGCCGGGACAACTGATTTTGGCGATCGTGCCCGATGAGGAGACAGGCGGCGCGCTGGGCGTACCGTGGATTTTGGAGCGCAAGCTGGTCGAAGGCGACGGCTGCCTGATTGCCGAGCCGTCCTCGCCGCACAATCCGACTTTGGGGCAAAAGGGCTCCTGCTGGTTCCAGCTTACGGTCAAAGGCAAACCGGCACATGGCAGCCTGGGTCCGATTGCCGGAAAAAACGCGATCATGGACGCGATTCGCGCAATCGAACGGATTCGTACCGTCTGGGATTATCCCGTCGTCATTCCGGATGAAGTCAAGGAACTGGTGAAGGTGTCCAAGGAGTACATGCTCGGCACCGAGCGGGAACCGTACCAGGACGTGCTGGAGCGCGTCTCTTGCAACATCGGGACGATTGAGGGCGGGACAAAAGCGAATGTCGTGCCGGACACTTGCACGGTAGAAGTGGACTGCCGCCTGCCGTTCGGCGTGACGCGAGCGGAAGTCATGGGCTACATCACCAGCCAGTTGGACGAGCTGGACATCGACTATGAAATCGTGCCGATGGGAACGCAAAGCCACGCCAACTACACCTCGCCTGACGACCCGGTCTGCCGGGCGATTGTCGACAACATCACGTACGTGACAGGCGAGCACGCTTTTGGCGTTCAGCAGTGGGCGAGCAGCGATGCCCGACATTTCCGCGCGTACGACATTCCGGTCCTGCAATACGGTCCGGCGTACTTGCCGAGCATCCATAATTTCAACGAAAAAGTGCTGGTGGAGGATGTCATCCGCTGCGCGAAGGTGTACGTAGCGGCTGCCATCGACTTTTTGTACGAGCAAAACTGATGAAAAGCTTTCGCTTGCGAGACAAGTAATCGTGAATAAGGGGAGTCGTCGTGTTAAAAACGTTGGATCAATCACTCAAATTGTTACAGCTTTTCACGAAAGAAAAACCGGAGTGGGGAGCCAGGGAACTCGCCAAGGAAGTCGGTTTGAATCACGCCAATGTATTCCGCGTATTGTCTACGTTCGAAGCCAATCGCTTTCTGGAAAAAGATCCCAAGACCAAAAAATACTCATTAGGCATTCGCTTGTGGGAGCTTGGACTGACAATGAGAGAGTCGTTCCATGTATCACGACTGATTCGGCCTATTTTGCAACGAATGATGGAAGAGTCGGGAGAATCCATTTTCCTGACTTGCCTGGACGAAGATGAGGCACTGACCCTCGATGCGCTGGAGCCGGACAACGTCGTGAAATACTCCGTGTCCGTCGGCAGCCGGGCGCCGCTGTTCGTGGGGGCCTCGTATCGCTCGATCATGGCCTACTTGCCGCAGGAGCAAATCGAGCGAATCATTTTGCAGGGCCTGCGGCAGTACACGAAAAATACGATTGCCGATCCGGACAAACTGCGCGAGGAGCTTGTGCATATTCGCGAAAACGGCTGGGCGATCAGCACGGGCGAATACACGCCGGACGTTTTGGCCATCGCTTGTCCGCTGTTCCATTACGACGGACATGTGATGGGCTCGTTGACGATCTCCGGCCCGATTTACCGGATGAGCGAGGAGAAAAAAGCAAAGTACATGGACATCCTGATGCGGGGCAAACAGGAAATCGACGAGATTGTCCAAAACTACCGCGTGGATCTTTCCCGCTACTATTTGTTTGGCTAGAGCAAGAGCAAAAGCTGTCGCAGATCAACCGCGATCTGTCGGCAGCTTTTTTTGCTCTGGCGGACAGTTGCGGGCAGGGCAAGGCCGTTTGATTGCGGCAGCGTGCGAAAACATGGCCGAAGAGTGGAGGCGCAGCCCCCATCCATTCAACAGCGGGAGGCGCCCGGACTACAGGGACGCGACCTCCAGGCGAAAGCAGGTCGTCTTGTTCCGCCCTGTAGCTTTGGAGTGGTACAATGCCTGATCGGCACAGGTGATGATGTCGACCGCCCAGGTGCCGTGCAGCGGATAGTGGACAGGGCGAGTCGGGCGGCATGGGAGGTCAGCAAGGTGCCTGCCGTGACACCTGATGCGGCCGGGCTGACCGCCTGGATGTGGCCAGTCGCATCTGCTATGAGCAGCGAGTGGAAATACTGCCGATTGGCCATGTACCACGCTTGCAGGTCGGTGTTTTTGAGCGGCTTGTCGCCAGCTTGTTTGGCAATCGCGTCGATGTTGTTTTGCAGCGCCGTCAATATGTCTGTTGTATTTTTCGCCAGCTTTTTGGCGTAATGATAGTTGTTTTCCAAATAGTTGCTGGAGAGTGAGGTTCGGTTGACATGAAGAGAAGAAATGACCTCAATCAAGATCGTTGCGAGCACAGAAAAAACAACAAGCATTTCCAAAATAAAGCGAAGCGTATAGGTTCTTCTTTTCTTCATCCAAACCCCTTCTTGCTGGCAGACTGTAGCGATCTGCTCGCGTGCCGGATTCCCTGTCCTTTGCACGCGAGCAGGCGTTTGTATTCTATACCCGGAATAAGCGAAGTCTAATCCCGTTCTTGCGCGAGAAAAGCACATTCCGCTTCCGCAAAAACAGGCTGCCCAACGCCTGGACAGCCTGCTTGTCGCTTTTATTTTTGAAAAGGGGCGTCTAGCCGTTGAGAAAGCTCAAGGCGACACCGATGGAGTACGGAATCAGCCAAAGAATCCAGACAAACAGGCTGAATTTGTGAAACTGCTTACGCTGGCTGTCTTGCTTTTTCCACAGGACGAAGCCTGCCCAGGCGGTGTGCAAAAACATCAGGATGAGCGCAGCCAATCCGGTGATGCCGTGCAAATTCAAAGGGGCGCCGTCAGCCAAAAGCTTCATGAAGGCCGTCCCGACCGTGTCGAACACAAGCCCCAGACAGAAAAAGGCGAAGTGCCCCCAGGCAAGCTCCCTGGAGCGGCGTTCCGCCCAGACGCCGATCGTGTACGTAACCAGTGCCAGATTGATGAAGAGTACAGCCCATACCAGCAAAAAAATCATCTCCCATTCGCTTCGTGATTGTCTACAAGAAGGAGTGTAGCAGAAGAAGATGAACAAGAGATGAACAGCGGGCGAGAACGATGTTGCGCTTATCAGGCGGGGCGGTTTTTTCGCAGCAGCAGCCAAATAATCGGCGGAGGTGGCGGCAGACTTCCGCGCTTTTGTCCAAAAGCGGTACGGCTGTGGCGAGAGAGCTTGGCAAGCGGCTGCCCGTCACGAGAGCAGGAATCAGCAAAAGCCAGCGCGTATTATTATTCCATCAAGCTCGAAGGGAGCCTTATGAGATGAAGCCAATTCGCTATGAGCGCAGAACATATACGCCAGGACCGACGCCGATCGAGCGTCTGGACAGGCTGTCGCAGGAGTTGGGCGGACCGACGATTTCGATCAAGCGCGACGATTTGCTCGGCTTGACCGCTGGCGGCAACAAGACGCGCAAGCTGGAATATTTGGTCGCCGACGCGATCAGGCAGGGAGCGGACACGCTGATTACGTGCGGAGCCGTCCAATCGAACCATTGCCGCCTGACATTGGCCGCGGCGGTTCGCGAAGGATTGCGCTGCCAGCTTGTTTTGTCCGCGCCCGAGACAGGCGATTACAATCCGCAGGCGAGCGGAAACCACCTGCTGTTCCATTTGCTGGGCGCTGAAAAAATCGAAGTCGTTCCCGCAGACAAAGATTTGCTGGCAGAGATGGACGTGCTCGCCGAAAGCTTGCGAAAAGCGGGGAGAAAGCCGTACCTGATTCCGGTTGGCGGCTCCAACGAGGTCGGCTCGCTCGGCTACATGGCGTGCGCGGAGGAAATCGAGCAGCAGGCGTGGGAGAGCTGCACGCCATACGATTACGTCGTGACGGCAACAGGCAGCGGCGGGACGCAGGCAGGGCTGATTGCCGGGTTCGCAGCGAGGCAGTCTGGCACGAAGGTGATTGGCGTCAACGTCAGCCGCGACCGTGCCGCCCAAGAGGCGAAGGTGCTGGAGCTTTTGCAGCGCACAGCCGCGACCGTCGGCCTCACGGGGCAGATTCAGCCGGAGTGGGTGCAGTGCGAGGACAGGTTTGTCGGGCCAGGCTACGCGATTCCGACAGAGGAAATGGTCGAGGCTGTACAGCTTGTCGCCCGGACGGAAGGGATTTTGCTGGACCCGGTCTACACGGGCAAAGCGATGGCCGGCCTGATCGGGCTTGTCCGCGAAGGGCGCTTTGGCCGGGACGATCACGTGCTGTTCCTGCACACAGGCGGCTCTCCCGCGCTGTACACGGCGCCGGAGCTGTTTTTGCCGAAGAAGTGAACGCTTTGCCTGTTGCCTTGACGGCCTGGCTAGGTTGATTTCAGAGCAAGAAAAGGAGAGAGAACCATGCCCGATGTAGTTGCCTGCGGCGAGCTGTTGATTGATTTCACGCCGATGCCCCATCCCGAGCCGGGAAAAGCGGCATATGAGCAAAATCCAGGCGGGGCGGGAGACGCCTTTTGGGGCGGCCTGCTCAGCCAATTGCTGGATGCGGCTGAACCGTTGGCCGCCATGACGGATGCGAGGCTAAGGGACATGGTCCGCTTTGCCAACGCCGCAGGTGCGCTTACGACGACGCGGACGGGCGCGATTCCCGCGCTGCCTGTTTTGGCAGAGGTAGAACGTTTTTTGCAACAAGCAAAATAGTGGCGCGGCCATCCAGCCGTCTTCCTGGAAACAGGGAGACGGCTTTTTGGCGAGGGGATCGGCTTTTTTCGGGAAAAAATCCCGGTGAGCTTCATAAAAGGAAATGAAACCGTTTGCGGCCGATAAAACGGTCATGAATGTTTTGTGAATTTTGCTATACTATTCTTAATTCAAGACTCGAATACAGAAGTGGGGATGGACCATGATTTTCCTCGAAGTCATCTTGCCTGTTTTGCTCATTTTTTTATCGGGGTACATTCTCCAACGCAAGTTTCAAATGGATTTGAAGCCGATTTCTTCGCTGGCGATTTACATTTTGACTACGGCGCTTGTCTTTCGCACGTTTTACAAGACAGAGCTTGATCTGCAATTGTTTTACATCGTCATCATCTCGTTATTGCTGCTGGGCGCGCTGATCGTGCTCACGCAGTTGACGGCGCGGCTGTTTAGGTACGACAAGTCGCAGGAGAGCGCCCTGATGCTCTCCACCGCCTTCATGAACAGCGGGAACTACGGAACGCCGATCATTTTGTTCGCATACGGGGATGCCGGGTTCACGTACGCGGTCCAGATCATGGTGTTTCACTCGATCATCATGGGGGTGTTCGGAGTCTACTTCGCTTCGCGCGGCGGGGGTGGCGTGGGCACGGCGATTCGGGCGATTTTCAAGCAGCCTTCCAACTACGCGGTCGTCCTGGCGATTTTGTTGCAGCAGCTCAACATCGTCATTCCCGAGAGCTACTATCAGGCGATCGACCTCGTGGCGCAGGCGGCGATTCCGGTCGTCATGCTCATCCTGGGGATGCAGCTTGCCAACGTGTCGTCCAAAGCGTTGGAGTGGCAAGGGCTCAGCGCCGCCAGCGTAATTCGGCTGATCGCTTCGCCTGTCCTGGCCTATGTGATCTGCCTGTTTTTCCCGATTGACCCGCTGCTGCAAAAGGTGCTGGTCATCCTCGCCGCGATGCCTTCTGCGGCGACTACGGCGATTTACGCCATCCAGTTCAACATGCGCCCGCAATTCGTTTCCAGCAGCGTGCTGGTTACGACGCTTTTCAGCGTAGGGACGCTGACGATTTTGTTAAACATTTTGCATTAGTCGATGCATGTGCCAAGGCAATCATTCGTGGCGAGAAGGTTGCCAAGGCCATGCTTTTTTCTTTATGATGAGAACAAGAATCGTTTTCAGCAAAGAATAAATATTAATAACAGGGAGATTGCCATGCATTCCACATCCATACATTCCATCTACGACAGTTACATTGACGCGCTGCCGAACGTTCGGCTCGATGACATCGGCACAGAGTTGGCGGGGGATGAGTTGTCCGGCTGGAACGGATACATCAACAGAATGATGCCTCGCCCTGGTTTGGAGATTGTCGATTCCTTTCACCGTTTTCCGGATGACCACGCCATGCATTTTCGCTCGGAGGCGGCCATGGTCGAGTTGAGCTTTTGCCTCCAAGGGACGGGAGAGGTGGCTGTCTCGGGCAGTTCCCAGCACGACCTGGTGCCGGACAGTTGCTCGCTGCAGTTGATGCGCGACTTTCAGGCGGATTTTTGCTATTTGGCCGAAGCGCCGTTTCGTTCGGTGGCGATCGGCATTTCGGTGGAGCTGTTCAACGAATGGCTCGCGCAGATGGACGAAGGGACGCCCTATACATTTGAGGGGCTGCTCGGCGGCCGTTCTTTCCGGATGTTTCGCATGCCGCTACGGCCGGATATGACGATGCGGCTTCGGCAGTTGATCGCGCCGCCGGCATCCCAGCCCAAACTGCGCAAGCTGCATGCGGAAGGCAAGACGCTGGAGATCGCCGCGCATGCGTTCGACACTTTGTTGTTCGGGCGGGAACCGGAGGGCAACAAGCCCGGCATGTCGCGCAGCGACCGGGAGAAGATTCACAACGCCAGGGAAATTTTGCTCGCGCACATGGAGGCGCCGCCTTCTCTGGTCGAGCTGGCGCGCATGGCCCAACTGAACGAATACAAGCTGAAAGTCGGGTTCAAAGAGGAGTTCGGCACGAGCGTGTTCGCCTATTTGCGGGAAAAGCGGCTGGAAAAAGCGCTGGAGCTGCTGCGCGCAGGCGAGCTGAACGTCAGCCAGGTGGCGCTGACTGTGGGCTTTTCCAACTTCAGCCACTTTTCCGAGGCGTTCCGCAAGCAGTACGGGCTTAACCCGTCCGACGTGAAGCGGGGAAGGCACGTGCTGCCGTATGCATCAGGCGGGAGATAATTCTCCCGCTTTTTTTACTGAATCGGAAAGGATCAAACTTCGAGAGCAAACTACCCGATTCAGCGAGAACAACCTTCCGCCGAAACGCGGTCGCTCGTCATTGGGGAGGCTTCGCTACAGGTTTTCTTATCCCGCCAACCGTATTTTTCGCCATCATCGGGTAGTTGCAAACGGCTTGCAAGAGTACGATCAAGCATAGTTGTTGAGAATCATTATCACAATGGTGGGGGATGACGGAACGTATGGCAAACAGAAAGAACGGCTGGATCGCAGGACTGCTCGGTCTGGCATTGCTCGTAGGCGGCTGCAGCCAAGCGGCGGAAAACAACGGTCAAGCAGGACAAACAGGCCAGGCGGACAAGCCGGCGGCGCAAGCGCCAAAGACACGGACGGTCAAGGACGCGGCCGGAGAGGTGACGATCCCGGCCAACCCGCTGCGAATCGCGGACGTGTCCGGGGCGACAGAGGAGCTGTTGGCGCTTGGAATTCGCCCGGTGCTGACGGGGAACAGCCAGTATCAGAGCCCGACAGAGCTGACGCCGATCCTGCAACAAGAGCTGGGTACAGACGTCGCCGTAGCGGGCTGGTTTCAAAACGAAGTAAGCGTCGAGGCGATTGCGGCGGCGAATCCGGACCTGATTTTCGCCGGGCCGAGCCAAAACAAGATATACGAACAACTGAACAAAATCGCCCCGACTGTGCGCGTGCCCTACGGCTTCAACGCGTTTCGCGAACGGTTTGACTTCATCGCGGAAACGTTGGGGAAAAAGCCGCAAATGGAGGAATGGCTAAAGGCGTATGACGACCGGGCGAAGGAGTTGCACGACCAGATCGCGGCGGCGACGGGCGAGGAAACGTTTGCGGTCATCGAAGCCACCCAGAAGGGCATTCGCATTTACGCGAAAACGGGGCTGGCGGACATGATCTACACCGACCTGAAGCTGCCGAAAGCGGCCGGGATTCCCGATCCGGACCCGTGGGGCGGCAAGGAGACGAGCCTGGAGGGGCTGTCGACGCTCGACCCTGACCACATCGTGCTGCTCGCCGATTCCGAGCAAAACGTGCTGGAAGACACGGCGATCTGGAGCAATATGCGCGCGAACAAAAACGGCAAGGTGTACCGCGTAACCACGAAGCAAAACTACGACGAAGCGTTTTTCGCGCTCGGGAAAAAGGCGATGATCGAGCAGATAGCTGCGGACATTTTGCAGAAAAATCAAAAGTAGGGCATTGGTAATTAAGGCAGGGGAAATAGCCCCTCCTTATTTTTTTAGAGCAGAGAAACGCACGTGGGCCTGAATTTTCCGAGAAACAAATTGCGCAAACGCTCGTCTATTATGTAAGGAAAGTTTGGAAGTAAATGTAATCAGGAGGAAACGTGAAGAAAATCGTATGGTTACACCTGCTAGTAGCACTGATCGCAGGCGGCTGTTCCCATCCAAATGCCGCCGACCTGAATCATTCTCCCCAGGCACAAAGCGAAGCTGTACAACCGCACGCTGATGCGCAAAAGGGTCCGTCGCTTCCCAAGCCGCTTGAACAGGAGACTGTTTTTTCGCCACAAAAACAAGCGGAAATCGCAAGCGACATGACCAAAAAGGAAGTTCTGACGAAGTTGCTGAATACGGTTGATTATTTTGAGACAGCGGTCGGCAAGTTTGAGCTCTTGCGAAAAGGGAAAAAGTCGCTTGTTGAGTATCAGCTCAGCCTGAGCGAAATGGAGGGAGGATACAGTAAAGTCACTGACTATGATGCCGATTCCAAGCCTTCAAGAGTATGGCTGACTTATTACAAAAACGGTACGTTATGGCGTACGGAAGACGGTTCCTCGGCAACATTGGACGCAAAGAAGTACAAATTCAACCGCTCGGGAGCGACGCTTATTCCTGAAGAAGCTTTCCGTACCGATTCTCAGGGAATGACAGTGACAACCTACCGTGAGCGACCTCCCATTGGCATCGCGCAAAGCTCCTTGTTTCCATATGAAATCGCCTCAAACTTTACGCGCGACTACAACGACTGGGAGATTGAAAAACAGGATGAACGGTTGCTAGATCACCATACGATCGTTTTAACAGGCAAGATTAAGAATAGCGACAAACATGGCGCGCAGACCTTTCGCTTTTGGGTCGACAAAGATTCGGGGATTCTCGCTAAATACGAATTATACGATGGAAACAGCAACGTTGTTAGCTATTTGAAACCAGTAGAACTTCACGTGAACGTCCCGGTTGAAACGAAAATGTTTGAGCCTCCCCATCAAAATAAAAAATAAACACATGAGGTCGCTGGCGGCGCATTCGGGGTGTACCATCTCCAACGCTCGCCTTGGCCAAGCCCCAGCCAGGGCGGGCGAAACTCGCTATGGGATGGGAGGCGGAGAGGAAGCCGCGTCCGGCCTGTTTGATTCGTTACAATTTTTTGCATCTTATTATCGCTTTGTGATCGCAAATATCATAAATCTATCAGATCGCTGCTATTTTTCCTGGCTCTCTTTTGTATTATCGTGGGGACAAAGGGGAGAGAACCATCATGGAGAAAATAAACATCGCGCAACAGTTTTCATTGTTACAGGAGTCTTGGAGCTCAATGGTCGTGGGCGAGTTGAACGATTCGGCGATCAAGCTGGAGCAGCTTTCGGGAGAGTATCCCTGGCAACAAAACGACCAGCAGGACGAGATGCTTCTGGTCGTCAACGGAAGATTGCTGATGATGTCCCATGAGCGCAATATTTGGATCGAGGCGGGAGAGCTGCTGGTTGTGCCAAAAGGAATGGCGTACAAGCTGTTCGTCCCGAACGGGGTATGCCACCTGCTGACGATCGAGCCAAAAAAGCTGGCGGCACTCAAGCGCTGTTCATGAGTTCCTCGCAAGCGAAAGAGCACGGACGTTCATACTTCAGGCAAAACAAAAAGGAACGAGCATAGCTGTCGTTGTCAGGCGCTTTCGGAAGCCGAAGATGATGGCGGCTTTTCTATATAGGGAAAAAAGGGTTGACTTTCCGGCAGTTTGGTATGTAATTAAATACGGATAGCTGCAACTCTTTTTTGAGGTGATGAACGTTGGAAGACGGCGTCTATGTCCTTATCAAAAAAGGCGATCCGGAGCTTGTGCAAAAGCGCCAGTTCCTGCGCAGGGACGAGTACACGATTGGACGGCGAGGGAGCCAGCTTGCACCTGACATCGCTTTTTCCAGCCCATATGTATCGAGAAGACATGCCGTGATTCGCAAAATCGGCAATCGCTATACAATATCCGACCTGGAGAGCAAGCACGGAACAGAGGTGAACGGGACACCGATCCACCAAACGCCGCAGCCGCTGTTTCACGGCGATCTCATCAGTCTCGCCAAAGGAGTCGTCGAGCTGGTCTTTTTTGCGGAAGGCAGCGAGCTGGATGTCACCAGAGAATTTTCTTTTCCGCTGCTGCAGTCAACCGTTCCGGCTGCCGTGTCCTCCGGTCTGGTCATCAATCTGGAGCGTCGGGAAATCCGGTTGGACGGCGCGCGGATTCCTTTGACGGGAAAAGATATGGACTTGCTTACGCTTTTGTATCAACGGGCCAATCAGGCCGTCAGCTATGAGGAAATCATGGTGTCGATCTGGCCGGAGCGAATGGTTCACGCCGAAACCAGCGTCCCGGATGTCGGGCGCGCCGAAATCAATGCGCTTGTCTACCGTTTGCGCAAGCGGCTGGGCAAGTACGGGAAAAAAATAACGACCATTCCCCGATTCGGCTACATGTGGGAAGAGTGAAAAAGGGAGACGAGCCAGCGGTCTTCCTTTTTGTACAGATAAGAAGGGATAAGATTCTTGTCCAGTATAAGGGCAACTAAGGCTGCACCAAAGGCTTGGCGCAGCCAAGTTTTGTAAATGGCTGAAAATGGGAGCGGCTGTTTTGGCTAATCTGGCTAATTTGGCTGTACGCGAAACACGGCTGCGCCAAAAAACGGGGCCAGCAAATGAACGAGCGGCCTGCGAAGAGAATTGTCTGACACTTAACATCTGTTTGTGAGCAAAATATCATCGTTTCATCAGCTTTCTTCCATATATTCTCTGTTTCCGCTGGTTTATCGTGTGAAAAGGAAGGTGAGGAACTGGTGAAAAAGGCATGGTTTTGCTTCTGGAGTGTCTTTCTCGTCATTTTGTCGGGATTTTTCTTCCTCATCTGGGACTATTGGCAGCAGGGGTCGAAGCAAGAGGGAGAAATGGCAAAGGCGGCTTTTACCGCCTATACGGCGAAATGGAAGCAGCAGCAGTTCAGCGACATGTACGAGCAGCTCTCGCTGGATGCGAAAGCAAAGGTGAGCAAAGAAGAGTTTGTCTCGCGCTATGAAAACATCTACAGCGGGATCGAGGCTACGCATATCAGCGTGGAACCGCTGTACAACGAAGACGTCGTCCCGGGCGAAGACGGGAAAATCAGCTTTCACTACCGGCTCAGCGTGCAGACGTTTGGCGAGCCGATTTCTTTTACAGGCAAAGCCATTTTGGTTAAAGAAACGCAAAACGACAAGCAAGATTGGTACATCAACTGGAACCCGTCCTTCCTGCTGCCCGAGCTGGAGCACGGGGACAAGCTGCGGGTGAATACGTTTCGTCCGAAGCGGGGAGAGGTACTGGACCGGGCAGGGCGGAGAGTGGCGGTCACATCCCGGCAATCCGCAGCCAATCAAGGCTTGTAAGCAAAAAACGATACTTCCCCGGACGGGAGTATCGTTTTTTTCTCGGGAAGAAATTAGCGGGGAGAAAGGGGGAGCGCGCCGTTTTGGTAATAGGCGTAAATTCCGATGATCGTGCTGTCTTCTTTAAGCCCGATCGCTATCAAGTGGAGATCACCTCTCAGACGAGCAAAACGAACGGAGTTTTTCACTGCGGGACGGCAGGCTGCCTTTTAAACTGCCATCCGGCGGTTCTGCCCGACAGCGGAGAAGGGACGGTCAAATTTTTGCAGCGAGCCGCTGCGATGCGAATCGTTTCCGGATAAACGCAAAGCCCCGTCTCGCTAAAAAAAGCTGCGAGACGGGGCTTTTGCTTGCGGCGGCGGAAATCAGCGCTTGTCCGCCTTGCGCAAAAATTCGCGGACGGTCTGCACGTACTCGGCCGTTTCTTCCAAATAGCCCATATGGGAGCTGTTTTCCAGGACGTGAAACTCGGCGCCCGGCACGAGCGACTGGTAGTAGCGCGTCGACTCGGGCGTCGCTTCGTCGTGGCGGCCGCAGACGAACAGGGCAGGGATGTCGAGCTGATGCAGCTTCGGCGTGTAGTCGAACGTTTTCAGGTTGCCTGTCGGACAAAACTCGGACGGCCCCCACATCGTCATGTACACGTCTTTGTTCGCTTTCGGGCGGCTTTCGGCGAGAACTTCCGGCAATGGCTCCAGGCGGCACACGTATCGCGCGTAGTACTCCTTCATCGCGTCCTGATACTCCTCCGAGTCGGTCGTTCCTTGTTCTTCGTGCTGCGCAATCGTCTGCTGAACCTCTTTTGGCAGGCGGGCGATCAGGCGGTCTGCGTCTTCCTTCCAGCGCTGGGCGCTCAGGCACGGGCTGGAAAAAATCACGCTCGAGACGCCAGCAGGCTTGGTGTCAAGCAAGTACGCCGCCGCCAGCATCGTTCCCCACGAATGGCCGAGGATGTGCGCTTGCGCCAATCCGAGCGCTTGCCGGATGCAGGCCAGCTCTTCCACGAACCGCTCCGTTTTCCACAAGGACGCATCGGTCGGCCTGTCGGAGTTGCCCGAGCCGAGCTGGTCGTAAAAAATGACGGGGCGCTCGTCGCCCAATACGTGCAGTGTTGACTTGAGCGGAGCGTGCGTATTGCCGGGTCCGCCGTGCAACACGATCAGCGGTGTCTGTTCGCCTGTGCCGACGCGGGTGTACCACACTCTGCCGCCAGGAACCTCTATGTAGCCTTCCTGCTTGTTCATCGTTTCCAACCTCGCTTTTCGTCCATTCTTGTAAAGTTATTTTTACCAATATACCATGTCTGGAAGATTTGTGCGCCGCAGATGCGCTGTGGGCACGGGCCTGTTTTTACACTTTTTTTAGAATTGGTTTAGAGCGCGTTTAGACCTCGCCTTTATCATCGCAGGTAGAGAAAGTGAAGCAGTCGCTTTCGAACTGAACTGGAGGGATGAGGAATGCGAAAAAAATGGCTGGCAATCGGACTGGCTGTCGGGATCGGCGGAGCGATGGCGTGGGGAATCGGCGTATCCGCGAATGCGGACAGCACGGGCTTTGCGGTGTACCAATCGGCTCTGCGCCAGACGAAAGAAGCGGGGAGCATGACCGCGCACGCGCAGCTTGAGCTGACGGACAACAAAACGACGCTGCTCGCAGTCGACGGGGTGGCAAAAGTCGACCACGAACAGCGGCTGGGCAGCGTGAACGGGACTTTTTCCGGCGCGAACGGCGAGGGTAGCTTTCAGGTGTTTCGCAAGCAGGATCAGGTTGTTTTTAAGCAAGGGGATCGCGACGTGTATCGCGTCATGGAAGCAATGGATTGGGGACGCGAGGGTCGGCGAGGCGCTCATGGGGAGCCGAGTGCGATGATGAGCCAGTTGCACAACGCCTTGTTCGGCGAGATTGGCAGAGAGGCGACCGTCGAGAATTTGCCGAACGGAGGCAAGCAGGTCACCTTGCAGCTCTCCCGGGAGCAACTGCCGATGTTCGCCAAATTCGCCGGGCCGATGATCTATGCGAAGATCGCCGAGCGCAGTCAGGAAGCGGCGGCTCGCGAGCACGGGCCAGCCGTGAAGCTGCCGCTTCTGCAAGAAGACGTCCAGCTTGCGCAAGTCGTGCTGAACGCGACGATGAACGAAAAGAACCAGATCGAGCGGCAAACCGCCGAGGTAGAGCTGGTGGGCACAGACGCGGCAGGTACTGAGCACACGCTGCGCCTGTCTGTGGACATCCGCCTGTCCGACCTGGCCGCAACTGTGCCTGAGCAGATTGACTTGACGGGAAAACAGGTGGAGAAGGTCACCCGCGAGGAGCTGCGAAGCCACTGGAAACAAGGCGGCTGGGGACAGCACGAGGCGCAGTAAGCCTTTTGCAAACGACTGTAGTATAATGGCAGCAATCATACGCGCGGGAGGGGAACGGCCATGTCGATCAAAACGAGACTGCTGCTATCATATATCGCCATGATTGTCGTTCCCGTCGTCTGCTTCGCACTGGTGGCCTCGTTGCTGGGCGCTTTTTTTCTGGGGGAGTCGTTCCCGCACGGAACAGGAAAAGAGCCGGGGAAGCCCTTGTTCCGGCAGACGCAAGAACGGCGGGACGAGCTGTTCGCCGGGCTTGCTTTTCTGGCCCGCTACGACGCGGAGCGGCTTTTGCAGCAGGACGTGCTGGCCGAGACAGACGAAGAGTTGCGGCGTCTTGGCGGAGCGCTGATGTTAGCTAAAAACGGGGCGGTGCTGTTCGCTTCCCCTTCGCTTGAGCAGGCGGACTGGGCGAAGTATATGCAGCCGCCTGCGCACGATGAGCGCACGCGCCGCTTGCCGCCGTGGAGCAGCAAAGGCTACGCCGTCGAGACGCATTCGTTTGCCTTTGCGGACAAAAGCGAGGGCACGCTCTATTTTCTTCGCGATGACAGCCCTGCGTTTACGTCAGGCGTTTCTTTCTTTGCGGCCATGGTCGTCAGTTTCCTCGCCATTGTCGGGCTGACGAACGGCGTGTTGACCTACCTCGTCTCGCGCAGCATCATCCGCCCGCTGTACGCGCTCAAGCAGGCGGCGCACGAGATCAAGGAAGGCAACCTGGAACGTCCTGTCCTGCTCGGGCGAAAAGACGAACTGGGCGAGCTGGGCGAAGCGTTCGAAGAAATACGCGTTCGCCTGCACGATTCGATCCGGCTGCAACTGCAATACGAGGAAAACCGCAAAGAGCTGATCTCCAGCATCTCGCACGATTTGAAAACGCCGATTACGGGGATCAAGGCGTGCGTGGAAGCGGTGCTGGACGGAATTGCCGACACAGAGGCCAAGCGCGAAAAATATATGCGGATGATCGCGGGCAAATCTGTGCAGATGGATCGCTTGATCGACGAGCTGCTGCTGTATTCGCGGCTGGATTTGAACAAGCTGCCGTTTCATCTGGAGCCGGTCGACATTCGCGCCTATGTGGCAGACTGCGTGCAGGAGCTGCGTCTAGAGCCGCGGCTGTCCGGTGTGCACATCAGCGCGGCAGGGACGGCGGGCGAGCCGCTTATCGTCATGGCGGACCGCGAAAAGCTGCACCGGGTGTTAATGAACATCGTCGACAACAGCCTGAAATACATGGAGCAGGAAAACAGGCGGCTTTCGATACAACTGGAAGCGACAGCCGACGAGGCGATCGTGACGGTTGCCGACAACGGGACGGGGATCAGCGAGGAAGCGATGCCTTACATCTTCGACCGCTTTTACCGCGCGGACCGTGCCCGCACTACCGCTACAGGCGGCAGCGGGCTCGGGCTTGCCATCGTCAGGCAACTGGTGGAAGGACACGGCGGACGGGTCTGGGCGCACAGCGAGGTCGGTCGCGGGACGAGCATTCATGTTTCCTTGCCACTGCAAAAAGGGACAGGGGGTGAAGCGGATGAAGCACATTCTCATTATTGAAGACGATACAGTGATCGCCGAGGTGGAAAAAGATTATTTGGAAGCGAACGGCTATGCGGTCGAAGTCGCGCACTCCGGCGAGGTCGGCTTGCAAAAGGCGCTGGCGGAGGATTACGACCTCATCATCCTGGACTTGATGCTGCCCGTGGTAGACGGATTTGCCATTTTGCGCGAGGTGCGCGCGGCGAAAAACATTCCGATCCTGCTCGTCTCCGCGAAAAAGGAAGACGTAGACAAAATTCGCGGGCTGGGCCTGGGCGCAGACGACCATATCAGCAAGCCGTTCAGCCTGGGCGAGCTGGTGGCGAGGGTGAAAGCACATCTGGCGCGCTACGACCGCCTCGTGTCCGAAGCGGCGCAGCGCGCGCCGAAGGACGAGCTGCGCATCCGCGGCATCCGGATCGACAAGCTCGCGCGCAAAGTGTACGTCAATGGCGGGGAAGTTCCGCTGACCTCGAAGGAGTATGAGCTGCTGCTTTTTTTGGCGACGCATCCGAACTGGGTGTTCAGCAAAAACGAGCTGTTTGAAAAAATATGGGGACTGGATTCCCTTGGCGACATTGCGACTGTGACCGTGCACATCAGCAAGCTGCGCGAAAAAATCGAAAGCGATCCATCCAAGCCGCAGTACATCGAAACGGTCTGGGGAGTCGGGTACCGTTTTCAACTGTAGCGGTGGGGAGCGCACAGAGGTGAAACCATGGCCAGAATCGGTTTGAACCAGAAAAAATGGCTGCTGCTTTTGCACTTGCTCTTTTCCGCGATCATGCTGGGCGGAGCCGTCATCTTTCTCGTGTTGAGCATCGTGGCGGCGAATACGGACGATGCGGGCATTTTTACTGCCTGCTACACCGCCATGCATGCGCTGGCGAAAACGAGTGTGCGGGCGTCGACGATCGGGACGATTGTGACCGGAGTGCTTTTGTCTGTCTGGACGCACTGGGGACTGTTTCGCTACTACTGGATAATCGCCAAGGAAGTGCTCACGCTGGTCGCTGTACTGCTCGGGCCCATCGGCATGTATGTGTGGACACTGCAGGCGGTGACGATTTCCCGGGCAGAAGGGCTTGGGGCGGCGGAAAACTCGGCTTTTCTCGTCAACAGCGGGCAGCTCTGGACGGGCATTGTCTTGCAGGTGCTCTCGCTTTTCCTGTTATTTCTTTTGTCTGTTTTCAAGCCGTGGGGGAAACGAAAAAGCTAGCACAAACGTCTTTGTTGGAGACTACCTTTTGCGTACAGGCGAAAGGTAGTTTTTTGCTTTTGAGAAATAATCCCCACAAGCTGCCATTCTTTTTCGTAAAATGGATAAAAGTGACGGCATACAGTGTGAGAGACATCAAAACCGAGGGAGAGCCAGATGATGGAGAGAAGAATCAAGTTGTTGGGCACCGGGAAGTACCTGCCTGCACGGCAAGTGACGGCAGCCGAGCTGGATGAGCGGCTGGGGCTTGCCGCCGGATGGACGGAAAAGAAATCCGGGGTTCGCGTCAGACATTATGTGACGGGGGAAACTGCGGCACAGATGGGCGCAAGCGCGGCGCGGCAGGCAGTCGCGGCGGCGGGCATCGCGCTTTCAGAGCTCGACTGCATCGTGTGTGCGAGCGGTACGGCCCAGCAGGAGATTCCGTGCACGGCGGCGCTGATTCAGGAAGAGCTGGGGCTTGCAGGGACGGGGATCGCCTGCTTTGACATCAATTCTACCTGCCTGAGCTTTGTAACGGCACTGGATGTCATGTCCTGTACGATGGCGCTCGGCGTGTATGAGCGCGTGCTGATCGTTTCGACGGAGATCGCCTCGGCGGGACTGAACTGGAAGCAAAAAGAAAGCTGCGTGCTGTTCGGAGACGGCGCGGCGGCTGTGGTCGTCGGCCGGACGCCGGATCACGAGGCGTCCCGCATCCTTGGCTCGGCGATGAAAACGTATAGCGAAGGGGCCCACTACTCGGAAATTCGCGGCGGCGGAACGATGCTGCACCCGCGCGAGTACGTGAACGGGTACGAGGACGACTTTGCTTTTGATATGGATGGGCGCAAAATTTTTCGGCTGACCTCGCAGTTGATTACCGGGTTTGTAGACAGCCTGCTCGCCAGTGCGGCTGTCGGCAAAAAACAGCTTCGGGCCGTGATCCCTCACCAGGCGAGCGGCATGGCGCTGCGCATCATGCAAGGCAAGCTGGGCTTTTCCGCCGAGCAGATGGTCAACATCATGGAAGACCACGGCAATGTGATTGCGGCTTCCATCCCGATGGCGCTGCACGAGGCGATCAGCCAAGAGCGGGTGGCGCGGGGAGACTACATGCTGCTCTTGGGCACGTCCGCTGGCTTGTCGCTCGGGGGCATCGTCCTTGCGTATTGAGCGGACGGTTTTGCTGACCGGAGGCAGGGCGCCTGCCACGCTGGAGCTGGCCCGTTTGCTGCGTGCAGCGGGACAGCGCGTGATTGTGGCCGAGAGCGCGGCCCGGCATTTGTGCGCGCATTCCCGCTACGTGCAGCGCTCGTATCGCGTCCCGCCGCCCAGGACGCAGCCAGAGGCGTACATCGACGAGCTGTGCCAGATCATGCGCAAGGAACGGGTCGACCTGCTCATTCCGACGTGCGAGGAAATTTTTTACGTCGCGCACGGCCGCGAGCGTCTGCTTGCGCATGGCGATGTGCTGGTAGAGCCGCTTGCCGTGCTGCGGACGCTGCATGACAAATCGGAGTTCGGGAAGCTGGCGCGAGGCGCGGGGGCGCTCGTTCCGCATACGGTTCGGGCGGAATCGGCAGATGAGCGGGATGCGGCGATTCGCCAGGCGACAGGCCCGGTCGTGCTAAAGCCCGTCTACTCCAGATTCGCTGCCCACGTCCAGATCATCTCCGAGCCGTCCCGGGCCAGGCTGTCTGCGCTGCCCGTCCCTTCCGCCCGTCAGCCGTGGCTCGTCCAGCGGTTTATCGCGGGGCGCCAGTTGTGCAGCTACGCGGTCGCGCGCGAAGGGGAGCTTGCGCTGTACGCGGACTACGAGACGGTGCATACGGCGGGGCAGGGGGCGACGATTCATTTCGCCTATGCCGCGCACGCAGGCGTCAAAGATTTTGTCACCCGCTTTGTGCGCAGGCACCGGCTTAGCGGGCAAATCGCTTTTGACTTCATCGAGAGCAAGACAGGCGAGCTGTACGTGATCGAGTGCAACCCGAGGCTGACGAGCGGCATCCATCTGTTTGCGGGACAAACAGCCGCAGCGGACGCTTTTTTGGCGGGCAAATCGCAGGGCGGAGCGGAAGGCAGGGCGGAAGCGGTCGTCCCGCAGGCGGGCCAGACCTGCATGCTGACGATGGCGATGCTGACCTACGGACTGGCGAACGTCAAAGACTGGCGCGGCTGGACGCGCTGGGTCCGCGACCTGTGCAACGCAAGAGACGTGCTGTTTCGCGCGGAGGACCCGCGGCCGTTTTTCGACCAGTTTATGATGCTCGGCGATCTGGCCTGGCAGAGCTTGCGGACGAAGACGAGCCTGCTCGCTTGCAGTACGAGCGATATCGAATGGAACGGAGAAACGCCGCAGTAACGGCCAAAAGCGGATTTTTTCTACCGGAAAGGAAGGGAAAGGCAGATGAAAAAACGCGTGCTCGTTACAGGGGGCACAGGCTTCCTTGGGCAAAAGCTGGTGCAGCGGCTGCACGAAGAGGGGCATGAGGTGACCGCGCTGGGGCGGGATGAAACGATCGGGCGCAAGCTGCAGGAGCGCGGCATCCGCTTTGTCCGCGCCGACATCCGGGACAGGCAGGCTGTAGCGGACGCCTGCCGCGGCCAGGAGATTGTCCAGCACGTTGCCGCGTTTTCCTCGCCATGGGGAAAGTACGGGGACATGTACGAGACGAATGTGAGCGGCACCGTTCACGTCATCGAAGGCTGCAAGCAGCACGGGATCGAGCGGCTCGTTCACGTATCCAGCCCGAGCATTTACTTTGCGTTTGCCGATGCGTACGGCATCCAGGAAGAGCAGCCGTTGCCGCGCCGATTCGCCAATACATATGCAGAGACGAAGCACCTGGCAGAGCTTGCGGTGGCCAAGGCGTACCGCGAAGGGCTGCCGACGATTACGATTCGGCCGCGCGCGCTGTTCGGGCCGGGAGACAATGCGATCCTGCCGCGGCTGATTCGCGCCAACGAGCAGAAGTACGTCCCGCTGATCGGCGGGGGAAAAGCGCTGATCGACTTGACGTATGTGGACAATGTCGTCGACGCGCTGCTGTTGTGCATGGACTCGCCCGGCAGCACGTTTGGGCAAGCTTACAACATTACGAACGGAGAGCCTGTCACGCTCGTTGACGTGCTGACAGACGTGTTCAGGCGGCTGGACATGCCGCTGCGGGCAAAGGAAGTGCCCTACTGGAAAGCCTACGCGGCCGCATGGGTGCTGGAGAGCCTCTCGCGCACCGTCCTGGGCTACCGCGAGCCTGTGCTGACGCGCTACTCGGTCGGGGTGCTCGCCAAATCGCAGACGCTGGACATTTCCAAGGCGCGGCGGGAGCTTGGCTACAAGCCGCGCGTGAGCATCGCGGAAGGGATCGACACTTTTGCAGCATGGTGGAGGACGGAGCATGGACGTTAAACTGACATGGCTGGATACGGGCTACTGCCGCCAGTTGGAGCTGTTTTCGCGCCAAGGCGGGAAGTTGAAAATGATCCGCTTCCATGCGCTCGCCGGGCTGATCGAGCACCCGGAGCACGGCCTGTGGCTGTTTGACACGGGCTACTCGCCGCGGTTTTTCGAGGCGACGAGCGCGTTTCCGTATTCGCTCTACAGCAAAATCACGCCTGTCGTCACACAGGCCGAGCAAAGCGTCCGGGCGCAGCTTGCGCGGCACGGAATCGCGGCGGACGCGGTGCAGGGCATTTTGCTCTCGCATTTTCACGCCGACCATATCGGCGGCTTGCGCGATTTTCCGCGCGCCCGGCTGTATTGCTTCGAGAGCGCCTATTTGCACGTCAAGGGCAAAACAGGCTTGGCGGCCGTGCGCGAAGCGTATTTGCCGGACCTCATGCCGGATGATTTCGAAGAGCGCGCGACGTTTGTTGACCGCATGGCGCCGACTGCTTTGCCGCAAAAGTACGCGCCCTATACGACAGGGTACGACCTGTTTGCGGACGGGAGCCTGCTCGCAGTCGACCTCCCCGGCCATGCCAAAGGGCAATTCGGGCTGTTCCTGCGCGACCGCGATCACGGCGAGCTGTTTTTATGCGCAGATGCGGCCTGGTCGAGCGAGGCGTACCGGGGCAATTTGCTGCCGCATCCGCTGGCCAGGCTCATCATGTCCGATCGCCAGGCATACCGGGATGAGCTGCACAGGTTGCACCTGTTGTCGCGCCAGTGCGCGGACGTGCGGATCATGCCGACCCATTGCGGGGAAGTGTGGGAGACGACGAGAGAGGGCGGAGATTTTTCATGGAGATCATGACGCTGCTTGGGCAATACATACGGACGAAATGGCTTGCGCGGCGCTTTTCCACGCGCGAGCAACTGGAAAAATGGCAGGATCGCCAAGTACAGACGCTGCTTGCCCGCGTGCTGCCGGCCTCTCCCTTTTACCTGAAACGGATGGGGACGCTGCGGCTCGACGAGTGGCGCAAGCTTGCGCCGATTGACAAAAAGCTGATGATGGAGCATTTTGACGAACTGAACACGCGGCGCATCGCTAAAGAAGAGGCGTTTCGCATCGCGCTTGCGGCGGAGAACACGCGCGACTTCACGCCGCAGATCAAAGGGATTACGGTCGGCCTGTCGTCGGGCACGTCCGGCAATCGCGGGCTGTTTCTCGTCGGGCCACAGGAACAGGCGAAGTGGGCCGGAACGATTCTCGCCAAAGCGCTGCCAGGGCAGCTCTGGTCCGAGCAGCGGATTGCCTTTTTCCTGCGGGCCAACAGCAATTTGTACGAGGCGGTCGACAGGCGGCGCATTCAGTTCGCCTTTTTCGACTTGCAGCATGCGCTGGCCGAACATCTGGAGCGGCTGAATCGCTATCAGCCGACTGTTCTGGTGGCCCCGGCGTCCATGCTGCGCATGCTGGCAAAAGCGCAGCGGCAAGGAAGCCTGCGGGTGTCACCTGTGAAAGTGATCTCGGTGGCGGAGGTGCTCGACCCGCTGGACGAGGCGTACATCGAGGCGAGCTTCGATCAGCGGGTTCACCAGATTTATCAATGCACGGAAGGGCTTTTGGCGGTCAGTTGCGCGCACGGGACGCTGCACGTAAACGAAGACATTTTGGTGATGGTAAAAGAGTACCTCGATGAGCGAAAAGAGCGGTTTTTCCCGATCCTGACCGATTTTTCCCGCGAGACGCAGCCGATCATCCGCTACCGTCTGAATGACATTTTGACGGAAAGGCGCACGCCGTGCCCGTGCGGTTCAATCTTCATGGCGCTGGAGTCGGTCGAGGGCCGCTCGGATGATCTGTTTTGGTTTTGGCATGAAACCGAGAACCGCCCCGTCTCGATCTTCCCGGACTTCATCCGGCGGGCGGTGATCGCCGCGTCTGCCGAGATCGAGGAATATACGGTTCGTCAACTGAGCATGGAGCAGGTGGAAGTCGCGCTGCTCGTGAACGGCGCACAGGCGGCGGACGCAAAGCGGCAAGTGCGGCAAAGTCTCGCGGCGGTCATTCGCTCGCATGGGGGAAAAGTGCCAGCGATTGACTTTGTTCCGTACCAGCTTCACTCGGGCACGAAAAAACTGCGGCGCGTGGAGAGGGTGTTTGCGTTCGATGAGCAGCAAGGACGAAATTAGGCTTTGCGAGGCACAAGAGCTGGCTCGCATGGATTGGGGGCAGCTTGAGGACGGGGAGTACGCTCGCGACTATTTGACGGCGCTTCTGGCAGATACGCCGACGCGCCACGTCCACAACGTGCGCACGCAGTTGCTCGGGCTGCTGGCAGGAGGGCGAGTCATGCCTGTGACGGTCAATGACGCGGAGTACGACAACTCGTATGTGTGCTCGCCGTACACGCACTTTGTCGCCTATGCGCGCGAGGAACTGGACATGCTGGATTCCCGGCTGTTGAAGAGGCTGTTTACCCCCGTTCTGGCAGGAGTTGGACTATGGATGAAAAGAAGCCGCTGCAATCAGATTGCGATCGTGAACAACTGGTTGTTGTCGACGAATTTGTACCACGCCTGGACGGCGGAGCAGGCCGGGGAGATTGCGCGCTTTTGCGCCAAAAAGTTCCCGCGCCACGTCATTGCTTTTCGCTCTGTTTGCCAGCGGCTGTGCCCGGAGCTGTACAGCGGTCTGAAGCAAGCGGGCTGCATCATGGTGCCGAGCCGCTACGTCTACCTGTTCCACCCGGATTGGCCGGGCGAGGGCACGTGGCGGGTGCGCAATACGCTGTCCCGCGACCGCAAGCTGCTGGCGAAATCGGGCTACCGCGTCCTGCGCCACGATGAGCTGGCGGAAGGGCAGGCAGAGCGGATCGTCGAGCTGTACAACGCTTTGTACCTGGACAAATACTCGCGGCTAAACCCGCAGTTTAGCGAAGAGTTCGTCCGGCTGGCGATGCGCAGGCGGACTTTGACTTTGATCGGACTGGAAAAGGACGGGCGGCTGGACGGGATTCTCGGCTACTTCGTGCGCAACGGAGTCATGACCACGCCTTTGTTCGGCTACGATACGAGACTGCCGAGAGAGACGGGGCTGTACCGGATGCTGTCAAGCCTGTTGGTGCAGGAGGCGGAGCGGGAAGGACTGCTGCTGCATCAGAGCGCGGGAGTGGGCGCCTTCAAGGCGGACAGGGGCGCGATCGGCGAGCCGGAGTACACCGCGGTCTACGTCAGGCATCTGCCGCCCTATCGGCGCTGGATATGGCAGGCGCTGGCCTTTTTGCTGGAGCGAATCGGGATCAGGCTGGTGGAAAAATACGAGCTGTAGCGACGGCGAACTTATACACTTCGATCCGCATCGTAACTTCCTTTGTGTACACTGACGGTATCACTTGCTACCTGTTTGCAAGAAGGAGGAAACGAGATGAATCGGTTGTGGTTCGGAATGCTCGTGGTGGTCACGACGTCGCTGATGGGCTCGTCGTTTGCGGTAGGAAAAATCGGCTTGGCCTACTTCTCGCCGCTTTTGCTCGTCGGTCTGCGCTTTACGCTCGCCGGGCTGTTGCTGGCGCTGTGGGTACGGAAAAAACCGCTCCCGAGATCGGGGCGTGAGTGGGGGCAGCTTGGTTTGATCGGCTTTTTGCAGACGGCGGCGGTCATGGGCTGTATCTTTTTGAGCCTGCGCACGATTACGGCGGGCGAGTCTTCGATCTTGACGTTCCTAAATCCGCTGCTCGTCGTCATCTGGGGGACGTTGTTTCTCAGAGTCACCTACCGGCTCTCGCAATGGCTCGGGGTGCTGATCGGGCTGTGCGGCGTGTTCATCACGCTCGGCTTTCATTTGCAGTGGGAGTCGGGGACGTTGTTCGGGCTAGGCTCGGCACTCGCCTGGTCGATTGCCACGATCCTCGTCAAACGGTGGGGCGTCCGCTTTAACGTCTGGGTGATGACGGCCTATCAAATGCTGTTCGGCGGCCTGCTGCTTCTGCTCATGGGCGTGACGCTGGAGACGCCCAAGCTGATCGTGACCACTGCTTCGCTGTTGATCGTGCTGTGGCTTGCGATCATGGCTTCCATCGTGCAGTTCGCCACCTGGTTTTACTTGCTCAGTCAGGGAGATCCGGGCCGCACCAGCGCTTTTCTGTTTCTCGCCCCGTTTTTCGGCGTGCTCTCGGGCTGGGTGCTGCTGGGGGAGGTCGTCATGTGGCACGTGTACGCCGGGGGCCTGTTGATTTTTGCGGGCATATTTCTCGTCAACTGGACGTTTGGCCCCCAAAAACAGTTGCTTGCTTCCTCGCATGCGGCAAAGGCGAAAGCGTAAGGCCTCAGGAAAGCTCGCCTAGACGCGTTCCTTGCCGCTTTTGACTTCCAAGCCAAATTCAGCGAGAAATCCGGCCGCGCCGTCCGGCGTGACGCGTACAGCCCGGCCGCCGGGAATTCTTTCGATCCAGCCTAGCTCAAACAAGCGGTTGGTCAGAGAAGCGCCGAGGCTGCCTGCGAGATGATGGCGGCGTTCGCTCCAGTCCAGGCATTGGCGGGCAAAGCGCCGTCTGCTTTTCGGGCGGGCGTCCACCTCGACGCCGAGTGATTGCAGCTTAACTTTGCCAGCTTCATTCAGCACAAAGTCTTGGCCGGATGCTTCCAAAAGCCGCAGCTCTATCATTTTTTGCGTCAGGGCGACGCCGACTTCTCCTGCGAGATGGTCATAGCACGTGCGCGCATAGCGCAACACCCGCAGTTGCTCGGACTCGCGCAACGAGCGCACAGGCACCGGGTTCGCAATCGTCAAAAGCGCCTCCATGGCGTGAGCGACCTCGGGGCTTGCCAGTCGGTAGTAGCGGTGTCTGCCATGGGATTCGCTTTGCAAAAGCCCCCCTTCGACCAGCTTGGCCAGATGGGTGCTGGCTGTTTGCGGGGTGATCCTGGCGAGGCGGGCAAGCTCGCTGGCCGGAAGCGCTTTGCCGCCCATCAGGCTGACCAGCATGGAGACGCGGGACGGCTCGCCGATCAGGGAGGTAATTTCCGCAATATTCGGGCTAGTGTTCATTTGGCGACACACTCCTTTCATTCATGATTCGATCATAAACGAAGTGTGTGTGCGAAGACAACGGCGAAAAAATGCCCGAGGCATTGGCTGCGCAATGATATTACACAACAGACGTATCGGCATCCTGCAATAATGTACTATATCGCCATTCATTTTAAGGTGTAAATTACATGAGAATCCTGAAAGGAGTTTTTCTCATGAATATTACATCTTTGCTAATTTACTGTTTTATTGTTACGTTTACACCAGGACCTACTAACATCGTCATATTGTCCACAGTGAATCATTTGGGGACAAAAAAGGCAATGGAATATACGTATGGAGCAACGATTGCTTTTGGAATCTTACTTGCTGTTTCTGGTACGTTGAATACGATGCTGGCGACGATCATCCCCAAAATTTTCATTATCATGCAGATAATCGGAACCATTTATATGTTCTATCTCGCTTACCAAATTTACAAAATGGATTCATCAGACCGAACTGTAAACCAGACCGGCCCCTTTCTGACCGGCTTCCTTATGCAGTTTTTAAATGTTTTTCCCAGCTATATCATGCCCTACTACAACGCTATGCCTGCGGTGACTCTCAGTGTGATCGCGATAACGATGATTACCTGGATTGTTTTCGGTACAATCTTCAGGCAGTTTTTACAGAAGCATAAAAAGACAGTGAATGTAATCATGGCGTTATTTTTGGTTTATGCTGCCATAATGATATGGGTGTAGGGAAGCGAAGGAAGAGGTGAACCGGGATGGACAAATTTATCTATAAAAAATCGGCAGGTATTACTGCCCTAGCGGCAAGTATTACGGAGTTTACGTATAAAAAGCATTCCCACAAGGAATATGCAATCGGTGTCACATTGCGGGGGATTCAACATTATACGTTGGATGGCAGTTTGCAATTATTGTATCAAAATGGTGTGATGCTTTTTCATCCGGAACAGGCGCATACCGGAATTTCACCATACCAGTACTTTCTTAATTGCAAGATAGAACGTGCCAAACAACTCATAGAAAAAAAGAGAGATATTTATTCAGCAGTCGCCGAATGTGGTTTTGTTGATTTGGCGCATGTAAATAAACACTTTAAAAGCGTGTATGGAACAACTGCCTTTGAATATTTGTCGCATGTGAATGGCGGAGGACGCAGGCCATGTAGATGATTGAGCGAAGTTATCTGGACGAGCGCGAATCAGTCGGCATTCGAAAATAAGGGAGGAGATTCCTGTGTCATTAAAAGTGGGAGAGGTTATCACGTTTGAACGAACTTTTACGGCAGAAGACGTGAAAGGGTTTACGAAAATTTCCGGTGATGAAGGAGTTCATCATGTTACCCCGGACGAACAGGGAAGGCTGGTCGTCCAAGGGTTATTAACTGCTACCTTGCCAACCAAAGTAGGGGGAGATTACAACGTACTCGCCCGCACGATGAATTTTGAGTTTATAAGGCCGGTATTTACGGGAGATACAATCATTTGTGAGGTCACCATTGAGCGATTTGAAAAGCAAGCGAATCGAACGGCTATTTGTGCATCCTTTTTATGTAAAAATCAGCATGAGAAAGAAGTTTTGAAAGGGAATTTTTCAGGCGTAATCTTGTAAACGGTGTCTGTTTTTTTAACAACGAAAGGCATTCACAGCGTCACAAAGCGTATGCAGGACCGGAAAACCGATCCAGCAGGAGGGGGGAAATGGGCATGAAAAAGGGAATGGAAGGAATGGCTCTGCTGGGGACGTTTTTCGTCCAGTACAAACATGTAGCCGCTCGCACCGGAGTCGATGTTCGGGTTGATCGTTCGTGTTCCGTCCGCTTGCTTCGGACCGAGGATGTGCTGCTTCACTTGCTCTTGTGCATCTTCTATGCTGATTTTGCCTGCGTCGACTTGTTTTTGCAGGACTTCGATCATCTCTATCGTCAGATGCACGTTGTTTTTCAGGATGCGCGAACCTAGTTCGCTCAGTCCAGCGCTGGCAGAGTTGTAGCCTTGAAAGCCGATGATAAGGCTGGGGATTGCCAGCAGCAGCAGACACATCATCACGAGCTTGGTACGCAATGATACGGATTGGGAATGCTGGACTGCTTTCATAAAACTGAAAAACTCACTGCTTCATAAGATTTCGGATGAATGAAACACCAAGATGATCTCGACGGGCCGACCATTTTTCATAGACGCACAGTAGGGAAAAAGATTCGTCTAGGTTTAGTCTAAAATACCTATGTATAGTTATCGACAAAAGCTAGAAATAGATTTAGTCTAATTCAGCAGAAAATTTTAAATTTTTCCGAACGATGTGTAGCAAGTCTGCCTGGCAATGTTCAGGAATGGAGAAAAGGCGATCTTGCAGTGTTTGCCAGCGAGTCGTGGTATGATAGAAGAGAGAGAACGAATTGGGATGGAGGCTGCGTGATGAAATTCATAGATAACCAAGGCATTACAGACCCCCGCATCAATCTGGCTATTGAGGAATACGCGCTGAAACATTTGCCCGCAAGCGAAGATTACTTGTTGTTTTACATAAATGAACCTTCGATCATCATCGGAAAAAATCAGAACACGATCGAAGAAATCAATGCCGCCTACGTCGAGGAAAACAACATCCACGTCGTGCGCAGGCTGTCTGGCGGCGGGGCCGTCTACCACGACCTCGGCAACCTCAACTTCAGCTTCATCACCAACGACGACGGCGAGTCTTTTCACAACTTCCGCAAATTCACCGAGCCGGTCGTCCAGGCGCTGAAAAAGCTGGGCGTCGAGGCGGAGCTGACCGGACGCAACGACATTCAGGTCGGAGAGCGGAAAATTTCCGGCAATGCGCAGTATTCGACCAAAGGCCGGATGTTCAGCCACGGCACGCTGCTGTTTGACTCCGAAATGGAAAACGTGGTGTCTGCCCTGAAAGTAAACGCCGCGAAAATCCAGTCGAAGGGCATCAAGTCCATTCGCAGCCGCGTCGCCAACATCTCCGAGTTTTTGCCGCAGCCGATGACGATTGAAGAGTTTCGCCTGGCGATTCTCCATTCCATTTTCGGGGAGGGCCAGGTCGAGGAATACAAGCTGACCGACGAAGACTGGGCGAAGATTCACGAGCTGTCCAAAGCCCGCTACCAGAGCTGGGACTGGAACTACGGCAAATCGCCGAAGAGCAACTACCGCCAGACGAAGCGGTTTGAGAACATTGGCAGCATTGAGGTGCAGCTCGATATCGAGAAGGGAAAAATCAAGGAAGCGAAAATATACGGAGACTTCTTCGGCGTGCGAGACGTAGCCGAGTTGGAGGAACTGCTGCGCGATACGCCGTATGATCGCGCGTCTGTCAGCGAGCGGCTCGCCGGCGTCAACCTGCAGGAGTTTTTCGGCAACCTCGACCGGGAAGCGTTCGTCTCCTTGCTGATCGCATAAAACACGCATCGTCCGAAGCGGATTCGCGGACCGCCGCCAGTCTGTTGTTTTTTGGCACAGGCAAGAACAGGCACGGCAAAAAAACAAACGGACGTGACGGTTTCGCTGATCGCAAGCGGTTGCTGCCGCTTCGCCGGAAAACGGCGAGCCGCCTGTCACAAAAAAAAGGTGGTAGCAGACGATGAGAAGTGAACGAGAAATGATGGAGCTGGTGCTGGACTTCGCGCGCGCAGACGAACGGATTCGCGCCGTGACGCTGGAAGGCTCGCGGAGCAACCCGCGCGCTCCGAAAGATATGTTTCAGGATTACGACATCAGCTATCTTGTCACAGACATGCAATCGTTTTTGGATGACCCTGACTGGATTGATGTGTTTGGCGAGCGAATCATTTTGCAAACGCCCGAAGATATGGCGATGTTTCCGCCAGACCTGGGCAGACGCTTTTCCTACCTGATGCTGTTTACGGACGGCAACCGGATCGACCTGACCTTGATTCCGCTGGACGAAAAGGACGAGTACTGCCGGGAGGACAAGCTGCTGCGCGTGTTGCTGGACAAAGATCAATGCTTGCCGGAGGTGCCGCCGTCGACGGACGAGGACTACTGGGTGAAGCGGCCTTCCGCGGAATACTTCCGCGACTGCTGCAACGAATTTTGGTGGGTCTCGACGTACGTGGCAAAAGGCTTGTGGCGACGGGAAATTTTGTTTGCCATCGAGTATCTGGAGCGCTACGTCCGGCCGATGTTGATGAAAATGGTCGAGTGGCGGGTAGGCATTCAAACCGATTTTTCCGTGAGCATCGGGAAGGGCGGCAAATATTTGGAGGCACATCTGACAGCCGAGCGGTGGCAAAAGCTTTTGTCCACCTATCCCGGCGGCAGCTACGAAGGCGTCTGGGCGGCACTGTTTGCGATGGGGGAGCTGTTCCGCGAGGTCGCAAACGAGGTGGCGGCTGCCTTGGGCTACGCGTACCCGCAGGGGGATGACGAGCGGGTGACGCACTATTTGCAGCGTGTTTCCCGGCTTGCGCCCGATGCCACGGAAATTTTTTGACCACACGAGCAGGGGAGGGTCCTAGCCCTAGCAGGTAGCCAGGACGCGGATCGCACAGTGGCTGCTCGGTTGGCTCGGGAGCAAGCGTTATCATGGTGATCCCCGTGACCGTGATACGGCCGGGCAGACGTGATCGTTTGCACCAAGTTAAAAGGTAACGTTTCAAAATGAAAAGGAGGCTGTCCCAATCGTCGCAAGACAACGGGACGGCCTCTTTTTTGATTTTATATGCACGACGTAAATAAAAATCATTGACATAAGCGTTCGAATATGTGATTATCAACTCCGTAACTGATAATGAGAATTATTATCATAAAAATGGTTTACACCAAACACCATGGAGCAAGGAGAAATGAACGCATGAAAAAAACAGCACGAATCGCACTGGCCTGCTTGGTTGCCGTAGCCGTATTGGCGGGTTGTGGCACAAGCCAAACCGCTTCGGAAGCAGATACGCAGCCAAAGACACGCGTCGTCAAGCATCTGATGGGGGAAGTGACGATTCCGGCGGAGCCGAAACGGATTGCAGACGTGTCGGGGGCAGCCGAGGAACTTTTGATTTTGGGACACAAGCCGGTGGCAACGGCGAATACATACAAAACAAAGATCATGTCCCACATAGCGGACAAGCTGACAGATGTAAAACCGGTTGGCTGGATGTGGGATGACTCCATCAATCTGGAGGCGGTAGTGGAAACAAAGCCAGACCTGATTATTATGAACAACCGCCAGCAAAAGCTGTACGAGCAAATGTCCAAAATCGCGCCAACGGTCGTGCTGGAAACAGACATGGACAAATGGCGGGACAAGTTTAAAGAAATCGGCCGCCTGTTCGGACAGGAAGAAGATGTGAACAAATGGCTGGCTACGACGAGAAGACGAAAACAATGCGCGAGCAGCTCAAGCAGACATACGGCGACCAGAGCTTCATGTTCCTCGCTGTAACGCCGAAACTGTTCCGCGTGTACGGAAACTACGGCTATGCGGACATCCTGTTCTCGGATCTCGGCTTAAAGCCGGCAGCGGGAACACCTGCCGATAAAACAATGGAAATGGTCGAGCTGGAAGGACTGTCGAAGTTTCAGCCGGACCATCTGTTCCTCGTCAACTTCGGCGGCAAAGCGGATGAGGTTTACGCAGAGCTGAAAAAGAGCCCGGTTTGGAACAGCAACAAAGCCGTTCAACAAGGCCATCTTTATGAAGTGACGAACGAAACGTTCAACATCAAAGCGTTTGGCCCAATCGGCAAGGAAATGCTGCTTGGGGAGATCGGGGCGATGTTGCTGAAAAAGCAATAACCATGCGCTCGGCACAGTAGAAGCGGGAAAGAAACGCAATGTTTCTTCCGGCTTCTTTTTTTGGGGAAGACTGTTGGACAGACGAGCGTTTCCTTTTTTAAAATATTCCTTTACGAGAATATTCCCTATCGCGTATATTGTGGATAACAGACAGATGACCGGAGTGGCAAAGGAGATGAGAAAATACCGAGAAATCATCATGTAATGAGGTGAATGACATGTCAGGGAACAATCCGGACATGGGCATGCTGCAAGGCATCACGGAGACGTGGGACCGTTTGGAAGAGCGCTTGAACGAAATAAAATAAGAGATCGAGCAAGGCCGCCTGGTATTATCCCCTCATGGTAGACAGTAAAAAAAGACCTCATGGTATGATGAGATCAACACTGTTGACCGGAGGGGATTTTCTTATGCCGCCACGTAAAGGGCAAAAACAGCAGCAATATGACGAAGCAACGAAGAGCGAAGCAGTACGTTTGCGGGTTGAGGAGCATTGGAGCTACCCAATGATAATGGAGAAATTAGGCATTAAAAGTAAGACACAGATTCGGGAGTGGGTACAGAAACGGCAAAACGGTGAAACGTTTGAAGACTATAGAGGGCGATGGATCAAGAAGTATTTCAGCAGTCTAGAGGAAGAGAACAACTACTTGAAAGCGCAGGTCGAATACCTAAAAAAGCTCAATCCAAATCTACACGGGGAGGGAAGTTGGATAAGCAAACCCGGTTTAGGACCATCGAAGAAATGAGTTGCAAGTACGCTGTGGTCATGCTATGCGAAATAGCGGAAGTCTCCCGGGCGGGTTACTACAAGTGGAAGGCGACGGAGAAGGATCGTAAGGTACGTGTGGAGCAGGATGCCGACCTAAAGGAACATATACTGGCAATTCACCGCATTCGCCCATACTTTGGGTATAAACGAATGCGCACGGCTCTACGCAAAGAGGGACTACAAGTAAATACTAAGAAAGTTCGCCGACTGATGCGAGAATTGGGCATCCGCTCAGTGATCCGCAAAAAGCGTCCATTTGTCGGCCGCAAGCCCTCCATCGTGTTCAATAATGTCCTCAATCGCCAGTTCGCTGCGGACGAGGCTAGAAAGAAATATGTAACCGATATTACCTATATTCGAGTCGTCGATGACTTCATTTATCTGTCCGTGGTCCTGGATCTGTATAATAACGAAACGGTTGCTTGGGAAGTGTCGGAGAGGAACGATCTTGATCTTGTGCTGTCTACGGTGAAGCAACTGGGTATTGGAGATGCGATCCTGCACTCCGACCAAGGATTCCAGTACACTACCAAGACATACGCAAATCTGTTGCAAGAACAAGGGCTAACCGGAAGCCATTCCAGACGGGGGAACTGCTTCGACAACGCTTGTGTTGAATCGTTTTTTTCACACCTGAAGACGGAAAAGTTGTATCTGGAGAAACCAAGAGATATAGCTCACGCTCGCAAGCTGATCGCTGAATACATCGAATTCTACAATACAGAGCGGTTCCAGAAAAAACTCGGCGACCTCTCCCCAGTCCAATACCGGGAATCGATCGCCGCTTAAGATAGCGTCTTTTTTTAGTGTCTACTTGACGGGGCTATGACCAGCCTGGCTGTGGAGCTGGCGGCTTTTTCTTTTTTTGCGCAAAAAATGTAAGCAAATTTTATTTTTTCGTCTAATCAATAAGAACAACGTTAGATGAAGGAGCGAAGCAATGGAGCCGGATGACAGAATCGAGCAATGGTTTCTACGATACGGCAACGATGTGTACCAGTACCTGGCCTATTTTACAGGCCGAAGAGACGTGGAGGATTTGGTTCAGGAAGTATTCACGAAGGCGCTGAAAGCCTTGTCCGGCTATGAAGGCAGGGCGCAGCCCAGGACGTGGCTGCTTGCGATCGCGCGGCACACGGCGATCGACCATCTGCGCAAGCAAAAAATGATCGACTGGTTCCCGGAGTCGATCCTCCGGTTTCTCCGTTCCAGGGAGCGCACGCCGGAGAAAGCATTGGTGTTAAAGGAGCAGCTACAAGAGGTGTACCAGACGATGAACCAGCTCAAAAGGACGTATCGCGAAGTTTTGATCTTGCGCCTGATCGAAGGCGTATCGACGGAGGAGACAGCCGAAATTTTGGGGTGGAGCGAAGCAAAAGTGAGCACCACGCTGCACCGGGCAGTCAAAGAGCTGCAAAAACGAATGCGCAATCGCGGCAAGGAGGTCCAGCTACATGACGTCATCTTCTGAAGAAAAAGAGATTAGCAGGCTGCTGCAATCATTTCCGAGGCTCAGCATGGAGGAGGACAAGCAGCGCGACATCATTCGTCAGCTTCGCCAGGACAAGGCGCTGCTCGAAAAGCGGAAAGGACGGACAACGTCCCGCAAAGCTATCGGAGGGATCGCTGCTTTTTTGGCAGCGGTGTGGCTCGCTTCTCCGTTTCTGCCCCCGTCACAAGCTCCATCCCCTCCCGGTAGCCAGAAGACAGAGGGCGAGAGTCGGCCGGCTGCGGGAGCGACGGAGACAGACCTTGTGCTGACGATCGACTCGCAAATCCAGTCGTATGTGGAAAAGGCGCTCGCGCAGACGCACGAAGCTGTTCGTCCGAAAAGCGTGACAGTCATCGTCGCCGACCCGAACAGCGGCGAGATTTTGGGGATAGGCAGTCGGGGGAAGGATGAAAGCGAAAGTCGTTTTGACGGCGCGGTAAAAGCAATGCCTGACCCCGGCGCGGCCTATCAGATTGTGACGCTGGCGGCAGCGATACAGGAAGGCAAGTTTGATCCGCGCGAAATTTACGAATCCGGGACGTACACCGATATTCCGGGCGAACCGATCAAAGATTTCAACAACGGCATCGGCTGGGGGAAAATCACCTATCTGGAAGGAGTTCTTCGTTCCTCGAATGTGGCATTCGCCAAGCTTGCCCACGAACGATTGCAGCGGGAGACGATGCAACAATATTTGCAGCGATTTGGCTTCGGGCAAAAAACTGGGGCAGGGGTGGCAGATGAAGAGGCGGGGCAGCTTCCCAAGCTGGACGAGCCGCGCCAGGTAGCTTTGGCGGCCACGGGGCTGGGCGGTGCGGTTACTCCTCTGCAACAGGTTGCTGCGGTGGGGGCGATCGCCAATGGCGGAAAACTGATGCAGCCGCATCTGTTTAAACAGGCGGGAGCGGGGGAGAACAGCCGTTACATGATCCGCCAGGTCGTCTCGGAGGAAACGGCGGAAAAAGTTCGCGACATATTGGACTCTGTGGTCAACCGCGTTCACGGCTCCGGAGTTGGCCTTCGTCTTGCGCAGGAAGATTATTCGGTAGCGGGAAAGCCTAGTGTGATAGAGAAGACCGATCAGCAGGGGAACGCAACCGGAAAGTACGTTGTTTCCGTGATCGGATTTGCGCCCAGTGACGATCCGAAAGTTTTGGTGTATATCGGGGTGGACGAGCCGCAAAGGGAGTGGCCAGAAGTGCTCAGTTGGAGAAAAATCGTCGCTGAGCCATTCCAGCAGGTCTTGCAAAACAGCTTGCAGCATATACAGAAGCGATGAGCGGCGGCGAGGCGAAAACAGGATAGCTGATTGGCAGAAACAGGGATTCGCGAAGGGCAGGGCATGCTCTCGCGAATCCCGTTGTTTTTTCGGCTGATCGTCCCGATAGATGAATCACGCAGTCGGCGCCCCGGCCCGCTTGGTTTTTTCCGGCCTTTTCCCGTATCGGAGCTGTTTTCGCTGAAAATGGTTGTTGCGGATCAGGGCAAAAATGACCAGCAACGTGCCGTAAAACTCGAACATGCTGATTTCGTAGTCTTGAAGCGCCATCAAGGCAAACGTCGTGACCGGAACCAGATTGATGAACAAGATCCCGTTGAGCGGAGTGAGCCTTTTTATCCCTTCATTCCAGCTTAACAGGGCGACTAGTCCCGGTAGCAGGACCATGAAGGCCATTTCATAGCGGATCGAGCTGATGCTTTCCCAGCTCGGGGCGGGTATCCATTGAAGCAGAGTGGCAGTCGCGACCACGCCAAAAGAGACGCCTGTGCCGAGCAAGCACGTCAATGTCGAGTAGCGCAGCGTCGACCAGCCGCCAAAACGCGCGCTCCCCATCGAGTAGACGACCCAGCCGACGACGCCTGTGAAGATGAGCAGCAGCGGGAAAAGCTGGTCGCTTGCCGTGACGAAGAAGGCCAGGCTCCCGTTTGTAATGACCAAGAGCGCCCCGGCCAAAGCGATGGCAATGCTCGTGATCGCATAAGCCGGCGGCCATTTTCTGGTATGCAGGGCAAGCAGCGCGATGGGGATCATCGGCATGAGCACTTCCATGATGGAGGCAGCGATCGTGCCTGTTTCTCCCATAAGCTTTTTCGCGCGATATTTTGGCGAAAATGGAGGATATGCACCGATTTTTTCATCAGACGTCCGTGCCGTCCGGCGTGCTTTCCATCGGCATGGTCGAGACGATCAATCAGCTTCCTGACCTGTTGTCGGCCTATTGCAGCCGGTATCCGCAGGTCGATCTCTCGCTTACGGCTGGCGTAACCGAGCGTCTGCTCCAGCACGTACTCGATGTGGAGCTGGACGGGGCGTTCGTGACGGGGCCGATCAGTCATCCGTTGATCGAGCAGGTGCAGGTTTTTACCGAGGAGCTGGTGCTCGTTACCAAAGGAAGCTCCTTTGCGCTTGAGGAGGTTACGGGAAAGGCGCTGCTTTTGTACAACAAAGGCTGCGGGTTCCGCGAGCGGCTGGAGAGCTGGATGAAGCTGGAAGGCTTGATTCCGAAAAAGGTCATGGAGTTTGGAACGTATGAAACGATCATCGGCGGTATCGCAGCAGGCATCGGCATGACGATTTTGCCCAGGTCGGCGGTACGGCATATGGCTGAAAGCGGGCAAGTTCATCTGCATGCGGTGCCGAAGCCGTACCGGGACGTGACGACGGTTTTCATCCGCCGAAAAGACGCCGTCATCACGAGCACGATGCAGTCAACCTCTGCCACTTTCCCGTTTGGCCAGTCATGTTGCCTACAGCCAATACCATTTTGCGCGTATTTTCATGGAAAGGATCGGCCTGTCTCCGCTGTACTACGTCTCCTCGATGCGCTTGCAGAAGGCGAAGGATTTGCTGCTGCGCACGAACATGAGCGTTCGCGATATCGGCCGGGAAATCGGGCAGCAGAGCCTTGGGACGTTTTCCAGCCGATTTGCCGAAAAAGTGGGCGTATCGCCGAGCGAATTTCGCGAGTCTGCACAGCGGGCTGACGACCAACTGCGCTCTTTGCGGTTGCTTTCCGACTGGAGGCAGTTTTATTGATCTTGGCATCATAGCAATCGAAAAGAAATCACAAGCTATGGGTCATGGTAGGATAGGATGGGTTACCGATTTAGAGAAGAGATGAAGTGAGTGCGCATACTCGCAATTGGACGATCGAAAGGAGAAACCAAGTGGAAAATCATCAAGATGCAAAGCAGAGCGGAGGGACGTTCGGGAGCAGGAGCAACTTCCTCGTCGTCATGGTCATGATCCTCGGCGTTTTTGTAGCCATTCTCAACGAGACGCTCCTGAACGTGGCCTTGTCGAAAATTATGGATGACATCGGCATTTCTCCTAGCAAGGCGCAATGGCTGGCAACGGGCTATTTGCTGGTGATTGGCGTATTGATCCCGATTACCGCCTTTCTCATTCAACGGTTTACAACGCGGGCGTTGTTTTTGTCTGCGATGGGGCTGTTCGCGCTGGGGACGCTCGCGGCGGCGATTGCGCCGGGATTCGGCCTGCTTTTGGTCGGCAGGGTGCTGCAAGCTGCGGGAACGGGGCTGTTGTTCCCTTTGCTGACGAATGTGGTGCTGTCCGTCGTCGCGATTGAAAAACGCGGTTCCGCGATGGGAACGATCGGGATTGTCATTACGTTTGCACCGGCGATCGGACCGACGCTGTCCGGCATCGTCGTCGAACATTTCAGTTGGCGCGCGCTCTTTTACGGCGTATTGCCGATTGCTTTGTTCGTGATCGCTTTCGCCTATTTCCGACTGAAAAACGTGACGGAAACTTCTCGCCCGCGCGTAGACGTGCTTTCGCTGCTGCTGTCTACCTGTGGCTTCGGGGGCATCGTGTTTGGCTTCAGCAGCGCGGGAGAAGGTTCTGGCGGCTGGGGGAGCAACGAGGTGCTTTGGCCGATCGCCATCGGGGTTGTCGCCCTCATCCTGTTCACCTGGCGGCAGTTGCGCCTGGCCGAGCCGCTGCTTGATCTGCGCACTTTTACGTATAAAGTATTTCGGATGTAACCCCCGCAAGCCCCTGACGAGGAAAGAGAAGAAATAAGCGAAAGCTCTTTGGGAACCCAACCGAGGTGGAGGGGAAAAAGCGAAACACGCCTTTAAGCGTCCACTCTGAGACGCTTCCTCGAAAGGACCACTTTGGACGCGGTTTCGCTTTTTCCCCGGAGCCGGGCAGTGAAGCTTCCGCGCAGGGAGCCCAAGAAGCTACAGCGATTTCTCCTCTTTCCTCGCCACCACTATGGCCGCGATAAAGGGCTTTTAGTAACCACTTTCAACGATTCAAAATAACTAATAAACCCTGGCTAAACTTCTTCCCCCACATCCAAAAACTAATGACTTCCCACCCAAAGGGAAAAACTAGCTGCAAATCGTCGAACTTTTATTTGCGGGCAGGAAAAACGAACGACACGCGAAATGTTTACAAGGCGTGAATGCGCGCAAACGAAAAGAAAGCAGGGAAAACAAATGTCAGCACCTTACAAAAAAGTGTTTTGGGCAGCCGGCTTTGGCTGGATGTTCGACGCGATGGATGTTGCCCTTTTATCATTTATTATGGTTGCACTCAGGCAAGAATGGGGATTGTCTCCGGAAGAAGCCGGCCTCTTGGGGACCGGCAACCTCGTAGGCATGGCTATCGGGGCGATTGCAGGCGGCTACATGGCAGACCGGATCGGGCGAAAGCCAGTCTTTCTCCTCACACTCCTGCTGTTTGGCGCGGCCAGCTTCGCCAGCGCTTTTGCCACAGGCTTTCTCACCATGCTGCTCTTCCGCTTTTTGATGGGCTTGGGCCTGGGCGCAGAGCTGCCTGTTGCCTCCACGCTCGTCAACGAGTTCGCACCCCCGGAAAAACGCGGGAGTACCGTCGTGCTGCTGGAAAGCTTTTGGGCCGTTGGCTGGATCGCGGCAGCGGTGATCTCGTACTTCATCATCCCGGAGTACGGCTGGCGAGTGGCGGTCATCATCGGGGCCTTGCCGATTGTGTACGCGTGGTACGCGCGCAGGGCCATTCCCGAATCGCCCCAGTTCCAGCAGCGCGCCGAGCAGGTGCCGCTGCAGAAGCTGCTCACCTCGCACAAGCGGGAAACGATCGCCTTGTGGGCGGTCTGGTTCGCCATCGCCTTTTCCTACTACGGCATGTTTTTGTGGATGCCGTCCGTGCTCGTGGACAAAGGCTTTACGATGATTAAAAGCTTTCAGTACGTCCTCATTATGACCTTGGCGCAGTTGCCGGGCTACTTCGCCGCAGCGTATCTCGTGGAAAACTGGGGCCGCAAAAAGACGCTGGCAACCTTTTTGTTGATGACCGCCGTGATGGCGTTCGCCTTCGGGCAGAGCAGCGGGACGACCGAGCTGCTGGTCACAGGCGCGTTGCTCTCCTTTTTCAATCTCGGCGCTTGGGGCGCTTTGTACGCCTACACGCCGGAAAACTACCCGACGCCTCTGCGCGCGACAGGCACTGGCGTCGCTTCCGGCATCGGGCGGATTGGCAGCATTATCGCGCCTTATCTCGTCGGCTACTATTCGGCCTTGCACTACAGCTATACGTTCATTTTCAGCGTGTTTACGATCGTGCTGTTCGTCGGCACAACCGTCCTGCTCGTGTACGGAAAAGAAACGCGGCCGTCTGACGCCGCGAGCGTAAGCTAAGCGGCGGTCAGGCAAGCGGAAGGCCGAGCGAACAGGCAAGCGGAAGGCCGAGCGAACAGGCAAGCGGAAGGCCGAGCGAACAGGCAAGCGGTTAGTCGTTTGAACAGGCAAGCGGTTAGTCGTTTGAACAGGCAAGCGGAAAGTCGCGCGATCAGTTAAGCGGTCAGCCAGACCTCAGTTGGCAAGGCCCCCGCCCCCATACAACCGCAAGATACCAGCAGCACTCGCTACGACTTCTGCCCGCAGCTCATCCGGCTGCAGCACTTCGAGCGCCGGACCGTATCCGAGCACCAAAATGCAGGCAGAGTCCAGCGTATGAAATTCCACCTCGGCTTCCAGCCAACCGTTTGTGGCAACGGATTGGATGGAAGCTATTTTTACGTAGCGCTCCTGTTTCAGCCGGGGCAGCGCCTCTTCGCGGACGCGAATGACAGCCGGATAGCGCGGAAGGCTTGCCTTGAACTGTTTCGTCGATTCTTCCCAATAGCTGGCGAGATCAAAGTTTTCAGGCCGGACGAAAGACTCCTCCAGCACCCGCGCCTCCGTAAACCGGGAGATCCGGTACGTGCGCATATCCGCGTCGACCTGCGCCACCAAATACCAGACGCTACGCTTGGCGACCAGTCCGAGTGGGTGCACGATTCGCTCGACAAGCGCGTCCTCACGCTGGTAGCGGACCCAGAGCTTGCGGGTGAGCCAGACGGCGTCCTGGATGGTGGCGAGCAGGGGAAACGATTCATCTGACTCGTGCCAGCCAGCTCCGTCGATATGCAGCCGCTGCCGCACGTGCCAGGCGTCCTGCTGAACGCTCTGCGGCAAGGCGGACAGCAGCTTGAGAAAAGCTTGCTCGTACTCGTCCCGAAGCCCCAGGTCGTTCAACAGAGCGGACGGGGAGGATAGCATGAGCGATTGCAGTTCATCTGTTTTCAACCCGGTCAAATTGCTGCGATAGCCCTCCGCCAAAACCCATCCGCCAGCAGAGCCCCGTTCGGCGTAGACGGGCACGCCAGATGCGCTCAAGGCTTCCATGTCCCGATGGATCGTCCGCTCGGACACCTCCAGTTTTTCCGCCAGTTGCCTGGCTGTCATCCGGCCGTGATTTTGCAGGTGCAGCAAGATCGAGAGCAGTCGGTCAGCCCGCATGATAATCACTCCTCACCAAAAGATCGTTTGCTATGTCTGTTCATTTTACTTTACCCAATATGACAGACGATGTCATATATAAAACGCTACACTTGTTCCATGTGGTCAACCGACCGCCGGCATGCAGCGTAACATCGCGCGTCAGGCACTTATGCGTGGTGCGAAACGAAAAGGGAGGAATGCGAAGATGAAAGCCTTGCAAGGAAAAGTCGCAGTAGTCGCAGGAGGAACGAGAGGGGCAGGGCGCGGGATTGCCGTCGGCTTGGGGGAAGCGGGCGCAACCGTGTATGTAACGGGACGCAGCGTGAGAGGCCAGCAGTCTGACTTGGGCCGGCCCGAGACGATTGAGGAGACGGCCGAGCTGGTGACGGCCAGCGGCGGAGTCGGCATTGCGGTCCGAGTCGATCATTCGCAGGAAGACGAAGTGAAAGCGCTGTTTGAACGGGTAAAAGCAGAGCAAAACGGCCAGCTCGACATTTTGGTGAACGACATCTGGGGCGGAGAGAAGTTGACTGTCTGGGGAAAAACGTTTTGGGAGCATTCTTTGGCAGATGGTTTGCTGATGCAACAGCGCGCAGTCCACACGCATATGATTACGAGCTACTATGCCGCACCGCTTATGGTGCAGCGGAAAAAAGGGCTCATCATCGAGATCACGGACGGGGTCGACTATCGGTATCGCCAGCACTTGTACTACAGTCTGGCCAAAATTTCAGTGATCCATCTGGCTCAGGCGATGGCCGAGGACCTGCGTCCGCATGGCGTTACCGCTCTGGCGCTGACACCGGGGTTCTTGCGTTCAGAGGAGATGCTCGACTATTTTGGCGTGACGGAAGAGACGTGGAAAGAGGCGGTCAAAAAAGATCCGCATTTCATCGTGTCGGAAACTCCGCTGTATATCGGGCGGGCAGTCGCCGCGCTCGCCGCTGATCCCGCCATCGCCGAAAAAGCGGGGCAGGCACTGAGCACGTGGGGGCTTTCCGACGAGTATCCGTTTGTCGATCGGGACGGCAGCCGCCCGCATTGGGGAAACTACGCCCGCGAGCAAGGGCTGTATCGGTAACGGCACGACAAAGACAGCGTTCATCACGCAGGCTCACGCGACGAAACGGCAGCAGCAAAAAAGCGGGTATCTCTCAAAGAGGACGCCCGCTTTTTAGTTTGCGAAAGAAAAATGTATTTATTTTTCCGATGGATCAAGAGCTGGAAGGGGGGCGTAGGCCAGATTTTCCATGTACAGGGAGACATTTCCTGCAAAGCAGCCCAACTAAGCCAACGGCCGCGCGTCCTTTTTCCGCCGCACGAACCACTTGCGCACGTTTCCATTCAAAATCAAATTCGTAATCACTCCCGCAATCAGCCCCCAGAAGGCGGCGCCGATCCCGCCGATGGAGATGCCCGATATCGTGACGAGGAAGGTGACGAGGGCGCATTCCCGTTCCTTGATATCGCTCATCGCTTGGGCGAGGCTCGAGCTGAGCGAAGCGAACAAAGCCAGTCCCGCAATGACGGCGATCAGCTCCTTCGGCAGCCCGAAAAAGACAGAGGTGATCGTAGCGCCAAACATGCCGAACACGAGGTAAAAGGCACCGCAGGCAATTCCCGCAATGTAGCGCTTCGACAGGTCCTGGTGCGCTTCTTTTCCCGTGCAGATGGCAGCCGTAATCGCAGCGAGGTTGATCCCATGCGAGCCAAACGGAGCGAGCAAGAGCGAAGCGATCCCGGTCGTGGCTACGAGCGGGCTTGCAGGCGTGTCGTAGCCGTCTGCCTTCAGGACGCCGATTCCCGGCGCGTTCTGCGAAGCCATCGTGACGATGCACAGCGGAATCCCCAGGCCGACAATCGCATCGAGCGAGAAGGTCGGCAGCGTGAACACGGGATTGACCAACGCCATCTGGACGGAATCGAGTTGCAGGCGCCCCATCGCGAAGGCAACGGCCAGCCCGACCAGGAGCGTGAGCACGACCGCGTAGCGCGGAGACCAGCGCTTGGCGAACAGGTAGCAAAAAATCATCGGCAAAGCCAGGGCAGGCAAATGCTGCATCGAAACGAACACATCGACGCCAAAGGACAACAGTATCCCGGCGAGCATCGCGGTCGTGATCGACTGCGGCACGTATTTCATCAAGATGGAAAACAAGCCGGAGACGCCGAGCAGGGTGATGACGGCGGCGGAAAACAGGTACGCCCCGATCGCATCGCTGTACGGATAGACGGTCAGGCTCGATACGAGCAGGACGGCACCAGGCGTCGACCATGCCGTAATGACTGGCGTTTTGAACCAGATGCTGAGAATAATCGCGGTCAGGCCGCTGCCGATCGAGATGGCCCATATCCAGGAGGACAGCTCGGCTTCGCTGAGGCCCGCGCCTTGCGCTGCCTGAAACACGATCAGAAGCGGCCCCGCATACGACACCATCGTAGCGATCAGGCCGACGATAACGGCAGAGAGCGAAAAATCAGCCGGGATGTTTTTGAGGTTGGCGATCAACCCAGATTGCTGTTTTTGGGGTACCACAACGTATTGCCTCCTAACAGGGGATCAGCGCAGGTCGGCGAGGCATTACCCCTTTTCATTGAGAATGTAGCGGATCGTCCGCTTGGTGATATTCAATTTCTTGCTCAACAACTGCCTGTCTCCTTTTGTCTCGCTCAGTCCTTTTTCGATGATCGCCCGCCCGATTTCCCCTTCCAGGAGCTTGATTCGTTTTTGCAAATATTCGAAGTCGACGCCTTCGATGGAAGGGATGTTGCGGGTGAGCGATTCCACGAAGCGCGCGCATTCCCGCTCGATCGCCTGCTCGATGCTGCCGGGCTGTGGCTGGTCTTCGGCGGGCTGCTCTCGCCCTTGCAGCTTCGGCTGCGCCGCTCTTTGCCGAAGCTGGGCTGGCAGATGCTCTGCGCGCAGCCGCTCGCATTCGTGCAGGGCGATGGTCTGGTTGAGCACGTTAAGCAGTTGTCTGACGTTGCCAGGCCAGTCGTAGCGCTGCAAAAGCTCCAGAGCGTCCGCCTCGATCTCGCACGGGGTGCCGCTGCGCTTTTGCAAATAGTAGTGGGCGATGGCCGGGATATCGCAAGTCCGCTCGCGCAGGGGAGGAATCGCCAGCTTGATTCCTTCCAGCCGATAGAGCAAATCGCTGCGAAAACGGTTCATTTCGACTTCGTGCTCCAGGTTGCGGTTCGTGGCCGAGATGAAGCGGATGTTGCTCTGGCCGACCTGTTCGCCTCCGACCCGCATGAACTCTCCCGTTTCCAGCGTGCGGAGCAGCTTGACCTGAATCGAGAGAGGGGCTTCACCGATCTCATCGAGAAACAGCGTGCCGTTGTGCGCAAGCTCAAACAAGCCTTTTCGCGACTTGATCGCCCCGGTAAAAGCGCCTTTTTCAAAGCCGAACAACTCGCTTTCCAACAGCGACTCCGGAACGGCACCGCAGTTGAAGGCGACGAACGGCTGCTGAGCGCGGTTGCTCGCTCCGTGGAGAAAACGGGCCATCAGCTCCTTGCCCGTGCCTGTTTCTCCTTCAATCAGGACGTGAATTGCTTTTTTTGCCAACTTTTTGGCAATGGCCGTCACTTGGGCCATCGGACTTTCTGCTGAATACACGATACCATATTGCGCGGCCTCTTGGGATAGGTCATCTTTTTGCTTCGCCGAGGCAGACAGAACAGAGTCGATGACATGCTCCAGGCTGTCCAGGTCGTCAAACGGCTTTTCCAAATAGTCTTTGGCGCCCCACTGCATGGCGGTGACCGCCGATTTGATCGTGCTGTAGCCCGTCATAATCAGCACCTCGCACGCGGGATGGACCGCCTTGATCTCGCGCAAAAGCTCCAGGCCGTCGGCGTCCGGCAGCTTCAAATCGACGAGGGCGGCATGAAAGTGCTGGGAGGCGTCATGCAGCAGCCGCTCGACCTGTTTGCCTGTATTCGCCACGACGACCTCGCAGTTTTTGCGCTGGAGAAAATAGGTGAAAAAGGTGGTTACTTCTGTCTCATCATCGACAATCAAAATTCGTTTCGGCTCCATGGTTGTCCTCCTCTCTCTCAAGCAGCGGCAGCAGCAGCGTGAACTTGCTGTAGCCGTTCTCTTCGCTTTCCGCAAACAGCCTGCCGCCGTGCGCTTCCGCGATGCCGAGACTGACGGATAAGCCCAGTCCGGTTCCTTTTGTCCGTTCCTTTGTGGAAAAGAACGGCTGGAAGATTTGCGGCAGTTGCTCCTTCGGGATGCCTGTCCCGTTGTCGTAAACGGACAAGCCTACGTAGCGGACGCCAGCTTCTTCTGCGAGAAACGAGCGAATGACAATTTGCGGCGCTTCACTGTCTGCGAGCGCGTCTCTGGCGTTCAGCAGCAGATTGATGACGATTTGCTCGATTTGATGGCGGCTTCCGTGGAACAGCAGGCTCGGCACGTTCATTTCCCGGGTTATGGTCAGGCCGGAGACAGACAACTGGTAGCCGATCAGCCCGAGCACATCTTCCACGACCTCGTCGATGGAGACAGTCTCAAACAAATATTCCTCCTGCCGGGAAAAAGTCAGCAAGTTTTGGATGATCTTTTTGCAGCGCACCCCGCACTGGTAAATGTCCCGCATGAGCGGAGCGGTGGGGCCATCCGCCATGTCGCGCAGGAGCAACTGGGAATTGCCGAGAATCGCAGTCAGCGGGCTGTTCAGCTCGTGGGCGATTCCGGCCGCCATTTCCCCGATTGCGGCCATTTTCGCGGATTGGATCAGTTGCGCCTCGATCTTGATTTTTTCGTTCACATCCTGGAACAAGAGGCTGTTTTCCACGACGACGCCAACGTGTCTGGCGACCAGCTCGATCAGCTCTGTTTCCTCCTTGTCTGCCTGGCGCTTTTCCTGGTGCAGCAAGGTCAAAAAGCCGAACGTCTGGTTCAACTGGCTGCGCAGCGGAACGGACGTGGCAAAATGCTGCGGCAGCACCTCCGCCAGCTTTTGGTGGACCTGCTCGATAAACAGCGCCGGATCGGCAGCCGCGGGCTGGGTCAAGGTGCGGCATTGCCAGTCGGAGTCGGTCCAGATGCACAAGTAAGAAGCGGGCATGCCGCCTTTTACGATTGTCAGCGCAAAGTGCTCGAAGGCGAGAATTTGCGACAGTTGCGCGGCGAGATAGCTGCTGGTTTGCGGCCAGGTGGCGTTGATCTGGATTTGCGTCAGCTCGTTGATGACGGCGAGCTGGCGGTTTTTCTTTTTCATTTCTTCCACGAGATAGACAAGCTCGCTGTAGTAGCTTTTGCGCGAGGACGATATCCCGGTGAGCTTTTCCAATATCTCCTGTTTGTTTTGCATGGCGGCCTCCTATAATGCTTGGCGAAAAAGGGCAGCGACGTCCTGGACGCTCATGTCGCGCGGGTTGGTGGTCATGCAGACGTCGAGCAGGGCGAGCGAGCTTAATAGCTCGATTTGCTCCGGGTGCAGCCCGATGGCAGACAGCGAGTGGGGGACGTCGAGGTCGTTTGCCAGGTCCTTCACCGCTTTCAGCGCGAGGCGGGAAGCGTCATGGGTGCTCAGGCCCGAAGTGTTCTCGCCCAGGCATTCGGCGATTTGCCTGTATTTTTCCGGGGCGGCAATGTAGTTGTATTCGAGTACGTGAGGCAAAAGGATCGCATTCACTTCCCCGTGCGGCGCGTCGAGAAAGCCGCCCAGTTGATGGGACATGGCGTGTACGGCTCCGAGGATGGCGTTGGAAAAAGCAATACCCGCCTGCAAGCTCGCCATGGCCATCGCCTGCTTGGCGCAAGCGTTGTACTGGCTGGCGGCAGATGGGCGCAAATGCTGGGCGATAAGCCGCATCGCCTGCAGCGAGTGTACCTCGGTGAGCGGTGTCGCGGCGAGGGAAATATACGATTCGATGGCATGCGTCAGGACGTCCATGCCTGTATTGGCGGTGAGCTGTCGGTCTTTGGTCATCAACGTTTGCGGGTCGATGATGGCGATATCGGGAATGAGCGATTTGGAGACGATCGTCATTTTTACTTTTCGCTCGCTGTCGACAATAATGGAAAACTGCGATACTTCCGAGCCGGAGCCAGCAGTGGTCGGCACCATGACCATGGGCGGGAGCGGATGCAGGATGCGATCGACGCCTTCGTACTGGACGATGCTGCCTTCGTTGGTGGCAAGCAGGGCGATGGCTTTGGCCGCATCAATGGCGCTGCCGCCGCCAACGCCGAGAATCGCGTTGCACTCGCCCGCGCGGTAAGCGGCGATTCCGGCGTGAATCTCGTAATCTTTGGGATTGGCTGTCACGTTTGTCCACAGATGATAATCGAGGTGTTGCTGCTGCAAGTAGTGGATGATCCGCTCGACCCAGCCTGCCTTCACGACACCGGGGTCGCTGACAAGAAAGACACGGGAGGCACCCAATCTGCGAAGACTTTCCCCGACTTGGCCGATGGACTGGTTTCCGAAGATGATCTCCGGTGTCATGAACTTGGATATTTGCATGCTTTTACCCCCTTTTTCCGCTATGTAGTAATACCGCAGACAGGGGAGAATCCCCTTTTTTGGCCAAAAGCTTGGCTGGCTGGCCGAATTTTTGGCTGAGTGGGCCGAAAAAACGGCCAGTCCGAGTGCGAATTTCCGCGACATATCGCGAAAAACCGCGAAATGTAAAGCGCTTACAGTTTGGCATGCTGCTTGCAATGATAAAGGGACGTAAGCGGATTACCGTCGAACAGGCATACATAATGCCCAGGGGGAAAGAGGAGGATGGTCCAAATGAAAGCAGCAGTGGTCAACGAGTTCCATCAAAAGCTGGAAGTGAAGGAAGTAGCGGTCCCAGAGGTCGGCTACGGCGAGGTTTTGGTGAAAATCAAGACGTGCGGCGTCTGCCATACTGACTTGCATGCGGCGCACGGAGACTGGCCAGTCAAGCCAAAACTGCCGCTGATTCCGGGACACGAAGGCGTAGGCGTGGTTGAAAAGCTCGGCGAAGGCGTCACGTCGCTCAAGCTGGGCGATCGCGTAGGTATCCCGTGGCTGTTCTCGGCGTGCGGCGAATGCGACTACTGCCTCACAGGCTGGGAGACGCTGTGCCTGCAGCAGCTCAATGGCGGCTACTCCGCAGATGGAGCTTACGCAGAGTATTGCGTAGCGCCGGCAGCTTATGTCGCGCGCATTCCGGATGAGCTGGGCGACGTAGAGGCAGCGCCGATTTTGTGCGCAGGAGTCACTACTTACAAAGCACTGAAGGTCGCGAACGTGAAGCCGGGCGAATGGGTAGCGATTTACGGCATCGGCGGACTGGGCCACGTAGCGTTGCAATATGCAAAGGCGATGGGCTACAACGTCGTCGCGGTAGATATTCACCAGGAAAAACTGGACTTGGCAAAAGAACTAGGGGCTGACCTGACCGTCAACGGCAGCGAGGTTGATCCTGTGCAGGCGATTCAGGAGCAGATCGGCGGCGTACACGGCGCGATCAGCGTGGCTGTGACGAAAAAAGCGTTTGAACAGGCGTACAAGTCCGTTCGCCGCGGCGGCTCGCTCGTCGTAGTCGGCTTGCCGAATGCGGAGTTGCCAATCCCGATTTTCGATACAGTGCTCAACGGCGTAACCGTCAAAGGCTCGATCGTCGGAACGCGCAAAGACATGCAGGAAGCGCTCGACTTCGCCGCGCGCGGCAAAGTCCGCGCCATCATCGAAACCCAGCCACTCGATAAAATCAACGAGGTGCTGGAGCGCTTGGAAAAAGGCCAAGTCAATGGCCGCGTCGTTTTGACAATGGAATAATCGCATAAGGGAAGAGGGGGGAGCTGCTGCTCGCCAGTCGTTTTCATTGACTGGCGGGTGGCAGTTTTTTTGTGGAGGCTCAAAAGTGTATTCACATGTCGAGCAAGCAAAAAGTCGGTTTTGCTAGAAGCGTAACCGACTTTTTGACGTTTAATTTGAAGCTTTTTCTTGCACAAAGGCATCGAATGATTGCGGCGCAGCTACTTTTACCGGCTCGCCATCAACCGCTTCTTGTTCCACTAGCTTCCATCTTAATTCTGCCGTGTCATCTTTTTGATAAGTAAACTTTTTATTCTCGCCATTTTGCTTCTTCAAAAGGACAACTGCTTCATCCAGGCTATTTTTAATGTAAATCGCCGGGGCAAAATCTCCTTTCTCAATTTCGTTAGTGTCGAAGATGGTTTCGCCCATGGCCAATCGTAAAAAGACATAGTCTTCTTTCGACATCTTTTCTGGTCGGTCAAGACTGTCAGCTCGATAAAGCTGGTAATCACTGTCATCAAAATCAAATGCTTCTGCCGCACTATCATAAGCAACTTCAAGTTTCTCTTCAATGTGATTTTCTAAATAGCTTCTATATTCGGCTACATTACTCTTGCTTGCAAAAACAGATGCACCAGTAATGGATACAGCGGCGATGAGTAAACCACTAAACATGATTTTTACTTGCTTTTGCATAAACACTGCTCCTTTTTGGAGATTCTATCACAAAATTACCATGTTTTTCTATTTTGTATAGGATCAAATTTTTATCTAAGTCGGATGAAATTGCAAAGAAAAAGTTAACCCCATCCATGAAAACAGGTCGATCTGGCTTCTCTTTCGCAAAATGTTTATTATAATTAGATATAAGTAATTATATTTAGATATATATATAGTATGGGGGTGCGAAAGAGTCATGGTAACCGCACAAGAGCAAACAGAAAAGCTGTGGCTGGTCGCCAAGCGGATGGAGCCGCATCTGGCCCGGAGGCAGGCGAAGATGGACAAGCTGTTGAACATGCTCCTGGTGCACGAGCTTGTCAGCCACGGCGGCGAAACCGGCCAAAACGCCGCGCCGCTGAAGGGGGCCATACAGACAAGGGCGGGCCGCAGCGACCTGCTCACTCACGAAGAACAGGAGCAACTATGGAAAGAACTGTGCAGCAAGGAAAGCTACGAAGCAAAAGTCGCGCAGGCCATCATCCATATGAGTGACCAAATCAAATGGTAATCCGACGCCATTGCCGTCTTCGCAAAGACTGGTATTGGCATTTTTTTTGCCCGCACACAATGGGCGAATGTGCCATAGGTTGATGGTAGCTTTTCAGGAGCTGAGGTGGTGCTTGTGAGACGCCCGCACAACCGGGCTGATTGGATCGGCGCGTTGTTTTGCATGGCGATTGGCGTCATGATTTCGCTGGAGGCGTATCGGTTACAAGCTTATGCGCAGTCCTTGTACGTAGGAGACCATACGCTGCCTGCGATACTCGGGTTTTGGTTCGTCATGCTCGGGGGCGTGCTTTTGGTACAGTCTTATCCCGGCAAAGCGCACGCTGCGCCGCCGCGTCAGGCAGTTGCGCCGGGAGACGAAAGACCGCGCGTTTTGTTTGCATGGTTGAGTCTTCTACTCTACGCGTGGCTGATTGGCGCGATGGGTTATTTGCTTGCTACGGCGCTTGCTTCCGTTGCCTTTTTTATGTTGATCGGCTTTTATCGATTGTACGTCGCTGTTTTCTACTCGCTTCTGTTGACTGGCGCTATGTACGCGGTGTTTATTTTGTGGCTGCAAATGCCTTTCCCTGGCGGGGATTTGTGGTAGGAGGTGCTGACCATCGATACGCTGCAGCTTTTGCTGGTCGGATTTGCGACTGCGTTTAGCCTGGAAAATCTGCTCATGGCAGCGCTCGGGGCTTTGATTGGCACCTTTGTAGGGGTGCTGCCGGGGCTGGGGCCAACTTCGGCGATCGCGATCTTGCTGCCGGTGACGACCGTGCTGGAGCCGACCCAGGGCATGATTATGCTGGCTGGCATTTATTACGGGGCGATGTATGGCGGCTCTACGACGGCGATTCTGCTCAATATACCGGGCGAGCTGTCGTCCGTTCCTACTTGTCTGGATGGTTACCCGCTGGCCCAGCAAGGGAAGGGCGGGCCAGCGCTCGGCATCTCGGCCATCGCGTCGTTTGTCGCCGGGGTAGTCGGCGTGATCGGGCTGGTGTTTTTCGCGCCGTTGCTCGCCGATCAGGCATTGAAGTTCGGGCCGCCTGAATATTTTGCGCTGATGCTGCTCGCGCTCACCTTGATGGTCAGCCTGTCGGGCGGCTCGCTGTTGAAATCGTTTTTGATGGGGGCGTTCGGCTATGCGCTGTCATTGGTCGGCCTGGGGCCATCGTCCGGCATGCCGCGCTTTGACTACGGCATCTCGTCGCTCGTGGGCGGCTTGGACATGATTAGCATCATCATCGGGCTGTTTGCCATTACCGAGGTGCTCAAGGGCATCGCGGAAAAGCGCAAGGCGACCGTAATTGGCAAGCCTGGTAGCGTTTATCCGCAAAAGGCGGACATGAAAAAAAGCGCCGCGCCGATGCTTAGAGGCGGGCTTGTCGGGTTTTTCCTCGGGCTGCTTCCAGGCTGCTCGGCGGCGATTACGGCTTTTTTGGCTTACGATCTGGAGAAAAAAGTTTCCCGCCAGCCGGAGAAATTCGGAACCGGAGCGATCGAAGGTGTGGCAGCGCCGGAAGCGGCCAACAACGCGACCAGCAGCGCGGGCTTCATCCCGTTGTTTTCGCTCGGCATCCCGTCTTCTCCGCCGCTCGCGATCTTGCTCGCGGGTCTGATGATTTACGGCCTGACGCCTGGCCCGGTGTTGTTTGCGCAGCATGCCGACTTCGTCTGGACGGTGATCGCCTCCATGTTCATCGGCAACATGATGCTTTTGGTGCTGAATTTGCCGATGGTCTGGCTCTGGGTGAAACTGACCCGGGTTCCGTTTGGCATCATGGCCCCTGTCATTTTGATGCTGTGCACGATCGGGGCGTACAGCGTGCGCAACAGCATGTTTGACGTCTGGATTGCCTTTTTGTTCGGCGGACTTGGCTACCTGTTTGTGAAGTATAAATGGCCTGTCGTGCCGCTGATTTTGTGCTTCATTCTCGGGCCGCTGCTGGAGGAATCGTTCATCCAGACGATGGCGATGGGAAGCGGCTCGCTCGGTATCGTGCTGTCCCGCCCTTTGTCGCTGTCGATTTTGCTTGCGGCCGCGGTACTGTTGATCGTATCCCTTGTGCTGAACAGGCGAACCCGCCAGCGGTTGCGGGAGGAGCAGAAAAAAGGCGTGGACGTAGCCTAGTGTAGAGACGGGAGGAAAAGTAGTGAAAGGATACAAACATTGGGTGTCGGTCACGATGTCTTTTTTGCTGGCGGCAACCGTGAGCGCCTGCGCGACCGGGCAGTCCGTCCAGGGCGAAACGGCTGCGGCCTATCCGACCCGGCAAATCGAGTACATCGTGCCGTATTCAGCCGGAGGCGGCGTCGATCTCGTCGCGAGAGCCACCGCTGACTATTTGAGCAAGGAATGGGGCCAGCCGATCGTCGTGGTCAACAAGGCGGGCGGCGGCGGTGCCGTGGGAGCCGAATTTGCCTTGAAGCAGGCGAAAAACGACGGCTACACGGCACTGGCGGTCAACGTGTCGAATACGACGATGCTGGCCGCTGGCATGAAAAATCCCCCGATTCAAAACGAAGACCAGATTTATACAGCGCGGATCGGCAAAGGGACGCTCGCCTTTGCCGTCAAAGCCGACGCGCCGTGGCAAGACTTCGCCGCTTTTTCCCAGTGGGTCAAGGAAAACCCGGAAGAGCTGACCTGGACTTCGGTGGGACCCGCGGGCTTTTCCGCATTCGGCGTGGCCCAGTGGCTGGATGCCATCGGCGCGGATTTTTCCAAGACGAGGATGATCGTGACCAAAGGCGCTTCCGATTCCGTCCCCAAAGTAGCGGGCAGCCACGCGGTATTGGCTGTGCACACAGTCGGCGAGATCATGCCGATGCTTGCGGCGGGCAAGGTGAAAATTCTCGCGGTTGCCGGAGAGGAGCGCAGCCCGTTTTTGCCTGATGTCCCTACCGCGCAGGAGCAGGGCATCGACGGCCTGACGGTGTTCTGGTGGACCGGAGTGTCGTTTGCCAAAGGCACGCCTGATGCCGTCATCCAAAAGTGGGAAGAAGGCATCGCCAAAATGACGAGCGACCCGGCCTATTTGCAAAAGCTCGGCGAGATACAGGTCGAGCCTGCCTATGCGGATCGCCAGCAGTTCACGCAGGACACGGAGAAGGAGACGGGTGCGTACACCGAGCTGGCGACGAAAAAAGGCATCCGCAAATAAACAGGGGCGGGGTCCGGATGAGGAGTCCGCACGAGCAGTTCGCGCGCAAAACCCCGGAAAAGGGCACACCGCTCTTTTTCCGGGGTTTTTGGTGCACGGTTCATTTGGCTGGCTGCTGGCAGATGTCGCTGATCGCATCGAAAAGGGACAAGTACCAGGCATAGCGCTGCTCGGGAATAGGCAGCAGATGGCGGATGTTCAAAGGCAATCCGTAATCAAGCTCGGCGATATCTCCATACGCTTCCGAAACGGGAGCAGTCCCCCAGCAATTGTACACGCGCAAGGAAGTAGATCCGTCCTCTGCCTGATAGCCGGAAGCGAAGACGACGTATTCCACGCCACGTTCAAACCGGTAATGGCAGCTTCCGGGAGCGGACAACGTGCGGCGCTCCGGGAGCTTGTCCCCTTTCCACGTTTTCGTGACCGCGAAAATCACCTCTTCATCCGCGCCGTTTTGGCGGATGTCCGTGACGACGCCCTGAAAGACAGCTTCTGTTTTTTCCAACCGCTTCGTCGCACTCTGTTCTCCGCAGGAGCAGGCTTGGGCGGAAGGGGGAGGATAGCCGAGCAGGATGAATGCCAAAACAGCCGCTACGTATTTGCGTAACCATTTGTGGAAGTGCATGTTGGAATCACCTCATGGAAGAGACGGGCGAAGGGGTGGAAAAGTTACCATATTATAGGAAGGGTGATGATGCTCGTTTGGGGCGTAGCAGGGCGCTTACGGGTAAAAGGAAGGGATAGGAGACGGGAGGAGATGGGAGGAGACAGGTGGAGACAGAGACAGGAATTGTCGTTTTGTGATTTTTTGGCAGGCGAGTTCGGAGGGACGAATTTGTCGTCGGCATGAGCGGGCGGGGGGCAGGATTCGCTCGCAAGTAGCCAGCAGCAATGTGCATCATTGCCGTAAAAGTTGGGAGCGGGGAGGCAAGGGGCCAGGTATTCAGCAAGAAAGGGAAGGAGTGCTCGGAGTCTGTCAGCTCTCCAGCCGGAAAACGAAGGGACGTCCCCAACCAGCTTCCCAACCAGAAAACAAGGATCGCCGAAACCAGCCCCTCTGCCAACTGGCAAGTAACCCCCTCCCCTTGAACCTATTCCAACTCACCCAAATCCCGACAATACTTCTGAATCAGCTTCGTCGCTTTCGTCTGGCTCACGCCCAGGTCAGCGGCGACTTTGCGGGTTGTGCGGTGCTTTTGGTACGAGCGCCGGACCATCTGTTTTTCCACCTCTGCCAGCGCTGCGTCGAGCGTCTGGGGCAGCGGAGGACTTCCGGACGAAGACAAAGGCAGATGATTCCGGTTATGCTGATGAATAATGTCCGGCAAATCGGCCGGGGTGATGATCGACTCTGTCGTGACTACGAGCCGCTCGATCATGTTTTCCAGTTGGCGCACATTGCCCGGCCAGGAATAGCTGCTCAAAGCTTGCAGCGTCTCCTGGGAAATCAGTCGGTCCACGCCGTATTTTTTGTTGCAGCGGTTGATGAAATAATAGGTGAGGGGTACGATGTCTTCAGGGCGCTCGCGCAGCGGCGGGATTTTCAGGTCGATCACGTTGAGCCTGTAGTACAGGTCCTCGCGAAACTGCTTGTTTTCCACCATCTTGGACAAGTCCCGGTTGGTCGCGGACAAAATACGAATGTCCACCTGCTTGTACTCGGTGCCGCCGACAGGCAAAAAGCGGTGCTCCTGAATCACCTGCAGCAGCTTGGCCTGGATTTTCAGCGGCAGTTCGCCGATCTCGTCCAAAAAGATCGTGCCGTTGTTCGCCGCCTCGATCAGCCCAAGCTTGCCGCTTTTGCTCGCTCCGGTAAACGCGCCTTGCGAATAGCCGAACAATTCTGACTCCAGCAGCTCCTCCGGGATCGCAGCGCAGTTGATCGTCAAAAACGGCCCGTTTTTGCGGCGGCTCATCTGGTGAATGAAAGCGGCGAACGCGCCTTTTCCCGTGCCGGACTCGCCTTGCAAAAGAATCGTCGAGTCGACCAGGGCGATTTTGTGGCAAAAGGTGAGCAAGTCCTTCATCTTCTGGCTGTTCGTGATGATGTTGTTAGGCAGTTGGTTTTGGTCGGCGGGTTCCTGATCGGTGTGCATGATTTTCTTGAAGTTCTGCTCATGGGCGGTAATGACGACGAGCTCGATCTCCTTCGTCCGGTTCAGGATGGGGACGGCTGTCGTGACAAGCTCGCCGCCGTAGTAGGTCGTCTGCTTGATGGTGACGGGCTTCTTTTCCTGCATGACGATCGGGATGATCGAGGGCGTCCAGTAGCCTTGCTTGAACAGCTCCTCGTTGCGCTTGCCGATGACCTCCGAGCGCTTGAGCCCGTAATGCTGGGCGCATATTTTGTTCATGAAGACGATCCGTGTCTCGCCGTCGACCACGTAAATTTCATCGGTGGAATGGTCGAGGATTTTTTCCAAAATATCCGTGCTCATTTCAATGATGAAGCCATTTTCCGACTCTTTGAACATGGGAACCTCCGCGCGTGCAGCCGTTTTTCCCATCATACCACGCGTGAGTGCAAATCGGTTCGAAATGAACCTGAATAAACTCAATTTTCTCAATAATTTTACTATTATCACCGTGATAACCGTGGTTTTCGCATGTGGCATCGTTTTTGCAAAAAGGAGGGGCAAGACCGTAACCAATAATGATGCCGCATGGTGCGAAAACGAAAGGGGTCATGGCAGATGTCTATCCAAGAAGCAAAGGTTGGTTCCACTACCCGCGAGGTGAAAACGCTTCCTTACCGTCTATATACCGATCCGGAGGTGCTCCTCGCAGAGCAGGAAAAGATTTTTGCCCGCTCGTGGCAGTTTGTCGGGCATATCAGTCAGGTCGAAAATCCCGGCGACTTTTTTACCTGTGACGTGGCAGGTGAGCCGATCCTTGTCGTGCGAGGGCGGGAAGGTACGCTGCGCGCATTTTACAACGTCTGTCCGCACCGCGCGACGAAGCTGGAGAAAAACGCCGAGGGCAACAAGAAAATTTTGCAATGCGGCTACCACGGGTGGACGTTCCAGCTCGACGGTTCGCTGAACAAGGCGCCGAACTTTAAAAACGGCGAGCAACTGTGCGCAGCAGAAGCCTGTCTGCGCCAGGTGAGGCTGGAGGTGCAAGCGTCGCTGATTTTCGTCAACCTCGATGATGACGCGGTTCCGCTGGCGGCTTCCTACGGCGACTTTTTCGCTGATCTGGCGGCGTTTCCGTTTTTGGGCGAGTTGAAAAAATACAGCGTCAACACGCGGGTCATCAAATCGAACTGGAAAGCGTTCATCGACAACTACCTGGAATGCGACCATTGCCCGATTGCCCATCCCGGCTTTACCGCTACGCTCGATTTGACGAAGTACCAGATCATCCAGTGCGAAAATTACTCCGTGCAAGGGACGGTCGTCAAGCCGGATAAGCAACTCGGCTCGGTTGAACTGAATAAGGCGGAGATGCAGGGCGGCCGTTTTTACTGGCTGTGGCCGAACCTGATGCTGACGATCTATCCGGGGCCGGGCAACATGTCGCTGATCCAGATGGTGCCGATCGACCACGAGACGACATTGGGCGTGTACACGTATTTGTTCCGCCATGACGAGTTGACGCAGGAAGAAAAAGATTTGATGGCGTTTACCGAGCAGGTGCGGGTCGAGGACGTGGAGCTGGTTGAGCTGGAGCAGATCGGCTTCAAGTCCCGCGCCTTCCAGAAAGGGAAGTTTTCCGCAACCGAGCACGCCGTCCTGCAGTTCCACGAGATGGTGCTGAAGACGTTGGGGATCGAAGAGGCGCAAGCATGAAAAGAGGGGAGGGACCAGCGATGCACACGATGCAAAAAAGCTTGTTCATCAACGGCGAGTGGGTAAAAGCGGGGCAGTACACGGAGCTGCGCTCTCCGTATTCCGGGGAAGCGCTCGCCGAGATTCCGGCGGCAAACGAAGAAGAGACAAAGCAGGCAATCGCGGCTGCCTACGCGGCAAAAGCCATCATGGCGAAAATGCCGGCGCATCGCCGCGCTGCGATTCTCGAAAGCCTGGTGAGCCTGCTTCGCGAACGCAGCGAGGAGGCGGCCACGATCATCGCGCAGGAGGCGGCGAAACCGATTGCGGTAGCGAGAGGCGAAGTCGCGCGCACGATTGAAACGTACAAGTTCGCCGCCGAAGAGGCCAAGCGCATTCACGGAGAGACGTTGCCGCTCGACGCCGCTCCCGGCGGGGAAGGCCGGCTCGCCTATACGCTGCGCGAACCGATTGGCGTAATTGGCGCGATTACCCCGTTTAATTTTCCGATGAATCTCGTCGCGCACAAGGTCGGGCCTGCCATCGCAGCGGGCAACACGATCGTGCTCAAGCCCGCCTCGCAGACGCCGCTGTCCGCCTTTTTCATCGCAGAGCTGTTGGCAGAAGCGGGCTTGCCTGCCGGGGCATTGAATGTCGTGACGGGGAGCGGCCGCGTCGTCGGCGATCTGATCGTCACGGACGAGCGGGTCAACATGGTGACGTTTACAGGCAGTCCGGGTGTCGGCATTGGCATCCGCAACCGGGCGGGCTTGAAGCGGACGACACTGGAGCTTGGCTCCAACTCCGCCGTCATCATCGACAAAGGCGTCGAGCTTGAGCCGCTGATTGCCCGCTGCATCACCGGAGCGTTTTCGTTTCAGGGGCAGGTGTGCATCTCGTTGCAGCGCGTGTACGCGCATGCGGAGGTGTACGACGCGTTCGTGGAAAAATTCGTCGCAGCCGCAAAGGCGCTGCGGTTAGGCAGCCCGCTCGACGAGACGACAGACATCTCCGCCCTGATTTCCCCGGGTGACGTGCAGCGGACGCTGGACTGGATTGACGAGGCGCGACGGGCGGGAGCGACGGTGGCCGCAGGCGGCAGGGCAGAGGGCAACATCCTGCAGCCGACCGTGATTCTCGATGCCGGGCCTTCGCTCAAAGTCTCCTGCCAGGAAGTGTTTGCCCCAATTGTTTTGGTGAACCGGGTGAACTCGGTCGAGGAAGCGATTGAGCGCGTGAACGATTCCCGGTTCGGGCTGCAGGCAGGCATTTATACGGAAAACGTGCACACAGCGCTCGACGCCGCAGAGAAACTGCATGTCGGGGGCGTGCTGATTAACGACATCCCGACCTTCCGCGTGGACCACATGCCGTACGGCGGCGTCAAAGAAAGCGGAACGGGCCGGGAAGGGATCAAATACGCGATCGAAGAAATGACGGAGTTGAAGCTGGTGATCTGGAACCGGCGGCAATGATCTATTTCATGACGAGGAGAGATGCGGATGATTTGCTTTGACAAGGTCACGAAGACGATCAATGGCGCGCCGATTATCAAAAGCCTGGACCTGTACATCGGCGCGGGCGAGCTGTTTGTGCTGATCGGGCCGAGCGGCTGCGGCAAGACGACCACGATGAAAATGATTAACCGCCTGATCGAGCCGACATCAGGAAAAATTACCATCAACGGCGAAGACATCGCGAAAAAAGATCCGGTTATGCTCAGGCGGGGCATCGGCTACGTCATCCAGCAGATCGGCCTGTTCCCGCACATGACCATCGCGCAAAACGTCGCCCTGGTCCCGAAGCTGAACAAGACCGATCCGGCCGTCTACGAGAAACGGGTAGATGAGCTGCTCGCTCTGGTCGGACTGGAGCCGAAAAAATACAAGGACAGGTACCCGGCCGAACTGAGCGGCGGACAGCAGCAGCGCGTCGGGGTGATTCGGGCGATGGCGGCAGACCCGCCGATCATTTTGATGGATGAGCCGTTTTCCGCCCTGGACCCGATCAGCAGAGAGCAACTCCAGGATGAGTTTGTCCGTCTGCAAAAGACGATTCATAAAACCATCGTCTTCGTCACGCACGACATGGATGAAGCGATCAAAATTGCCGACCGCATTTGCCTGATGAACGACGGGGCTGTCGTGCAAATCGACACGCCGGACCGCCTGTTGCAGCACCCGGCCAACGATTTTGTCGCGGATTTTATCGGCGTCAAGCGGCTCAAACGGCCGAGCGAAAAGTTTCCGCGCTCCGGCGCTTTGTAGGGGGAGGGACGGGCATGAGCGATTTCTTTGCCTTTTTGTCCGAGCGGCACGAGCAAATTCTCTCGCTTGTCTGGGAGCATTGCTACATTTCCTTGCTCGCTGTGCTTGCGGGATTCATCCTTTCCGTTCCCCTTGGCATTTTATTGACGAGAGCAGAGCGAATCAGCCAGTATGTCATCGGCGTCGTCAACATTTTGCAGACGATTCCGAGCCTGGCGCTGTTGGGCTTCATGATTCCGTTTTTGGGCATTGGCGCTTTTCCGGCCGTCGTCGCGCTGTTTTTGTACTCGCTTTTGCCGATGCTGCGCAACACCTACACAGGTATCCGCGAGGTGGAGCCGTCGCTGATCGAAGCGGCTCGCGGGATGGGCATGACCAATCTGCAAATTTTGTTCAAGGTAGAAATTCCGCTGGCGATCTCGATCATCATGGGCGGCTTGCGGACAGCGACGATCTATACGATAAGCTGGGCGACGCTCGCCGCTGTCGTGGGGGGCGGCGGCTTGGGCTACCTCGTCTTCACGGGGCTTGGCAACTCGAATGACAACATGCTGTTGACAGGGGCGCTCCTGACTGCCCTGCTCGCGGCGCTCGCCGACCTCGTCACGCGCGAGTTCCAGCGCATGTGCACACCGCGAGGCTTGCGGAAGTGAGCAGAGCGATCCAATAACAGGTTGAGAGAAAAAGGGGGCAATGAATGTGGGGATGAGAGTGCTTTTTCGCACGCTGTTTTTGGCGGTCCTGGCGGTTGCGCTGGTCACGGGCTGTTCGAAGGGGGGAGCTGGAAACACCGTTCAGCTCGGTTATCAGCCTACCTCCGAGCAAGAGATTATCGCCAACATGCTGAAAAAACTGATTGAAGCCAATTCCAGCCTGAAGGTGGAAATGGTCGGCGGGCTCGGCGGAACGCCTGTCGTGCTCAAAGCGATGCAAAACAACGACATCCAGATTTCCGCCGTCCGCTACGTAGGGACAGATCTCACGAGCAGTCTCGGCATGACCGAATTTCCGAAAGACCCTGCCGCCGCCTTCGACCTGGTCAAGCAGGGCGTCAAGGAAAAGTTCGACCAGGAATGGTTTCCGTCCTACGGCTTTGACAACACGTACATTTTTACGGTGCGCAAAGATATCGCGGAAAAATACGGCCTGAAAAAGATTTCCGACCTGCAGGCGCACGCCGCCGAAATGAAGCTGGCAACAGACGCGGGCTGGCTGGAGCGGACCAACGACGGCTATCCGGCGTTCAAAAAGGAGTACGGCCTGGAATTTGCCAAGGCGATTCCGATGGACATCGGGCTGGTCTACAAAGCGGTGAAAAATGGCGACGTGGACATCGTGCTCGCCTATTCGACGGACTCGCGCCTGAAGGAGTACGATCTGGTCACGCTGGAGGACGACAAGCATTTCTTCCCGAACTACACGGCCTCGCCTGTCGTGCGCAACGACGCGCTCAAAAAGCATCCCGAGCTGGCGGACATTTTGAACAAGCTGGCGGGCAAAATCGACACGAAGACGATGACGGCGCTCAATTACCAGGCGGATGTGGAAAAGCTGGAGCCAGCGGAAATCGCCCAAAAGTTTTTGACCGAGCAAGGGCTTTTGCAGCCGTAGCGACCTTTTGCCAGAAAAGGAGGCAGATTCGATGGACAGCATCCTCGACATAATCGGCGTCATGAACAAATATTCGGAGCAAATCCTGGAGCTGACGGGGGAACATCTGTTCATGAGCATCAGCGCCATCGTCATTGCGATTGCACTCGGCCTTCCCCTGGCGATCCTGATGACGAAAAACCGGACGCTGGCCGTGGCGATCCAGACGACGATCAACATTATCCAGACCATTCCGTCCATTTCCATGCTGTTGATTATCATGATTTTCCTCGGCCTGGGCTATGACACGGCCATCGTCGCCCTGGCGCTGTACTCGATGCTGCCGATCATCGCCAACACGTACGCGGGACTGACTGGCGTGGACAAAAACATGATCGAGGCGGGAACAGGCATGGGCATGACGTCCGGCCAGCTCTTGCGCATGGTCATGATCCCGCTGGCGATGCCGATTATTTTGGCGGGAGTGCGGGTAGCGGCCGTTGTAGCGATCGGGGCGGCCACGATGGCGACGTTTGTCGGCGCGGGCGGTCTGGGCGAAATGATCTTGCGCGGCATCTCCACGACTGACGATCAAAAAATTTTGGCCGGGGCCATACCAGCCGCGCTGCTCGTCATCCTCGTCGACTTGCTGCTCGGGCTTGTCGAGAAAAAATCGAGCTTCCGCCTGCGCGCAGCGAAAAACAAATAGGAAGGGGCGAGCAAACGATGAGAAAACTGGTGTGCATCGGCGACAGCTTTACGGAAGGGCTGGGCGTGCCGAAAACGGCGGCCTGGCCCGCGCTCCTGCAGCGCGAACTGGGGGTGGAGGTCATCAACAAAGGCATTTCGGGGGACACGACAGGGGGAATGCTCGGCCGGTTCACCCACGATGTCGTTTGGCAAAACCCTTCGCATGCGCTCATCATCGGCGGCGGCAACGATTTGTGGTGGGATGTCAGCGAAAATGCGCTGCTCGCCAATATGTACGCCATGGTCAAGCAAGCGCTGCACCACGGCATCGTGCCGATCATGGGCGCGTCCGGCTCCGGCTTCGACCCGGGCCAGGTAGACGGCGAGCAGGTCTGGGAGCCTGTAGCCGGCTATGGCACGCTGTTGCGGCGCGGCAAGGAATACGCGGCGGCGCTGGAAGAGATGGCGAAAAAAAGCGGCCTGTTGTTCCTGAGCTTTCAGGGCATTTTCCACGACGAGCGGGGCGAGGTCGACCAGACGTACTTTGCGGGCATAGACGGACTGCATCCAAATCAAGCGGGGCATGCGAAAATCGCCGGAGCGGCCGCTTCGTTTTTACGGGAAGTGATCGTATGAAAAAAACGTGGCAGATCGCAGTGATTGCAGGAGACGGCATCGGGCCGGAGGTGCTTCGGGAAGGGATCAAGGTGCTGGACACGGCGGCGCGGCTCGACGGCAGCTTCGAGCTGCAATTTCACGATTTTCCATGGGGCTGCGAGTACTACGCCAAACACGGCAAGATGATGGACGAGGACGGAATGGAGCAGCTCCGCAAGTTTGACGCGATCTACCTGGGGGCTGTCGGCTATCCGGGAGTGCCGGACCACATTTCGCTGTGGGATTTGCTTTTGCGCATTCGCAAAGGGTTCGAGCAGTACGTCAACATCCGCCCGATCAAGCTGCTGCGCGGCGCTCCTTGCCCGCTCGCTGGCGTGCCGCGAGAGGCGGTCGACATGCTGTTCATTCGCGAAAACAGCGAAGGCGAATACGCGGGGGCAGGAGAGTGGCTGTTTCGCGGAAAGCCGGAGGAAGTGGTGCTGCAGACAGGCGTGTTCTCGCGCAAAGGGACGGAGCGGATTATCCGCTACGCGTTTGCGACGGCCCGCGAACTGGGCAAGTCGCTGACAAGTATCAGCAAAGGCAACGCGCTCAACTACTCGATGGTTTTCTGGGACGAGGTGTTTGCAGAAGTCGCCAAGGAATACCCCGATGTGCCGACGCATTCGTATTTGGTCGATGCGGCGAGCATGTTCATGATAAAAGAGCCGCAGCGGTTCGAGGTCGTCGTCACTTCCAACCTGTTTGGCGACATTTTGACCGATCTGGGCGCGGCGATTGCCGGAGGGCTGGGCCTGGCGGCGGGGGCCAACATCAACCCCGAGCGCACGTATCCGTCGATGTTCGAGCCGATTCACGGGTCTGCCCCGGACATCGCGGGAAAAGGCATCGCCAACCCGCTGGCGGCAATCTGGTCGGCGAGCCAGATGCTTGAATTTTTCGGCTACAAGCACCTCGCTGAGCTGGTGCTGCAAGGGATCGAGGAGACGCTGGTGGAACACGAGGTGCTCACGCCGGACATGGGCGGGACGTCCGCGACCGCAGAGGTGGGGGACGAGGTCGCAGGCAAAATCATCCGCCTGTTTCAGCAGAGTGGACATATAGTCTGAACCGATGGGAGGCTCCGCCGCTTGGATGGCGGAGCCGACTTTTTGAGGAGAGGGTGTCGCATGATTTATGTGACGATTGCGTTGATCCAGATTATTTACGTCGCGCTCAATTCCCTGCGGGTCGTGCTGATGATAAAAGGCCGAAACTATGCGGCCGCGAGCTTGTGCACGGTCGAGATTTTTGTCTATTTGTCCGGGTTGTCGATCGTTTTGAACTACATGGATTCGTTCTGGGGGATTTTCACGTACTGCCTGTCGTATGGAGTGGGGACGTTGCTCGGCATGTACATCGAACAAAAAATCGCCCTCGGCTACATGACGCTGCAAGTGATTACGGCCAATGAAGCGGAGCTGACCAGCGTGCTCAAGGAAAAGGGCTACGGCGTGACCAAGTGGCACGGCTCCGGCCTGTACGGGACGCGGATGATTTTTCTCATTTTGGCCAAGCGCAAAAATTACCTGGATGCGATCAAAACGATCCAGCAAATCGATCCCGGCGCCTTTATCATCTCCTCGGAGCCGAAGACGTTTGTCGGCGGGTTTACGCCGGGGAAGCTAAACTGAAAGCACGCCTGTTCCAAGCCTGCCTGCGCCAAGCCCGCGCATAAAAAGGTGCCGTGCAGCATCAGGGGAGCGCGGCCTCTTTTTGCTGTCTGCCCTGGGTGGTGCGGCAGCTTGTGACGACCCGGCTTGCGGAATCGCGTTTTTGCCCGTGCAGGCGTTAGGCTGGTTGGCCCGGGTGTTTGTGAAGGCAGTTGCCATTTTCTTTGCCGTCTGCTCATAAAATACTATCTGATAGACGAATTGCCAGCTTTTGGTTTGGGGCGACTGAGTGGCAAGGTTGCGGTCGGAGAAAAAAGGCGGCTCTGGCAGCGGAGCAAAGCCGGATTGCCGAGGCGAACCAGTGCCAAGCGGTCAGAGTTGTCCAATCGCCGGACACAGTTGTCTCGTCACTGTCCGCTGTCCGCTGCGCGGATGTGCCCGGACCGCGACATGGACAGCAGTGTTTTAGACAAAGCGGGAGCTGATAACGCTTTTGCGGGCTGGTGCAAAACTTGCATAGGTAATGTTGCGAATGCCGATTTGAAGGAAGGGAGAGAATGGCGTGGAAATTCGGGATGTGGTTGCCATGGTAACGGGTGGAGCTTCCGGATTGGGGGAAGCCACAGTAAGGAATGTGGTTGAGCACGGAGGAAAAGTAGCCATTCTTGATCTGGACCTCGAACGGGGGTACGCCCTCGCCAGCGAGCTGGGACGTGAGCAAGCCCTGTTTGTACAGACGGATGTGACGAGCGAGGCGAGCGTGCGGGAGGCGATTGACCGCGCAGCGGGAGCTTTTGGCACCATTCATGCTGCGATCAATTGCGCGGGCACGGTCCTGGGGCAAAAGACGCTTTCCAGAAACGGCCCGCATTCGTTGGAGGCATTTGCCAAAGTCATCCAGCTCAATCTGATCGGCACGTTCAATGTCGTGCGCCTGGCGGTCGAGCAGATGGCAGGCAATGAGCCAGCCAGCACGGGCGAGCGCGGCATCATCATCAATACGGCTTCTGTCGCCGCTTTTGACGGGCAGGTGGGGCAGGTGGCCTACAGCGCCTCCAAAGGCGGAATCGTCGGCATGACATTGCCATTGGCACGTGACCTGGCGCCGTACGGGATTCGGGTGATGACGATCGCTCCTGGCTTGTTCGATACGCCGATGTTTGACAAGCTGCCGCGCTCTGTAAAAGACGCGCTGGGAGCGACCGTTCCTTTTCCATCGCGCCTAGGTCAACCCGGCGAATACGCCAGGCTGGTGAACAGCATCATCACCAACCCGATGTTAAACGGAGAGACGATTCGGCTGGACGGGGCGATTCGGATGCAGCCGAAGTGAGCGAAGGGGGAAGCAAGCGGGCAAGCTTTTGTTTCAGCTTTGCGGTTTGACGCGGCTGGGCGCTTCCGTTTCCAACAGCGACCGTTCCTGCGCCTTGAGCAGCGCCTGCGTGCGGTTGGCGACGCCGAGCTTGCCGTAGATTCCGTGCAGGTACACTTTTACCGTCCCGCCCGTATTGCCCAGCGTTTCGGCAATTTCCTTATTGGTAGCTCCCTTGCCGAGCATGGACAAAATGATCCGCTCCTTGCCTGTCAACGGCTCTGCAAGCGGCGCGGAGCGATTGTCTTTGATGGTTGCGCCCGTTTGCGGAAAGAGGGCGAGCAGGCGGGCGACGTAAGCGGGAGATACGGCAGGAGCAAACGGCTCTGTCCGGGCTTTTTCCCGCTGCTGATAGGCGAGCAGCAAGCTGTGCATGGCCGGTCCTTCGTCGAGAAAGCTGCGCACGTACAAATTCCGCTCTCCGATTGTGAGCGCCTCGTGCAAGCATGCCAGGGCCTGCGGCTTGTTGCCTTGCTGCCATTCGGCCAGCGCCTGCACCACGTATTTGTTAATCAGCAAGTCGCCCCAGCCGTGCGTCTCCAGGATGCGGGAAAACTGCTTGCCGACCAGCTCTGTCTCATCGGACATCATCCCTTTCAAGCCGAAGCGCGTCTTTCGGATAAAAGGCTCTGTCGCGTTGTAGTTCAGATGGTAGAACAGCGGGTTTTGGGGCAGCTCGTCCTGCAATTGGGCAGCGCTTGCCACCCAGCTTGCAAAATCGCCGTTTGCGAACACGAGGTTGGCCCGGACAAAAAACAGGCCGCTGGCAAATTGCTCGCGTTCCGCGGAGGCTGGCATGTTTGACAAGTCTTTATCCTCTTTCTTGCAGCGCAAAAGTATCCTTCTATTATACTAGCAGACATGCGCCGTTCGACACGGGAAAAACGCGGCGTCAAAATAGGGCGAGAAATTCCTTTCCCCGCCGGACACGCTTCAACAAGCTTTTCGCAGCGCGCCTTCTACAATGAAAGGTAAAAAAAGGACGTGCGCGGCGAATGCAGATTATTCGATGGAAAAGGGCGGCCATGGTAGCGGTCGCAGCGGCTTTGCTGGCTGCTGCGAGCGCAAGCCCGGCTTTCGTCCAGGCGACAGAGGCGGGCGAGCGGCAAATAGCAGCAGAGGAAATCCGCATCGCGTTTGTGGGAGACATCATTTTGGATAAAAGCGTAGGGGTACAGATCGCGCGGCACGGGGTTGACTACCCGTTTCAAAAAACAGCGGATTTTTTGCGGCAGGCCGATCTGGCTATCGGCAACCTGGAAACGCCTGTCAGCACACGCGGCAAGCCGGAGAAAAAGGAGTTTACGTATCGCGCCAAGCCGGAAGCGTTGCAGGGGCTTAAAACTGCCGGAATCGACGTGGTCAATCTGGCGAACAACCACACGCTGGATTACGGTGTGGATGCCCTGCTCGATACGTTTGCCCATTTGCAAAAGCAGCAAATCGGCTACGTGGGCGCAGGCAAAAACGAAGCGGAAGCGTTTGCGCCGTACGTACAGACGATCAAAGGCAAACGCGTTGCGGTGATCGGGCTTGGCCGCGTGCTGCCCAATCAGCGCTGGTACGCGGGCAAAAACAGGCCAGGGCTTGCGCACGCCTACGCCTATGAGCCGATGCTCTCCTATGTGCAGCAGGCGGTGGCGCAGTCAGATATCACGATTGCGGTCATGCACTGGAATCTGGAGTACAAGGACACGCCCGAGCCGTATGCCCGCGAGCTGGCGAAAAAGCTGATCGACCACGGCGTGGATGCGGTAGTCGGCTCGCATAGCCATTCGGTCATGGGCGTCGAGTTTTACAAAAATGCGCCGATCTACTACAGCGTAGGCAATTTTGTGTTCACGACCTCGCACAATCCGAAAGGCCGTGAAGCCATCATGGCGGAGCTGACATTTGCCGCAAGCGGCACGAGGACGCGGGTCATCCCGGTCAAGATTGCAAACGGACAGCCAGCCCCGATGGACAGCCAAAACAGGCAGCGGATGGTGGACAAGCTGAACCGGATTTCCTACGGGGCAACGGTCGCAGCGGACGGCGAAGTGAAAAAGAAGTAGGGAGGCTTTTGGAGAAGCCTCCCTTTTTGCATGGCTTTGGCTGGTCGCTCAGGCGTGCCCGACGGACAACGGACAACGCCGCTCACACAGACTCTGCCTGCCTGCGCATCATCTCTCTGCGCACGAAGCCGTACTGCTCGTACAGTCCATGCGCATCCCGCGTACCCAGCGTCATGTTCGTATGACGAATGGCCGGATGGTGGATGACGATCTCCATCATCCACTTGCCAAGCCCTTTTCCCCGATGCGCCGGATCGACGAAGACATCGCACACCCAGGAAAAAGTCGCGTAGTCCGTCACGACCCTGACGAATCCAGCCTGTCCGTTCTCGTGGTGCAATCCGAAGCAGAGCGACTGCTGGATGCTTTTGCGCACGATCTCGCACGGACGCTCGCTGGCCCAATAGGTGGTAGCCAGCCACGCACAAATTTTGTCCTCGTCGAGCAAAGCCTTGTCATCGCTCATCGTATAAGGCCATTCGCCGTGCTTCCACTCCATCTGTACCCCTCCCGCTTTCCTGTTTACTGCCTGACTTACGATTTACTATACTGTAAGGAACAAAAAGAGAGCTACGCACAAAAAGCGCATCTGTACCCACACAGAGCGGAGAACGGGGGACAGGATGGAGACAAAATACGAAGCGGTCAAGCAAGAGATCAAGGAGCGACTGGCGGCGGGCAACATACGGCCGGGCGAGAAGCTGCCTTCGATCCGCACAGCCTCTGCGCTGTGGAATTGCAGCATCAACACGGCGATCCGGGCCTATCAGGAGCTGGAAAAAGAGCACTTGATCTACTCCGTGCCAAAAAGCGGCTATTACGCAGTGCTTCGCTCGCAGGAAAGCGCGCGCCGGATGGAGGAGCACATTGATTTTTCAGCGGCGTGTCCCGATCCGGAGGTCATGCCGTACAAAGACTTCCAGCATTGCCTCAACCGCGCCATCGAGCTGTACCGGGAGCAGCTTTTCACCTATTGCGATCCGCAAGGCTTTTCCTCTTTGCGCCGCGAATTGGAGAAGCATCTCGCCCATTCGCAAGTATTCGCGCATCCGTCCCGAATCTGCGTAGTTTCGGGCGCGCAGCAAGCTTTGCACCTGCTTGCGTCGATGCCTTTTCCCAACGGAAAAAGCGCGGTTCTGGTCGAGCAGCCCACTTTTCACGGCATGCTTCGTTCGCTGCGGCTGCTGGGCGTAACGGCGCTCGGAATCGCGCGGACTGCGGCAGGCATCGACCTGGACGAGCTGGAGCGACATTTTCGCAACAATCCGATCAAGTTTTTTTATACTGTGCCGCGCTATCACAATCCGCTCGGGACAAGCTATGCGGCAGAGGAGAAAAAGCAAATCGCCAGGTTGGCGGAGCGCTACGGGGTATTTGTCGTCGAGGACGACTACCTGGCTGACATGGAGACGAAGGCGAAGGCCGACCCGATCTACAGCTACGATTCAGCGGGACAGGTTATCTACGTCAAAAGCTTTTCCAAAATCATGCTGCCGGGACTGCGACTGGCTGCGGTCGTGTTGCCGCCGTCGCTTCTGGAGACGTTTCGCCTGTTCAAAGCATCGGCTGATTCCAGCACGTCGGTCCTGTCCCAAGCTGCTCTGGAACTGTATCTGAACTGCGGCATGTACGACCGTCATGCGGCGATGGTTAGGGAGCGCTATCAGGCGCGGATGGAAGCGCTGGATGCAGCTTGCCGCCGCCATCTGGACAAGGGGCTGGGCTTTCGGTATGTCGCGGCGCACGGGGGAATTTTTACGACCATCGTCCTGCCGGAAGGAATCGCAGCCCCCGACATGATCGCGGCCTTGCAGCAGCGCCATGTACGGGTGTTCTCCACGGAGCAAAACTACTTGCCGAGCTTTGCTAGCGACAACGGGCTGCGCCTCAGCATCATTCAGACGGATGCCGCCGAGATCGACAGAGGAATGGCGCTCATGGCCGAGGTCGCCGGCGCGCTTGCGCAAAAACGGGAAATGGACAGGCGGCGAGTCATCGACTGGCGATGAATAGGAGCTGCTGCCAATGAATTGAATTATCAAAATATTTACCGTTGACTCGACTGTTCGGAAAAATTTAATATATATAAATTGAAAACTATGTTTTGTATCACTAGCGTTGCATAAAAAATGCGTTCGTAATTTGTCAAAGTATTCTGAATGACATTTTCAGCTACACAACCAAAAACGGCAGCAACCAAGCAAAAGGTAGCCACTGTCCATTTGGTAGTTTTATACATTTATTACAATCGTGATAACAGCAACCAATACCTAATTCCTTTTCTGTCGCCCTCTGGATGTTCGTTTGGACTGGTAATTCATTCTACCTATCCATTGTTCGAACGTTTGCCAAAGAAACACTTTTAGCCATCTCCTGATCTGCAACAAGCTGTGCTGACTGTTTTGTTCCAGTTTGACAAGGAGCAACAGGCAGTAGGCAATGAGTGCGAGTAATACTTGGTTTCGTACCGCATTTTCACTCGTTCCATAGAAGTTCTTGATCTTTACATGCTGCTTTATCCACTTGAAAAACAGCTCAATTTGCCAACGCCAACGATAGATGTCGCTGAGTTCTTCTGCTTCCAGGTCGAACCGATTCGTAATGATTCGAATGAGATTTCCCTTCGAATCAAGCGTTTCAATGAGTCGCAGCACGTTATCTACCCGCTTTTGAGGCGTTCCAAGAAGGATCATGGAATCCGATAAAACGGAGCTTTCCAAGGGGATTTTGAATTCATAAAGATGACGGATTTCGGCGTTATCTTTTAGACGAGAAGCGAAAAAGATGCCTTTGTCCGTGTATTCATCAAATTTTTCATAATCCACATACCCTCGATCAAAGACGTACATCATACCGATCTCATCAATCAACGATTCCATTTGAGTGCGGTCATTGGACTTGGCACCCGTGATGGTTATTTTTTCAGGATACACATCCCCCTGGTCGGCAAAGACGAGACGAAGATGAAGTTTGATGCCAGCCTTGGTTTTACGGAAAGTTGCCCATTTGTACTTCTGCAAACACAGCCCAATCGTTGTAGAATCAATGATTTTCATGTCTTTTCGAAGGGAATACGTGTTGCCCGAGTGTCTCTGAATTTGCCCTACAAGGTCAACAAATATTTCTTCAAGCAAAGCTGGATCTACTCGATTGTTTTTGCGACTAAGCTGAGCGGGACTAATCGACGACAGTCCTAACTCTCGCTGGAATTTCTTTGATAAAACATCATCTGCAATGGCTCGGAGTCCTTCTCGTTGCTGAAGTTGAGCATGCAAAAACAGGAGTAGATATGCTTTGGTCGTTAACTTTTTCACGTACTTGTCCTGATCCGTTTCGTCTATCCGTTGTTGAAATTTCACAATATTAATGGGTGAAATGTATTTACCAAATGAAGAAAATAGGGTATTCTTGTCCATGGTCTATCCTTTGCGTTGGATTTGGACAGGAACTACCTGACCTTTCCAGTGTAAAGGATTTTTTTATGCCTGAGAACACTTGAACGCTGAAAGTTATGATGATTTTGAATGGTATGAAAAGATTAATGCAACGCTAGTGGTTTTGTATATAAAACAAAAAACGATTTAAACCAGAAAAATCAGGAGAATGATATTATCCCCTTTAGGTAGACGGTGAAAAAAGACCAAGTTAACGAGCTTGGATGATACACTGATACTTGGAGGGGATTTTCTTTGGCTAAAAAGGGGCAGTCATTTGTGAAGTATTCAGAGGAGACAAAACAAAGAGCCGTTGATTTATATGAAAAGGGTGGACGAAGTTATCAAGCTGTGGCGGATGCTCTGGGAATACGCAGTTCTAGTCAGGTAAAGAGCTGGGTAAAGAAATGCCGCAACCACGAAACACTGCAGGATCAGCGGGGCAAACAAGCAGCTTCCCATCCTTTTATTGGACGGCCCCGCACCAGGTTTTCCAGCGTGGAGGAAGAACGGGATTATTTGAAAGCGCAGGTCGCGTTTCTAAAAAAGCGCAATCCCAATCTATTCGGGGAGGGATCATTCCGAAAATAAATCGCTTTGACATCCTTTCTTCGTTAAAGGACATGTACCCCATTACTTGGTTGGTGGAGATCGCCCAAGTATCGCGGGCAGGTTATTACAGATTTTCCGAAAGAGAAAGCCCGCTACGGTGCGATAGCACCCCCTTTAGGGGCGGGATGAGAGTGAGTAGCGAATGGCTGCACCCGTGAGTTGTGCCCGGCCCTGGGGCTGGGCATTCTTCTTTTCCACCCGAAAGGAGGCAAACGATGACCGCCTATTTCCTGAAAAGACTGTTGTACATGGCGCTGAGCCTCTTCGGCGCATCCGTTCTGATCTTTCTTTTGTACGCCATGACGCCCGGCGACTTCGTCGATACGAACCCGAAGCTGACGGCGGAGCGCAAGCTGGAGCTGAAGGCGATGTACGGACTGGATAAGCCTGTCGGGGAGCGGTATGTCATCTGGATGAAAAACGCTTTGCGCGGCGACTTCGGCTACTCCCTGCAATACCAGCAGCCGGTGATGTCGCTTTTGAACGACTACATCTGGAACTCGTTTTTGCTCGCCATCACCTCTACGTTTTTCACCTGGCTCATCGCCATTTCCATCGGGGTGCTGTCTGCGGCAAAGCAGCATTCGTGGTTCGATGCGCTCGTGACGATCGGGGTGTTTGCCGCGATGTCGCTGCCTGTCTTTTTCGTCGGCTTGCTGTTCATCAAATTGTTCGCGGTCGATGCCAAGCTGTTTCCTGCGGGCGGGATGATGCAGATCGGCAGCAAGGAGACGGGGCTTGCTTACGCATGGGACGTCATTCGCCACATGTTTTTGCCTGTGGCTGTCCTGACGCTGTTGAGCGTAGGGGCGCTGACCCGCTATTTCCGTACGAACATGCTCGAGGTCATCCAGCAAGACTTCGTGCGCACAGCCAGGGCCAAAGGGCTGAAAGAAAAAGTCGTCCTGCACAAGCACGCCCTGCGCAATGCGCTTTTGCCAGCGATTACGCTGCTCGGCTTTGAGCTGCCGGCGCTTTTTGGCGGCGCGATCATCACGGAAAAAATTTTCAACTGGCCCGGTGTCGGACAGTTGTACATGCAGGCGTTTTCGGTGCGGGACTACCCGCTGTTGATGGGCTTCACGATGTTTTTGGCGATTCTCACCGTCGTGGGCAACCTGTCCGCCGATCTGCTGTACAGAGTGGCTGACCCGCGCGTCCGGCTGAAGTGAGGGAGGAAACGAGATGGCGACAGTAGCGAGGGAAGCAGCGGAGCTGGCGAGAGACGGGCGGACTGCCTCCCGCCGATCCTCCTTGTGGCGCGAGGCGTTTTCGCGGCTGAAAAAGAAGCGTTTGGCGATGGGCGGACTCGTGTTTTTGCTGGTGATGGCCGCAGTTTGTTTGATCGGGCCGTTTTTTTCGCCCTACGCCAGCGGCAGCGTGAACACGGAGAGCATCAACAAGCCGCCAAGCCTCGCGCATTGGCTCGGGACGGACAATTTGGGGCGGGACATTTTGACGCGGATGATGCAGGCGGGTCGCATCTCGCTGACGGTCGGGATCGCCTCGATGGTGCTGTCCGTCACGATCGGGACGGTGCTCGGGGCGCTCGCAGGCTTTTACCGTGGTTGGGTCGACCAGTTGATTATGCGGCTGGCGGATGTGTTGATGACCATTCCCGGCTTGCCGCTGCTTTTCATCATGGGCGCGGTGCTCTCCGAGTGGAAAATCCCGACTGATTACCGCATCTACATCGTGATGGTCATGCTCAGCCTGATCGGCTGGCCGGGCTTGGCGCGGCTGGTGCGCAGCCAGATGCTGACGCTGCGCGAGAGCGAGTTCATGCAGGCGGCAGAGGTGCTCGGCCTGCGGGATCGGCGCAAGCTGTTTCACCATTTGCTGCCCAATCTGATGCCGCTGCTCATCGTCGTGGCGACCTTGAACGTCGGGGGAGCGATCCTGAGCGAATCGGTGCTCTCCTATTTCGGGCTGGGCGTCGTCCCGCCGACACCGACGTGGGGCAACATGATGGACGCGGCGAACTCCCTGATTGATTTTCAAAAGCGGCCGTGGCTGTGGGTACCGCCGGGCGTCGCCATTTTTGCCACCGTGATTTCGATCAATTTGCTCGGGGACGGACTGCGAGACGCACTGGACCCGAAGCAGAAGGGCAGGTGAGCCGGACGTGAACAAGCTGGTGGACATTCGCAAGCTGAGTACGCATTTCAAGTCGGAGCTGGGCGTGGTCAAGGCGGTAGACGGCCTCGACTTGCGCGTGCAGCCTGGCGAGACGGTGTGCATCGTCGGCGAGTCGGGCTGCGGCAAGAGCGCTGCGGCCATGTCGCTGATGGGGCTGATCTCGGAGGCGGCGGGAAAAATCGTCGGCGGAGAAGTGTGGTTCGCGGGCCGCGACTTGCGCAAGGTGAGCAAGGAGGAACTGCGCAAACTGCGCGGCAACGAACTGGCGATGATTTTTCAGGAGCCGATGTCGTCGCTCAATCCGGTGTTGACGATCGGCGAGCAAATCATGGAGCCGCTGATCGAGCACAAGCGGCTGCGCAAAAAAGAAGCGCTGGCAAAAGCGATCGAGCTGATCGAGCTGGTCGGCATTCCCCGCGCCAGGGAGATCGCCAAAGCGTACCCGCACGAGCTGAGCGGCGGGATGCTGCAACGGATCATGATCGCGATTGCGATTTCCTGCCATCCGCGCCTGTTGATTGCCGACGAGCCGACGACCGCGCTCGATGTGACGATCCAGGCGCAAATTCTCGATCTCTTGCGCAAGATCAAGCAAGAGTCAGGCACGGCGATCCTGCTGATTACGCACGATCTGGGTGTGGTCGCAGAAATGGCCGATCACGTGGTGGTCATGTACGCCGGAAAAGTGGTCGAGGAAGCTCCCGTCGAAGCGCTGTTCGAATCGCCGCTGCACCCGTACACGCAAGGCTTGCTTCGCTCGAAGCCCGTGCTGAACCAGCGGCAGGCCAAGCTGTACTCGATCCCCGGCCAGGTGCCGCATCCGGCGACGCTCGGCGAGTCCTGCTACTTCCACGACCGCTGCGCGCATTGCCTGGACAAGTGCCGGGTGCAACATCCGCCGCTGCGCGAGCTGGGCGACGGGAGGAAGGTAGCCTGCTGGCTGCACGAGGAGGAATTTGGCTATGACCGGTAATCTGGTGGAAGTGCATCGGCTGAAAAAATATTACCCGATCACAGGCGGGCTGTTGGGGCGGACGGTCGGCCACGTCAAGGCAGTGGACGACGTCAGCTTTTCGATCAAAAAAGGCGAGACGTTCGGGCTGGTCGGCGAGTCCGGCAGTGGAAAAAGCACGACCGGGCGCACGATTTTGCGGCTGCTGGAAAAGACGGCAGGCGAGGTGCGCTTTCAAGGAATCGACGTGCACGCCCTGTCCAAAGCGGAACTGCGCGCCCTGCGCCCGCGCATGCAGTTTATTTTCCAGGACCCGTACAGCTCGCTCAATCCGCGCATTCGCATCGGGGAGGCGCTGGGCGAGGCGCTTCTGGACCACGGGCTTGCCGCGCCCGCCGAGGCGAGAGAGCGGGTGCTTGCCGTCATGGAGCTGTGCGGGCTTGCGCCTTATCACATCGACCGCTACCCGCATGAGTTTTCCGGCGGTCAGCGCCAGCGGATCGGGATTGCGCGCGCGATCATCCTCAACCCGGATTTCATCGTGGCAGACGAGCCGGTTTCAGCCCTGGACGTGTCGATTCAGGCGCAAATTATTAATCTGTTTGCGGAGTTGCAGGAGCAGCAGCAGTTGACGTATTTGTTCATTTCCCACGACTTGAGCGTCGTCGAGCATTTGTGCTCGCGGATTGGCGTCATGTACCTCGGCTCATTGGTGGAGCTGTCCTCCCGCGACGAGCTGTTTGCCGAGCCGCTTCATCCGTACACGAAGGCGCTCTTGTCGTCCGTTCCGCTACCGATTCCGCGGCACAAGCGCGAGCGGATCGTTTTGCAGGGAGACATGCCAAGCCCTGCCAATCCGCCCGCAGGCTGCAAGTTCCACACGCGCTGCCCGTACGCGATGGAGCTGTGCAGCGAGCAGGCCCCGGCTTTTCGCGAAGTAAGCCGGGACAGATTCGTCGCCTGCCATCTGGTCTAGCTGCTGCGAAAAAGGGAGAGTAGAGGCATTGACCGAGAGAGAAAGTATATGATAAACTCGTTATAAATCAAAGTAAGTATATCGGTTTTTGTTAAATAGCTGATCGGACTACCGAAGGCTCCCGTGCAGACAACCAGCATGTCTTGTTCATCGGGAGTCTTTCTGCTATCAACCGGAAAAGAGGTGAAGTACCAAAGCAACCGCACAGCGTGGAAATGCAATGGACATACATGAACGCCAGCGATACCGGATTTGCGCAGCCTCTCGAAGCCCCGTGCTCTCATTGACAAAAAAGGGGACCGAGGGGTATCATTAGGAAACAAAACATACTAAATAGGTAGGAATAATATACATTGATTTTTTTCGCCAAAAACAGGGAGGAGTGACCATATGGCAAAGAAAGAGAATGCCCTGGATGAACGGTTGTGGGAGAGAATCGCGCGTGCGTTGGACAGCTTGGAATACGGCTCCATTCACATCGTGGTTCACGACTCGCAGGTGGTCCAGATCGAGCGGACCGAAAAATACAGGCTCCCTGCTGAAAAGGCGGAGACGAAGTACAATCAGGCACGAACAGGCAGATAGCAAGCGGAGCAAACAGGCCCAGCGCACGACAGATTGATACTGACGGGAGAATAGAGAGGAGGAGCTTTGTTATGGCAGGCGTTCTTGTAGTAGGTGGAGATCGGGTAGGGGAAATCGAGAGCTTGTTGCAGGATAAAGGGTTTCGCAATGTGTATCACGTTTCCGGACGAAAAAAATCGGACGTAAAGGCGACGATTCCTGCCGATACGGAGCTGGTTCTCGTCTTTATCAACTTCGTCAGCCACAGTCTCAGCAAAAACATCAAGAAGCTGGCGAAGCAAAAGCACGTCCCGATCGTCTTTTGCAGACGGTCGTGTGACGCGGTTTCCATGCACCAGCCAGCGATCAGCTAACCCCTGTCTACCGGACAATTCCATATTCGCGCGTGAATAGAAGTATTCAAGACTGAATACTTCTTTTTTGCGTAATCGGAAAACGAAAAAATGGGCAGCCTGATCGTGTGGGCCGCGTTTTTTCCCAGGGAAGACAGGCGGAAATTTTTGCCGGAACTGCCCAAAGCAAAAAGTATTCAGCGTTGAATACGCGAAGGGAACAGCGCCCGCAAAAACGATCTGGCACAAAATTTGCAGAATATTTATGCATCAACCGTTCGCCGAACCAAAAAATGGGGGTAAGCATGAAAAAACCAGTTGTCATCACAAGTCTCTTGGTTTTGCTATCCGGATTGTTTGCAGGCTGCAGCAACAGTGCGCCCACGAATCAGGCAGCGCCAGACTCGCAAGGGCAGCCGTCATCCGAAGCGGCTTCGCCTGCACCGGCAGCCAGCCAGATTTTGCGCATGAACGCCTCCGAGCCGGAAACATTGGACTCCGGCATGTCCAACGACGTCATTTCCGGCGCGTTTATCCGCTCTTTGTACGACTCGCTCGTGCGGCTGGACAAGGATGGCAAGCCGGTCAATTCCGTAGCCTCGGACATTTCCATATCGGACGATAAAAAGGTGTACACGTTTACGCTGCGCGACAGCAAATGGAGCAACGGCGACCCTGTGACGGCCAACGAATTCGCTTTTGCCTGGATGCGCGTGCTCGATCCGAAAACAGCGAGCGGCTCCGCCTACAAATACTACCCGATCAAAAATGCCCGCGCCTTTTTCGAAGGCAAGGCGCAGGCAGCAGATGTCGGCATCAAGGTGATCGACGCCAAGACTTTGCAGGTCACGCTGGAAAATCCGACCCCGTACTTCCTGACGCTCGCCACCTTCTACTATCCGGTCAACCAAAAAGTGGTCGAGTCCAACCCCGACTGGGCGAGAAAGCCGGAAACGATCGTGACAAACGGCCCGTTCAAGCTGGTGAACTGGGAGCATAAAAACAAGATCGAGCTGGCGAAAAACGACCAGTATTGGGACAAAGACGTCGTGAAGCTGGACGAAATCGAGTTTTCCATGATTGAAGATACGAATACCGAGCTGGAGCTGTTCAACAGCGGCGAACTGGACTGGGCAGGCGGGCCGATCAGCAGTTTGCCAGCGGATGCAATCGGGCCGCTGCGCGACGAAGGCAAGCTCAAGACGATGGAGCGCGCGACCAACTACTACTTGCTGTTCCAGACGGAAAAGCCGCCGTTTACGAATGCGAAAATTCGCAAGGCGTTTGCCTACGCGATCAACCGCAAGGACATCGCGGACAACATCGGGCAGGCTGGACAGACGCCGCTGATGGGCTTCGTGCCGCGCTCCGCCTCCCTGAAGCCGGATGGATTTTTCAAGGATAATGACACCGAGACGGCGAAACAGTTACTGGCAGAAGGCATGAAAGAACTGAACATCGCGACACTGCCGGAGATCACCTACCTGTACAACACTTCCGACCTCAACAAGAAAATTGCCGAAGCGCTGCAAGCCCAGTGGAAGCAGGTGCTGGGAGTAGACGTCAAGCTCGTCAACAAAGAGCTCAAAGTCATGTTCGACGATCAGGAGCACGGCAAGTACATGATTTCGCGCACGGGCTGGACAGGCGATTACAACGACCCCGTCAACTTCCTGGAGCTTTTGATGGAAAAGTACAGCGCAAACAACTCGACCTTCTGGCACAGCGAGCGCTATGTGGAGCTGGTAAAGCAGGCGTACGCCGAGCCGGATGAGGCCAAGCGCAACCAGCATTTGCTTGCGGCCGAAAGCATTCTGATGGACGAGATGCCGGTCACAGGGGTGTACAGCAGCGTCAACTCCTGGGTGCAAAACGACAAGGTCAAAGGCATCACCGTGGACCCGCTGGGCTATATCGACTTCAAGTGGGGCTACAAAGAACAATAGCGCATGACAGAAATGGCCGACACCCGTGATACATGTGTGTTGGCCGTTTCCATAAAAAGGAGGAGACTTTCCTATGGCATGGCAGAAGGCATTGGAAAAAGCGCTCGCGGACGCGCCAGGCGTGTTCGGGGTCGCAGCGGAGCATCTGGAAACGGGGGAGTCGGCCGGACAGCTCGACGATCAGCTTTTTCAACTGGCGAGCGCATTCAAAATTCCGATCATGGTCACCTTGATGCGCGAGGTGGAGGCAGGGCGCGTCCGGCTCGACCAGCGGGTGGTGACGCAAAAAGACACGCGCGTCCCCGGTTCAGGCATTTTGCAGGAGCTGGATGCGGGCGCGGCCTTGACCGTCAAGGACTTGGCGACGCTGATGACGATTGTCAGCGACAACTACGCGACCGATCTTATCATCGAGCTTGTCGGCGGCATCGACAAGGTCGAGGCGCACATGCACGAGCTGGGGCTGAAGCAGATTCATTTGCGGCATACGTGCTGGCAACTGCTCAACCGCTGTGTCGGCATGAACGAGCCAGCGCCGTCCCCGGCAGGCTATGACGAATACGAGCGCCGGGAGGAAACCGGCGAGTACGAAATCGTCCACGACGTTTCGCTGCCGACTTTAGACAACAACGTAGCGACGCCGCGCGACCTGAACCGTCTGCTCATGCTGATCGCGCGAAAAGAAATTTTGACGCAAGCCTCCTGTGAGCTGATGCTGGACATTTTGCGCCGCCAGCAGTTCAACAGCCGCCTGCCTTACTTGCTGCCGGAAGGAACGAAGGTCGCGCACAAGACCGGGACGGTCAACGCCGTGGTCAACGACGCAGGACTGATTTATTTGCCTGATGGAAAAGGAACGATTGCGATTACCGTACTGTCGCGGGGCGTGACCGACAAGCAGGCCGCAGAGCTGGCCATCGCCCGCGCAGCCAGAGCGATTTACGACGAGGCGGTGGGGAACTGATGCAGGTGACGACATGGACGAAATCGTTTGAAGAGTATGCCGAGCAGCTTTTGGCCGAGGCCAACGCGCCAGGAGCGGCGATTGGGGTCGCGCGGGGAGGAAAGCTGCTGTACCAGAAGACATTCGGCTACCGCGACAGGGAAAACGGGCTGCCCCTCTCGGCCGACACGGTGTTTGGCATCGCCTCGATCACCAAGTCTTTTACGTGCGTCGCCATCATGCAGTTGCAGGAGGCTGGCAAGCTGTCTGTCCACGATCCGGTCGTCAAGTATTTGCCGGAGTTTCGCGCCGGGGATGAAGAGCTGACGAAGCGGATAACGATTCATCACTTCATGACGCATACGCCGGGAATGGCGCCGCTGCCTTTTTTGGACAAAGCGATGAAGCGCAGTATGGAGCAAGACCCGGCGATTGCGGGGACGGAAGCGGAGGAAGAGCTGAAAAAGCTGCCGTACCTGGACACGTATGAAGAGGTCCTGCAGGCGATCGCGGCGTTTGACGCCAAGCCGCTCGGCGAGCCGGGAGAAGTGTTCAGCTACAACAACGACGCCTACGGCTTGCTCGGGGCGATCATCGAGCGGGTGAGCGGGCAGACGTATGAACAGTACGTGACCGAGCACATTTTGCAGCCGCTCGGGATGCAGCGGACCGTGTTTGACGTGGAGGCGCTTGCGGACAAGGACGACGTCACGATTTTGTACACGAACAAAAAACTCGACGGCGAAAATCAGGTGATTGCCGCCCCGCACTGGCACGATGCCCCCGCCATGCGCGCCGCCGGCTTTCTCAAATCAACCGTGAACGATCTGTTGGCTTACCTGGAAGTATTCCGCACGAACGGAGAGGGCGTCGCTCCGGTGTACACATACGCGCCGTATGAGCTGGCAGACGAGCAACTGTCCGAATACGCAGGCCGCTATGAATCGAACGAATGGCTGAATACCGTGATTGCAAAGCGGGATGGGCAGTTGTATTTGGAAGTGGACGGCCTCGTTTATCCGCTATTGCCTGTAGCAAAAGACAGCTTTATTTTTAGACGGAGAGATTCCATCGTCTGGATCGACTTTTTCCGGGATCGGGAAGGCGAGGTCGCGAGGATGAGCTACGCCTTGCGTCAATTGACGAAAGCTTCTGTAAACAACGGCTCGTCGGAGCAGCAATAGCTTGTCATAAAGAAGGATGCGTAAGCTATTTCGCTGCGTATCCTTTTTTTGCCGGAAAAAAGCAAACGCTTCGCCTGGCTGCGGCAAACGGACGTTGTCGTGCAAAAAGAGAACCGGCGTATCATTTTTTATTTATGTGTGAGAAGGAACCAGTCACAGTCTAGCGAATTGTCCTTTGGTTGGGAAAATATGGGGAAGGGCAAGAGGGAAACAATGAGTGACGAAGAGTGGATTTCGGTCAGGGACAGATGGCTGTCGCCGTTGCTGGTCGCTGCGGAGGAAATCGTGGAGCTGCACATGCAAGACATGCTTTCATTTGGAGAGCCGATTTCCCGTTACTATCGCAAATATCAGCAACAGCAGCGGATAGGGGTTCACGGCTTGCTGACAGAAGCGGTGCAGCAGCTATTTGCAGAAGAGGGCGAGTACACGGTATATTTGCAGGCGCTGCCCAGGAAGTCGTACAAGTGGGGGGAGAGGTGGGCGAAGGAAGAAATCCCGAAGGAAGTGCTGCTCGAAGCGATGCACAACCTGCGCCACCATGCGTATGAGGGCATACGGCGAGCCTGCACGGAGGCACTGGCCAGAGAGGAACTGTTGTCGCGCCTGCACGATGTGCTAAGCGTGCGCTATCACCACACGATGCGCGGATACTTGGCGAGCAAAGATCAGAAGATCAGCCATTTGCACCAGCAAAAAATGGGGGTCATCGGGCAGATGGCCGCAGGCATGGCGCATGAGATACGCAATCCGTTGACGGCGATTCGCGGATTTTTGCAGTTGATGCGAAAAAGTCTGGAACTGGAGGCTCCCTCTCCGGCAGACAGGGAGCGCTTTGCCAAGTACATTCAAATTTGCCAGCACGAGGTGCAAACCTTGGACAAGCTGGTCACGAGCTTTTTGATTTTGGCCCGCAAAAATGAAGCGGCGAACAGCCGCAACGAAATCGTCGAGCTGCACCCGCTGCTGGAGAGGGTGCATGAGCTGACGATGCATTCTCTCATCGAAAAAGATGTGCACTTGTCTTTTCATTATTCACCTGAGCAAGTCCGGGTCTGGGCGATTCCATCCCACGTGGAGCAAATTTGCCTCAACCTGATGCAAAACGCGATCGACGCAGTGGACACAAACGGAATCGTCCGGATTCACACCCGTTTTTTTGCCTCCGAATCAACGGTCAGCGTGACGATTGAGGACAACGGCTGCGGTATTTCCGAGCAGCGCAAGAAGCATTTGTTTGAGCCGTTTTATACGACGAAGGAAAAGGGGACGGGCATCGGCCTCTCCGTCTGCAAAAAGCTGGTCGAGGAAATGGGCGGGCAGATCGAGATTTACTCGACAGAAGGGCAAGGGACAAGGGTCGAGTTGCGCTTGAGCGCCGTCGTCCCGGCTGAGCCAGCTTGCCTTGCCAGATGAAGCTGGCAAGCTCAATCCGCAGAAGCTGCGAACGCAAAAAAACAGGCATGGCTGTGAGCTGCATGCCTGTTTTTTGCGTGGAAGCCAGCCGCCGATCACAGAAAGACGCCGATGATCGTGGCGGACAAGACAGAGGCGAGCGTGGAGCCGAGCAGCAGCTTCAAGCCGAATTTCGCCACGAGATCGCCCTGCTTTTCATTCAGCGCGCGCACAGAGCCTGTAATGATGCCGATGGAGCCGAAGTTGGCAAAGCTGACGAGGAAGACCGAGACGATGCCGACCGTTTTCGCCGACAGGCTGCTCGCGATTTCCTTGAAGTCGAGCATCGCGACAAATTCGTTCGTGACGATTTTCGTCGCCATGATGCTGCCAGCCGTAACGATCTCCGCCTGGGGAATGCCCATCAAAAAGGCGACAGGAGCGAAAATGTACCCGAGCACGTCCTGGAACGAAATGCGGAAGATCAGCAAAAACAGCTCGTTGACCAGATTCATCAGGGCGATGAAGCCGATCAACATCGCGCCGACGATCACGGCGATTTTCAGCCCGTCCACGATGCTCTCGCTAATCATCTGGAAAAAGGCAGGCCTCTCTACTTCTGCCTCAGGCTCGATCAAGTCTTCTTCCGCCGTCAGCTCGTACGGGTTGATGATGTTGGCGACGATCAGCGCCGACAGGATGTTCACGACGATGGCGACGACCACGTATTTTGGCTCCAGCATGGTCATGTAGGCGCCGACGATGGCAATGCTCACAGCGCTCATGGCAGAGGTGCACAGCGTATAGAGACGCTTGCTGGAGACGAGCCCGAGCTGCTTTTTCGTCGTCAGAAACACTTCCGATTGCCCGAGAAAAGCAGAGGAGACCGCGATGTAGTTTTCCAGCCGGCCCATTCCGTTCAGCTTGCTCAGCACGAAGCCGGTGAAGCGAATGAGCAGCGGCAAGATTTTAAAATGGTTCAAAATCCCGATCAGCACGGAGATGAAAATAATCGGCAGCAGCACATCGAGAAAGAAGGTGGACGTGCCGTTGTTTTCCAGCCCGCCAAACACGAAGTCCACTCCGCTGATCCCGAGCTTCATCAGTGTATCGAAGCCTTTGGAAATAAACAAAATCAGGTCAATCCCGAGCCCGGTATTGAGCAAAAGAAAGGCCAGCACGAGCTGGGTGGCGATCATGATGAGAATCGGCTTTAGCCTGATCGCTCTGCGATGATGGCTGAGCGCAAAGCCCACGCCGAACACAAACAGTAAACCCGTCAACAAAAAAACGACATTCATTGCTACTTTCTGCCTCCCAATTATGACAAGTATCTCATGCTGCGCGAGGTGCATGTCCCTTCCAGGCCCGTGGAGCCGCTTTCAAAGCGTTTTGAAAGAGAAGTGCAACGATTTTGAATTTTAGTTACTACTCGTGGAGTAACCTAATTTGCAGGCTTTTACCAGCTTACATGGAAGCCAGGCGCCTGTCAATTCGGAGGTTCGTTGGCTTTGTGTCCATCTATGCTTTATCATAGGAAATAAATAACCAGTTGATACGGGCAGGAGGAAGCATGTTACAAAAATTTGGTTTTTCACAGTATGAAAGCAAAGTTTTTGAAGCGCTGGTGTCGAGCGAGGAACCGTTGGACGCGACGAAAATCGTGAAATATTCCGGCGTGCCAAAAGCGAAAATATACGAAGTGCTGTCGCGCATGATCGAAAAAGGCATGGTGCTGGATTCGGTATCGGAAAAGAAAAAGCTCTACAGTGCGCTGCCCTTGCCGCTTGCCATCGAAAAGCTGACGGCAGAGTTCCAGGACAACATCAAGCAGTTGAAAATCCAGTCGCGCAAAAAGTCCTACTCCGAAGATTTGGTTTGGAGCCTGAAGGTCGACACGTCGATTCGCGTACAGAGCAAGCAGATGATTCAGGAAGCGAAAAGCTCCATCCGCATTTCGGCGTGGAAAGACGATCTGGTCGAGTATTTGCCGCTTCTGGAACAGAAAGAAGCGGACGGAGTAGACGTGGAGGTGCTCGTCGTCGGGGCGTTGAAGCCGAATATCGCCAAAGTGCATACGCTGATTCCGGCAGCAGAGCACCACACGCTGGAGCGCTTTCGCCTGCTGATTATCGACGAGCGCGAGGTGATTTTCGCCTGTGAGGAAAACCAGTCGTGGCAAGCGATCAAAACGATGTCCAAGCCGTTTGTCAAAGTTTTCACGGAATTTTTCTACCACGATCTCGCGCTGGCGAAAATCAGCCGGAAGCATTACGATCTGATGATGAATGACGACGAGATCAGAAGCATTTTGATGCAGCTTCGTTATTGAGGCTCCGTTAGGAAGGCGAAGGGAAACCGCTTTTGCAGGTGCAGATGAGTTGCGGGATCGCCAGCAACGCGCCAGAAATGCGCCAGAAATGCGCCAGAAATGCGCCAACAATCCGCCAGACATGCTTGCAAGCGAGCGTGCCTGGCTTTTTTGCTGGATAGATTTTTAAAAAATTAATCGTATTCAAAAATTTGTTGAAAAAGAAGTGCGCAGAATAGTATGGTTAACGTAACGAAAAATATTTCTGACTTTTCATTCATTCGCGGGGTGATGCTATGTCGAAGATCGAAAATCGCTTGCAGCAACTGGGCTATACGCTGCCGCCGCCACCGCCGACGATGGCGAACTACGTCTCGTGCGTGCGGACGGGCAATCTGCTCTACACTTCCGGGGCGGGCTGCTACGTCGATGGCAAGCCGCTCTACCTGGGCAGGCTGGGGGCAGACGTGACGATCGAAGAAGGGTACGAGGCGGCGAAAATTACGACGCTCAATCTGCTTTCGATGCTGAAAGCCGAGCTTGGCGATCTCGACCGGATTGTGCGCATGGTCAAGCTGTTTGCGCTGGTCAGCAGCGCGCCGGATTTTTACGAGCAGCCGCGAGTCATCAACGGCGCTTCCGACCTTTTGATCGAAGTGTTCGGGGAGGCAGGCAAGCATGCGCGGGCGGCAGCCGGAACCTCTGTCCTGCCCTTCAACAATCCGCTTGAGATTGAGCTGATTGTGGAGGTCAGTTGACATCATCTTAGACAAAAGAAGCGAGGCTTTTTTCATGACGAAACCGATTCATCCGATTCTCACCAGCTACATACCGGTCGTGGAAGGGCTGGCGAAAACATTCGGCCAGCATTGCGAAGTGGTGCTGCACAATCTGACGGACGTGTCTTCCTCGATCATTGCGATCCACAACGGCCATGTGAGCGGCAGACAGGTCGGCTCCCCTGTCACCAATCTGGCGCTGCAAGCGCTGCGCACCGCCAAGACGAGCCAGGAGGACTACGACCTCAACTACCGCAACGACACGATCAAAGGCAAGCAGATCAAGTCCAGCTCGATCTATATCAAGGACGAAAACGGACAGGTCATCGGCAGCCTGTGCATCAACATCGACCTGACGCACATTGCGATCGCGCAGTCGGCCTTGAGCGAAATGATGGCGTTTGCCGACAAGGTGGAGGAAGGCCGGACGGCAGAAACGTTCGCGCCAACGGTCACCAGCCTGATGGAGCAAATGATCGACGACTGCCTGAAAAAGACGGGCAAGCCGATCGCTCTCATGCAAAAAGAAGAAAAAATCCAGTTTATCCACCTGCTCGACGAAGTCGGCCTGTTTTTAATCAAAGGGGCCGTCCAGCATGTGGCCGATTTGCTGGGCGTCACGAAGTACACGATCTACAACTATTTGGACAAAAAAGACGGGAGATGAGCGAGCATGGCAGATGCGACTGTGGAGCAGGCGCGGCGTTTTCACGATGGCGTCCATGTGCTGGACGGGCATTTTGACCTTTTGATGGATGTGGAGATTCAACGCGGCTACGGACGGACGAAGCTGATCGAGACGGAGTATTTGCCGCGGTTTCAGCAGGGCGGCGTGCATTCCGTCGTGGCCGCCGTATTCGTCGAAGATGCGTTTGTGCCGGAAATGGCCTTGCGCAAGGCGCTGAACCAGGTGAGCGCCCTGCACGCGGAAGCGGCGGAGTCCGGCGACCAGTTTGTCATCGCAAAATGCGTGCAAGACCTGCTCACAGCCAGACAGGCAGGCAAAGTCTCGTTCATCCTCTCGCTGGAAGGCGCAGAGCCGCTGTACAACGATCTCGGCCTGCTGCGCATTTTTTACGAGCTGGGCGTGCGGATGCTGGGGCTGACGTGGAGCCGCCGCAATTACGCGGGAGACGGCAGCTTTTTCGCTCCGGTGCGCGAAGGGAAAAAGGGCGGCTTTATACAATTTCATCTACAATAATGATATTGAACAAATCACCAGCGTTGCATAAAAATCTCTGGACTAATAAACTGATTTTTCTGTACGTGATTCTGGTTTCAAATGGCGAAAGAACGGAATGACCTACAAGGTAGTTCCGTCCATTTGGCATTTATATAGGGCTTGCTGAACAATGCATAAACGCGAGGAATCGTGAAATAATCAAAGAAAACTGCGGAAAATCTGGATTTATAACCAAGTGCAAGGTTTTTGCAGGAATTCTTTGAAAAACCTTGCACCAGTAAGAATTTCGTTCAATCAAGAGGCACACGAAACGTTCAAAATGGATCGGAAAAACAGTATTTTATACTACTGATATGCCATTCAGACTCTGACTTTGCTGTTTTGGAACCAAATCTGCATATTATTCATGATTTCTTGTATATTTCTCATTCGTTCAGCAAGCCCTAATAGCCAGTGAGAGAGAGCGGGAGGGGTAAAATGACAATAAAAAAATGGATGCCACTAATAGCGACAGGGATACTGATTTTGTGTATTTACCTAACTTTTTTGCTGGGTGTTCTTTAAATGGTGTTTCAACCAACTGGTCAGGGGAAATAAAAGTGACAGCAATTAACCGTAATGTAACAACTGATAATTTGAAGCTTGAATATAGGGTTAAGGAGTTACCTATAAGTTTAAAAAGTATAGAAGTAAATCTATCTGAGGAACTAGGTCTTAATAAAACAATCAAGTATCACAATCCATACCAATACAGTGATACTGTTTATTTAATGACACTTGATGGAGGAGAAATGGATGCTTGGGTTCTTCCTGTTTGGAAACTCCGAAGTAAGCTTTCCAATGCATATGTTACAATCATTTGGGATGACACAAAAGGAATAGAGCATACGGAAACTATTAAACTGAAGTAATCGAAAAGGAAGCTAGGTTTATGAGCTCTGGGGGAAAAGGTTAACTGTATTAAAATTATTCAAATTCTAGGCCCACGTTTATTTTTAAGGCTGTTTTCGTAAACTTTGTGGCTTCTGAAGGAGAAAAATAAACATTGTGATATAATAAAGATATAAAAATAGTAATTGTATAAAGGTTTGAATATGATAAATTAGGAATAACAAATAACTTTCAGGAGGTGAACCCATTTGAATAAATACAGTATTTTTTCACTTGCTACTTTGGTAATCTTCATTGGTTTGTTTTATACAATGTTGAGTGGTGTGTCGTTAGGAACATTCGGTAAACCATTTATTATTTCGATGTTTCTGTTCCCATTATTAGGAGTTTTTTCGGGACTAAAAGCCAAAAAAGGCATAATGAAATGGCTACTAATAATACTTAACATTATTGCAATTTGTACAATCGGATATATTTCATTACTTGCCAATGGTATTGCCGAAAATTGATGCAAGACGGGTAGCATACGCTATCCTTTTTTATGCCTTATAAAACAGACCTTAAAGAATTGACTGTGGTGTTGGTCGATTTTTGACACGCTGAAATAAGCATTTGCTCAACACGTTTTTCAAATGCCAAATACTTGCCTAATTCAAGCCAACGGAACAGTGTCAATTTCTTCAGCTCTTACACGACCTGTTCCTGCTTTTCGAGCAATCACACTACCGTTACGGTCTTGTGCAACTACAACAGCAATTTTAAGGTTGGAAATTCCTCTTTTTTCGTCTTTTTCACCTCGTTTCTTGGATTTTCTATGAGTGATTTCTCTACCTTTCATAGACTCACGAAAGAAGGTTTCGTCACTCTCAACGATACCTTGCAGTTGATTAAAGCCAAGACTTCCTAATGCGTTCAAGATTTTATGCCTCCAATAAAAGGCAGTAGAAATGTGTATTTGGAGTTTTTCAGCGATTTTTGGTAGGGTATATCCCTCTACCATTAATTCAATGTATTTCACCCATTTTTCAGGGTATCGAGAGCCTGAAAATGGCGTATTTGTCAGATCATTGAAAGATTTTCCACAATCATTACATAGATAGCGTTGTCTTGAGCGATAGATACCGTTCCGTTTAACCGATGTACTACCACAATGGACACAACCCAAGAGCGCGGGAGACGGCGCTCTGACGCTCGCGGCTCCGGGCAACGAGCCAGCCGACGCGTACTTGTTTGACCCGCTGGACGCCGCGCCTTATTTGCTCGATTTGTCCGAAAACGAAAACAGCGTGCCGGAAAATTACCGGGAGGTCGAAAAGCGCCCGGACGTGCTAGTCTACACCTCGGAGCCGTTGCAGGAAGACGTCGCGATCGCGGGGGAAATCTCGGCTGTCCTGTACGCGGCAAGCTCTGCGCGGGATACGGACTGGCTGGTGCGCCTGAGCGACGTCGATGAAGAGGGCAACTCCATCCGGCTGTCGGACGGAATCATCTGCGCCCGCTACCGTCATTCTTTTGCCGAGCCGAAGCTGCTTGAGCCAGGCCAGATTGAGCGCTACGAAATCCGCATGGGCAAAATCGCCAACGTCTTCGAAAAAGGCCACCGCATTCGGGTCTGTGTCACGTCCGGGGCGGAGAACTTTTCGTTCCCGAATCCGAACACCGGGACAGATTTGGCGACGGAAACCGAGACGGTGGTGGCCCGGCAGCACATTTACCACGATGAACAGCACCCGAGCCACATTCGCCTTCCTTTGCTGCCAAAAAACAGGTAGCAGGCGGCACAGGCACAGGGCGAATTTTCGCCAGCACATGCCAATCATGAAACAGCGGCTGCCAGCAAGTTCGGCAGCCGTTTTTTCTCGTGCCAGCATACGTGCAACTAAGGCTGTACCAATGGCTTGTCGCAGCCAAATTTTCTGATCTGATTATGCAAAAATGGGTTGCCGATGCGCGATTGCATAGATGCTACGGCAAAAACGTTTCGAAACAGGGTGAAAATAAACTGAAATTCCTAAATAATCAGACTTGGTACAAAATATGCAGAGGACAACTTCTCGAAAAAGGAGAGGAGCCTAGCAAAAGAACTGGGGGATTGATCTATGGAGCATCCGACTGCACCAACGCTGAAACGCTCGCTTACCTTGAAACACATCGTCTTTTTCGGGCTGGCTTTCATGGCCCCGCAAACGTTTTTTTCGACCTACGGTGTTGCCGTACACAGCACAAACGGGATGATGCCCACGGCGTATGCGATTGCGCTGATTGTCATGCTGTTTACGGCGTACAGCTATGCGCAACTGGTAAAAGCGTTTCCGAATGCGGGAGCGGCCTACACGTTTACGCAAAAAACGATCAGCCCGCACGTCGGCTTTATCGTCGGCTGGACGATCATCATCGACTACATGTTCAGCCCGATGATTAGCTCGCTGCTCATCGGCATCTCGCTGTCCGCCTTCTTTCCTTCCGTCCCGATGTTCGTCTGGATCGTTTCGTTTGTTGCCGTCATTACGGCGGTCAACATTCTCGGGATCAAGCTGGCAGCGCAGTTCAATACGTACATGCTGTTTTTGCAACTGTTCGTCTTCCTGCTGTTTTTCGTTTTGGCGATTTACGGACTGCAAAACGGCAAGGGGGCAGGGACACTGTTCTCGACGCTGCCCTTTTACGATGCAAAAATCAACGTTCCGACGCTTTTGTCCGTCGTTCCGCTGCTCTGTTTCAGCTTCCTCGGTTTTGACGCGGTGACGACGCTTTCGGAGGAGACGAAGGACGCGACGAAAACATTGCCGCGAGCGATTTACATGATTACGCTGATTGGCGGGCTGCTGTTTATTTCCGGCTCTTATTTCGCGCAACTCATTTTCCCGCAGTATCAGTCCTTCCAAAATCCCGACTCCGCTTACTTGGAGATTGCCGCGTACATCGGCGGAAACGTGTTTACGAGCATTGTGATTGCGGTCGGGCTGACAGCGGGTTTTGCCTCCGCCGTAGCGTCAGGCACGAGCGCCTCGCGCATTTTGTACGCGATGGGCAGGGAAAATGTTTTGCCGAAAAAAGTGTTTGGCTATTTGTCGCCGAAGTTCCGCACGCCGATTCCGAATATCGTCCTCATCGGCGTAGTCGCGATGAGCGCGCTGTTTCTCGATCTCATGACGGCCGTATCGTTTATCAATTTCGGGGCCTTATTCGCCTTTTTCTTCGTCAATCTGGCCGTGATTGCCCATTACTACATTCGCGAGAAACAGCGATCGTTCAAAGGCACGATTCAATACTTGCTCCTGCCGCTGATCGGTGCGGCGCTCATCGGCCTGTTTTTTGTCAAGCTGGACAAACACTCCTTGCTGCTCGGGGGAAGCTGGCTGCTGATCGGCTTTCTTTATCTGCTGGGGCTGACGAAAATGTTCAGGCAGCCGCCCCCCATGCTCACTGTCGACGAGGTGCACTAAAGGCGTACGGAATGAGGCAAACGTTTTTTCACAGCAAACACGATCTGGAGAGGATGGATATTTATGACCACGCAAACAGCCGACCTGATTGTATCGAGCAACGCCGTTTTTACCGGGCTTTCCGACCGGCCGGAGCCTGCCGCTATTGCCATCGCGGGCAACCGGATTATCGCGGTTGGCTCCAAGGAAGAAATCAGCAAGTACGCAGGGGAAGAGACAAAACGATACGATTTTCAGGATCAGCTCGTCATGCCAGGGTTTCACGACTTCCATCTGCACGTGATGCACGGAGCGGTGATGATGGAAAGCGCGATGCTGTTTTCCGCCCGCTCCGAAGCGGAAGCGCTGGAGATCATCCGCGAATTTGCGCAAGCGAAGCCGAATGAACCGTGGGTCATCGGCGCGGTCTGGGATGCCGGCTACTGGGACACGCAGCGACTGCCGAATCGCTACTCCCTCGACCGGGTTGTCCCCGATCGGCCTGCGATCATGTTCCACGCCGAAGGCCACTACGTCTGGGTGAACTCCAAGGCGCTGGAGATTGCAGGCATCGACCGGAACACGGAAGACCCTGCCTTCGGGATTATCGGCAAAGACGAAACCGGAGAGCCGGATGGCCTGCTGTACGAAAAAGCGATGGGGGCCGTCGTCAAGCACGCCTATCATTTTACAAAAGCAAAGAAGCAGGAGCTGTTCAAAAACTTCCTGGCGCACGCAGCGAGTCTCGGCGTCACTGCCGTGCACGACCTGTTCGCCACAGAATCGATGGATATGCTGACGGATTACGAGCTGTTCAAGGAGTTCGAGGACACAGGGGAGCTGACGGCGCGGCTTCACCTCTGGCCTGCCCTGGACGGCGACCTGGAGCGGGCGAAAAGGCTGCGGGAGACGTACCAGTCAGACAAGCTGCGAGTGTCGGGCTTGAAGCAGTTCATCGACGGCGTCATTACGGCGCGTACCGCCTATTTGCTGGAGCCGTACGCCGACCAGCCGGATACGCGCGGAGAGACGTCGTTTCCGCCGGAGACGATCAAAAAATGGGTGGTGGAGGCCGACAAGGAAGGCTTTTCCATTCGCTTCCACGCCATCGGAGACGGGGCGATCCGGCTTGCCTTTGACGCCTACGAGGAAGCGCAAAAAACAAACGGCAAGCGCGACTCTCGCCACTCCATCGAGCACGTGGAAGTCATCCACCCGGACGACATTCCCCGGTTCAAGGAGCTGGATGTGACCGCTTCGATGCAACCCGACCATTTTGCCATGTCCGAGCGGGGCGTGTACACCGAGCGCATCGGTTTGGCGCGGGAACCGCATGTGTTCTCCATCAACACGCTGCAGCAGGCCGGAGCGAGACTGGCGTTTGGCACAGACTTCCCGATCGACATATTGCAGCCGCTCTTGCAAGTGTATCGCGCCGTCACCCGCATCGACAGCAGCGGGGAAAACGTCTGGCATTCGCATGAACGGATCTCGCTCGCCGATGCGCTCAAGGCGTACACAGCCGGATCGGCATATGGGACGTTCCGCGAGCACGAGCTGGGGACTTTGGAGGCGGGCAAGCTCGCTGACATCGCCGTCCTGGAGCGCAATCTGTTTGCCATCCCGGTGGAGGAAATTCTGGATACGAAAGTGCGGCTGACGATTTTCGATGGAAAGGTAGTTTTTGAGCAGGCGGAAACACTCGTCGAAAAGTAGGCGGCCATCCCCAACACAAAATCCCAATTTCTCGTTATCCACGCGAGAGATTGGGATTTTTTTCGGGCTGATGCATTCACATTCAGGAGTGGTGGCGTTCTTCTGCTGCGGCCTGCGCTTTTGTTCGGTGCACCGTTCCGTGCGGATGATGGGGCGGCGCGTAGATCGTGTACAGTTTCAACGGCTCGTTTCCGGTGTTGATGATGTTGTGCCACGTTCCTGCCGGGACCATCACGGCATAGTCGTCATTCAGTCTGGCCTGATAGTCCAGCCTGTCTCTTCGCGGCCCCATTTGCACAAGCCCGTGGCCCTCTTCGATGCGGAGGAACTGATCGGTGTCCGGATGGATTTCCAAGCCAATGTCTCCGCCCACGGGAATACTCATCAGCGTCACCTGCAAATGCTTCCCTGTCCACAGGGCGGTGCGATAGTTTGTATTTTGCTTCGCAGCTTCATCAATGTTGATCGCCAGTGGATGAGGGCCGTAGTCTTTCAGCTCAACGCGATTCCAGCCGCCCTCCCAGCTTGCATGCCAATGGGAGTAGGCCGGAAGCCAGTAGTGCTCCCAATACGGCTGATTCCAGTTGACCGGCATGGCGGTGGGATGCCATGGATGGTGATAATACGATGGGTACATCGTGTTGCTCCTTTCGCGGGTTTTGCTCTCCCGATTACCATATGCGGATGCCCATGTGTGTGAAAGCCCAAAAATCGAAAACAGAGCAGAGCGCACAGGCGATCGCCGCCTGTTCGTCACCGCCTGGCGTTTGCGAAAGTCGTTGCCTCATCGCTTGAGAAAGTCGCTGTCCCCTCGCTTGAGAAAGTTGCCACCCCATCGCTTGCCATTCCCACGCTATTCCTATGGAAGCTTGCTCGCTATCTGTCGCAAAAAAGCCGCTGTATTTTTGCCGAAGGGAACGCTATCAAGCTGCCCTCCCGCATTTATTGCGCCGCCGCCGAAGCGCCGTCCAGCAGCACAAAATTGTTGATGTAAGTATCTGGCCTGGAAAAGAGCAGGGTGATCGTGCGGGTGGCAAAGTCGTAGTAATACAGGCCGTTCAATGCTCCGGCGACAGGGGCCAGATGCTTGGGCGGGTTTTTCACAGTTCCAGCGAAGTAAAACCCTTGTTTGTCAACAGACAAGTACATTTCCTCGATTCTCCCCAACTCGGGAAGGTCCAGCTTCTCTTTTTTGCCTGAACCCAGGTAGTGCAAGTAGTTCTCCCGCTGTTTATGGACCATGGGCGCACTTCTGACCAGCGCTAGCTTCGCATCCTTTGAGACGGAAAAGGAAGGAATCACTTCTCGGGCCTTGTACAATTCCCGCAAGGCATTTCCGTTCAGATCGTACTCGACAACGCGGTGCGTGGCGGCCACGACGTCATCTGCCTGTGTTTCGTTTGCCTTTTCCATGTTTTGGCTGCTTTCTGCAAAAGAATACAACGTCGCGTACAGCTTGCGAGTAAACGGATTATAGGACAACGATCGGACGGACGTATCGTGATCTTCGGGCTTCATCCAGTACGTAAGCGTGTTGGCGCGCAAGTCATAGGAGGCGAGCTGGACAACGTCTTTCCTTTTTTCCGCGGTCGCCAAAATCACCTTGTCGCCCGTCGGAATGATGGAATTGATCGCAAACAGATCGGTGGTCAACGTTTCTTTCCGCTGCGTCGCCAGGTCGAGCTTCACCAGTTGGTCTGACCCGGTGGCATCGCGTTCCGCATAAAACAGCGCCCCGTTTTGCAGGTCGACGGCGCCGAGCGGGTATTGGGCGGTATCGGGCGTTTCGATTACGTGCTGTACGGTCTTGGTATCGAACTGGTAGGTAAAATACAAATTTTTGCCCTGCTCGGTTGTCGCCGTGATCGACAGGTAGGGAGAGACGGGTGGCGGTGGCGGCAGGGGCACAGAGACAGTCTCCGACGCGGGACCTGTCGTTTGCGAACACGCGGTTAGCGCCAACAAGCCTGTCGCCAATACAAGGATGCTGCGGAACAAGCCGTTCATTGGGTGTGCTCCTTTTTCATAACATGATGAAGATAAGCGTCCCGAACTAGCAGACGCATATGGCAGAGATGCTTCTGCTTATTTTTCATGATAGGTTCTGCCTTTGAAACGGCCAGTCCCTTTCTTTTTGTCGACTTTCGTTTCGAACTCCTGCTCCATGAAGTCAGGCATAATATCTAGGACGGCGTGGGGAAGCCCACCAATATCTCCCTTGTAAGTTTCCTTGACGATGTCGTTTTCAAGGTTTCTAACTCTGATTTCCGTATTGTAGGGTGGTCGGTCGTATTTCATCTTTGTCGCGCAGTTATTGTTTTTTAATTTTTTGTTATCAGACCCTGTTTTTCCTTCGCCATCGTACCAAGTAACCCAGCCTTCACCCATCACATAGTTATCGGTTATCGTAATTTTGTTCTCGTTGTTTTTGCCATAGACGTACTCACCGTTTTTAGGAGGAGTCCAGCCAGCAGCGGCAGCATGACTTGTCGAGAGCGCTTTGGCATTGCTTGTACCGATGCTTGCGGAGTCGTAATCAACCAGCTTTCCATCCGCGGCTACGATCTTGGTCGGATATCCCATCCCATCGTAGTAGACGGTCATGCCGGGGTGCGGCGCAGGCAATTCCGGCTCCGTATCATAGTAGACGGGCAGCGACACTCTCTCCTGTTCGATATGGGCAAGAACGGCTTTCTCTTCTTTATCCGGCTTCTGTTTCTGCACTGCTTTGGCTCTTGGCCTCTCTGCTTCTTCCTTATATTCATAAGGGTGGACGATCATCTTGTTGTTTTCATCAAAAGTAATGATGGTGCCCGGTTCCATCGTTTCCGGGATTTTTTCCGCCGGGGCTTCGCTGTCTGTTTTGGCAGCCGAAACGGTAGAGAGTTCGTCTACGAATGGCACAGCGAGAACAGAGACGGCGAATACGACGGGCAATACAATTTTGAGCGAATGACATTTGTACTGGTTCATATCTTTAACCCTCCTTTTTTGTAATTAATTACATTTAATAACAAAATTTGTTGAAAACGTGTCGCAATTTGTCGTTCATAAAAATGTCATACGCTTGGAATGTTGCTTGTTCCCGATGGTTCTCTGTCCTATTCAGCTAATAGAGAAGTTGTCCCTTGCTAAAAACAGGGGAAGACCGCGCTGTTACCAAGAATGCCAACCAGCCCTCAAAAACCCTGCCCAACCCCAAAAAGCCGATGCCCAACATCCCGGCATCAGCCCAAAGATCAATCATCCACCTAAAGACTTGCTTACAGATTCACCCCTCATTCAATCAAGATCATCATGCCGAAACAAAGAAGAGAGCGCTTTCTGCAAAAAGCTCGTGACGACGTCCTCGTCTTCTGCATGCACCGCAAGCGGCTGCACCCAGCTATGATTGTGCGCAAGGTCGTCGGAAGAGATCAGGGCGGCGCGCATGTTTTGCAGCGACATGACAATGCTTTTGCCGTCGAAGTGCTGGGAGTAGAAAAAGGCAAAGTCGTAGCGATGGTGCTCCGTGGCGAAGGTGACAAAGCGCGAGAGCAAATTTTCCGATTGATCGTACAAATATTCGAATTTCATGAGCAGCTCAACTCCTGATAATAGTTTTGGCTAAAGCGCACTGGCTGGCTGACGGTCAGCGCAGAGCGAAATCAAATCGCTTCCTCAAAGTCGATGACAGGCGGCTTTTTCGTGAAAAACTTGGTGCCGATCAGCAAGTAGCCGATGCCCGCCAGCGTCCAGAGCAGCCCGAGCGTCAGGGCATGGCTGTCCAGGTTGTACCAGAGAAACGCGACGAAGCTGGTCCCGCACAACGGGGCAAGCAAGTAGCGATACGTATCCGCCAGGGAACGCCGTTGGTTGCGAATATAGTAATGGGCGATGACGGAAGCGTTGACGGCAGTAAAGGCGGTCAATGCCCCAAAATTAATGAAGGCGAGCGCCGTCTCCAGATCGAGGAACAGCGCAGCAAGCGACACCGCCCCGACGAAAAACACGTTGCGAACCGGGATTCCTCTCGTTGGATGCAAGTGGCCGAACAACTTTTTCGGCAAGACGTTTTCCCTGCCCATTACGTACAGCAGGCGGGAAGCGCTCGTGTGGGAAGCGATCCCGGAGGCGAGAGCGGCGGTAATGCTGCCTGCCACGAAAAACGCATAAAACAAGTCTTGTCCGAGAATCATCGACATCTCCGGCGAGGGGGACTCCGGGTTTTGGAACTGGTCGACAACCGGAAAAGCGAGCTGCGTGAAATAGGAGGTAGTAATGAAAATGACGCCGCCAATCAATGCGACGAGAAAAATGCCGCGCGGAATCGTCTTCATTGGATCGACCGCTTCTTCCGTATAAGTGGTGACCGCGTCAAAGCCGAGAAACGAAAAGCAGAGAATGGCCGCTCCGGTCAGCAAGGTGGGAAAAGAAATCGCTTCGCCGTAAAATGGCTGGATCGTGAAGGCGCTCTCCCCGTTTGCTGCCGCACTGATGTGCGAGATGCTCAAGCCGATAAAGACGACGACCACGATCACCTGAAACACGACCAGCAGCGTGTTGAAGTTGGCCGTAGACTGAATACCGCGAAAATTGATAAAAGTAGTCACCGCAGCAAGCAAAATGCCCAAAATCCAGCCGGGAACCATCGGGAAGGCGGCGGATAAATAAATTTTGCCCAAAAGCACATTGATGACGGGCAGAAACACGTAGTCCAAAAGCGACACCCAGCCGACCAGAAAGCCGATGTGCGGATTGATCGCCTGGCGCGCATACGAGTAAGCCGAGCCGGCGACAGGGAACACCCGCACCATTTTTCCGTAGCTGGATGCGGTAAACAGCATCGCTGCCAGCGCGAGAATGTACGCGGTCGGGACGTGGCCCCCGGTTTCCTGGCTGACGATCCCGTACGTGTCAAACACAGTCAGAGGCGTCAAATAGCCAAGCCCCAATACGATGACTTGCCACAGCTTCAAGCTTCTTTTTAACGTGGGTGCTGAAGTTGAATAATTCAGGCTTTTTTCCATGACCAATCCCCTTTGCGAGTGAAATGAGAGCGTTTAACATTCAGAAGTCGCTTCGTCCAAAAGCAAGCTTCGATCAACGGCCTGTTACGAGCAAAAGCCAGTTCCTATTCGATCCAGTCCTCCCGCCGCCCGGCTGCGGAGTCTGGTCGCATCGTTTCTCCTCATGTCATTTGCCCCCCTTGCCAAATCGGTGGTGATGCGACTGTTTGCATCAGCAACTGTAAGCAAGGGATGTGCCAAAAGCGAAAGCAGCCCGCAGTCCGGCTTTTTCGCTCACGAGCAAGCCTAATCGAAGACAATGATCCATGCAAAAATTCATCGTTTACCCAAAAATGCATAAAGCGAGAAAGCGCATGCCAATAAGAAGGCACGAGGATCGCCGTTTGGCACACGACTTGCTAAAACAGCAGAGGTGTAGCAGCAAAACGCAGGACGCCCGGGTCATCATTCAAGGGGTTGGAAACGTCGGCAGCTACCTGGCGAAGTTTTTACATGAACAAGGAGTAAAAATCGTCGGGATCGGGGACGCCAATGGCGCGATCTACGACGAAGCTGGCCTCGACATTCCGTACTTGCTGGAGCGCCGCGATTCGTTTGGCGCGGTCACCCAGTTGTTTGCCGACCGGATCACCAACCAGGAGCTGTTGGAGCGGCCGTGCGACATCCTCATTCCGGCGGCGTGATCGTTTCTTATTTTGAATGGGTGCAAAACAACCAGGGCTACTACTGGGATGAGGCGACGGTCGACAAGATGCTGCGCGAGAAGATGGAGGGAAGCTTCCGCAAGGCGTACGAGACAGCAGAGCAATACAGCATCGACATGCGCAAGGCCGTGTACATGGTCGCCGTCAAAAGGCTGGCGGAAGCGGCACGTGTGCGGGGCTGGGCGAACTAAGCGGGGAAACACGGGCATAAAAACAGCGGCAGGAGCGTTGCTCATTCGGGCGGCGCTCCTTTTTCGCGATCAGACCAGGCAAAAGCGGTTATGCAAAAATGGATAGATCATGAAAAAACGAATAGAAAACAGCCTGCCTTTCAACGTTTTCACGAAAGATAAATTGGCATAATTTTTGCAATAATATTTCAATGAACGCGCAAGGAAGGAAACAAGGAGTGGTTACAAGCGATGCGAAACAAGCTTTTCCTCATCGCTGTCCTGCTGTCCATGATCCTGTTGCCGGCTTTCGCCCATCCGGCGAGCTTGTTTGCAAAAGGATACAGGCAGCGTTGGGCAGGAGCTGAGGGATAGAGAGGCACTACGGTAACAAAGCCAACTGCCCGTCATCTTTGCCAAAAAGTCCAACGCTGTAGAGAAGAAACAGACGATTCATACCCGACAACCTACAAACGGAGGACTGAAACTCATGCAATATCCACTTTCCCCAGATGTAAAACCGGAGTTTTGCACGACAGGCACTTTCATGCGTCTGCCGTCCGCGCGAGAAAATGCCAAGGTAGCGATCATCGGACAGCCGTTTGACACGGCGGCGTCCTTCCGCGTCGGAGCGCGCTTTGCGCCGCAAGCGATTCGCCAGGCTTCGATGACGCTGTTCCCGTACCATCCGACGCACAAAGTGTACCCGTTTGAAGACACCAAGGCGATCGACATCGGGGACGTCCCGGTCATCCCGCACAATATCCACCGCAGCTACGAGCTGATGGAGGAAGCCATGCTCGACCTGATGCAAAAAGGAATCGTGCCGATCGGCTTGGGCGGGGATCACTCGATTACGCTGGCCTCGCTGCGGGCCGCCAAAAAAGTGTACGGCCAGGTCGCGATGATTCAGTTCGACTCGCACACGGACACGTGGGATACGTATTACGACGAAAAATATTGGCACGGCTCGCCGTTTATCCGGGCGCATGAGGAAGGGCTGCTTTTGCCGGACAAAGTGTTTCAGGTCGGCATTCGCGGGACGCTCAACCACCCCGGCGATCTCGAAGCGAGCTACGAGCTTGGCTACAACGTCGTCACGACGCAAGAGCTGCGCAACCGCGGCTGGGATGACGTGCTTGGCGAGATCAAGGCAAAAATCGGGGACACGCCGTGCTTTTTGACCTTTGACATCGACTTTGTCGATCCGGCTTTTGCTCCGGGAACAGGCACGCTCGAAGTAGGCGGCTTCACCAGCCACGAGGCGCTGCAAATGATTCGCTCCTTGACCGGCCTGAACTACATCGGCTTCGATCTGGTCGAGGTGCTGCCTCCGTACGACCCGGCACAGATCACGTCGCTGTTGGCAGCTACGCTGATTCACGACTTTGCCGCCCTGGTCGCCCTGCAACAAAAGCAGGCTGTGAGCAAGTAATCCAGCTATTCATTTTTGCATAATCTATGAATTTTTGAATAGATCATTCGTGCAGGTGATCCGGGTTTGCGCATGTGCACGGGCGCATCCCGGATTGGCACGAGAGTTGCTTTAGGTAGTTTACGTAAATGGATACAGCGGAAGGAGAGGATTCGTTGCATGATGAACCTGAAGATGTACATCAACGGGGAATGGGTAGACGCGCAAAGCAAAAAGACCCGCGAGATTGTGAATCCCGCTACGGGGGAAGTGATTGCCCTCTCGGCAGAAGGGGACGTGGAAGACGCCCGCCATGCCATTCAGGTCGCTCGCGAAGCATTCGACAGCGGCATCTGGTCGGAGCTTCCGGCAGCAGAGCGCGCCCGCTACCTGTTTAAGATCGCCGACAAGCTCGAGGAGCGCGCGGAAGAAATCGGCAGGCTGGAGACGCTGGACAACGGCAAGCCGCTGCGCGAGACCGCTTTTGACGTTGCCGACGCGGCTGCGTGCTTCCGCTATTACGCGGGCCTCGTTACCAAGCCGGACGGGCAGACCTATCACGTGGCAGACCCTGTGCAGGCGATGGTCGTGCGCGAGCCTGTCGGCGTATGCGGCCTGATCGTGCCGTGGAACTACCCGCTGCTCATGGGCGTGTGGAAGATCGCGCCTGCCTTGGCCGCCGGGAACACGATCGTCTTCAAGCCGTCTGAGGTCACCCCGGTCACTGCGCAAAAGCTGTTTGAAATCATAGAAGAAGTAGGCATCCCGAAAGGCGTAGCCAACATGGTGCTGGGCGCGGGAGCTACGGTAGGCAACGAGCTGGCGGAGAGCCACCTGGTGGACAAAATCTCGTTTACAGGCGGCACGGCTACCGGACGCAGCATCATGCGGGCCGCTACAGGCAACATCAAAAAAATTTCCCTCGAGCTTGGCGGCAAGTCGCCGAACATCGTGTTTGCCGATGCCGACTTCGAGACGGCTGTCGATTACGCGCTATTCGGAATTTTCGCGAATCAAGGCCAGGTCTGCTCCGCCGGATCGCGCCTGCTGCTTGAGGACAGCATCCACGACCGCTTCGTCGAGCGGCTGGTGGAACGGGCGAAAAAAATACGCGTAGGCCGCGGCGACGATCCCGCTACCGAGATGGGGCCAGTCGTCAGCCAGGCGCACATGGAAAAAATCTTGCACTACATCGAGCTTGGAAAAGCAGAAGGCGCCCGTCTGGTGTGCGGAGGCAACCGCTTGACGGCAAACGGCCTGGAAAAAGGCTACTTCATCGAGCCGACGATTTTCACCGATACGACCCCGTCCATGAAGATCGTCCAGGAGGAAATTTTCGGTCCTGTGCTGGCGATCCAGCGCTTCCGGGACGAAGCAGACGCCATCCGCATCGCCAACGATACCGTCTACGGACTGGCGGGCGGCGTGTTCACTCAGGACGGCGCCAAGGCGATGCGCGTCATCAAGAAGCTGCGCGCCGGGATTACGTGGATCAACTGTTACCATCCGACGTACAACGAAGCGCCGTGGGGCGGCTACAAGCAGAGCGGCATCGGCCGCGGTCTGGGCACGTATGGCTTCGAGGAGTACACAGAAGTCAAGCAGATCAACATCAACCTGCACGTACAGCCAACCGGCTGGTTTGAAAACTAATACGACAATCAGGAGGACAGCACGATGAACAAGACAGTGGAGAGCAATCAGCATGCACAAGTAAAAGAACAGTACAAAGACGTCTACGCCTATACGAGCCAGGTGCTCGACCTGATCGCCAAAAGCGAAATCACGAAAGACGAAGCGGAGTGGGTCACCCGCCAGACGGTGGAAAACTTCCGCGACCACGTCAATCCGGGCTTTCTTGGCTACCGCAAATCCGTGACCAAGGACGGCCAGTTCGCCGCTGTGGAATGGAAAGACGCAGGCCCGAACTCGTTCATGGACGTCAACGGAAAAGTGTACATCGACTGCCTGGGCGGCTTCGGCATCTACAACGTCGGCCACCGCCATCCAAAAGTCGTGGAGGCCGTCATCAACCAGCTCAACCGCCAGCCGCTGCACAGCCAGGACTTGCTCGACCCGCTGCGCGCCATGCTCGCCAAAATTTTGGCTGACGTGACGCCAGGCAACCTGAAATACGCCTACTTCGCCAACAGCGGGACAGAAACGGTGGAAGCGGCGATCAAGCTGGCGAAAATGCACACGGGCCGCACGACTTTTATCGCGACGACGAAAGCGTTCCACGGCAAAAGCTTGGGCGCTCTGTCCGCTACCGCCAAAGGGGTATTCCGCAAGCCGTTTCTGCCGATGATCCCGGGCTTCCGCCACGTGCACTTCGGCGACATCGAGATGCTGCGCAAGACGTTTGAAGCGTGCGCGCTCGTCGGCGAAGAGATCGCCGGGGTCATCCTCGAGCCGATCCAGGGCGAAGGCGGCGTCAACCTGCCGCCGGACGACTATTTGCAGCAGGTGCGCGAGCTGTGCGATCAGTACGGCGCTCTCCTGATTCTCGACGAAGTGCAGACGGGCATGGGCCGCACCGGAAAAATGTTTTGCTGCGAGCATTACAACGTCGTTCCGGACATTTTGTGCCTGGCCAAAGCGTTCGGCGGCGGCATCATGCCAGCGGGAGCCGTGGTCGCGACAGAGGAAGTGTTCAAAAGCTTTTTCCCGAATCCGTTCGTGCAGACGACGACGTTTGGCGGCAACCCGCTGGCGTGCGCGGCGGCGATTGCGACCTTCAACGTGCTGATCGAGGAAAACTTGCTCGACCGCTGCGTGGAAATGGGCGAGTACATGCTCAAAGGGCTGCGCGAAGCAGCGGCAGCGCACAGCGACAAGGTGCAGGAAGTGCGCGGCAAAGGGCTGTTGATCGGGATCGAGTTCCACAGCGACGAGATCGGCTACGAAGTGTCCAAAGGCTTGTTCGACAACGGCGTGCTGGTCGCCGGAACTTTGATTAACGCGAAGACAATCCGCATCGAGCCGCCGCTCACCATCACCTACGAGGAAGCGGACAAAGTGATCGAGACGTTCAAAAACGTACTGCCGCAAGTCCAAATCTAAATCGTTTACCGGAAAAGAAGACTGCCCACCCCAGTCTTCTTTTCCCCTTTCTTCTCCATGGGAGCCCTGAGTATAATAGAAGTCACACGCCAAGCAATATTGGGAGGACCTATGGTTTCAAATCGTTTTGTCAGAAAAGCGTTGACTGTATCGTTTGAATCTTCAGTAAATGAAGTCCGGAACATCATGTCACGGTTCAACGAACGCTATGTGTTTGTAACCGATCCGAACAATGAACAAAAGCTCGTTGCCTATATACGCAACACCGATCTGCTGCAACGGATGACGGACGCGGACTGGATGGACAGGCCCGTGCGCGAGTTGCCCTATCAAACGAACCTTTCTTTTTTGCAACAGGGAGAAGACGTCCCGGATTTTTTCAAAGTATGCGGAGAAGAAGTCGTCGTGGTTTCCGGTCCGGCCGGACAGCCCGAAGGCTACTTGCGCCGCGAAGATGTGCTGTACTACGTCCTGACCAGCCAGTCCGGGCACCCCGACTGGATTCGCTCGCTGCTCAACTCGATCCCGATGGGCATTTTGATTGTGGACGAGAAGGGGCGGATCGAGAACTTCAGCTCGGAAGTGTTGCGGATGGTTCGCGTGACCCCGGAGGAGCTGCGCCAGCAACGGGTCGGCGAGTTGCTCGACCCGGACGTTTTTCACAAAGTGATCGAGTACGGGGAAAAGGTGCTCAACTACATCATTGTCAACGAACGGATCGGGGTGCTGGCCGATTTTTGCCCGATTCGCAGCCAGGACGGCACGGTAACCGGGGCGACGATCGTCCTGCAAGATTTGCCGTACATCGAAAAAATGGCGATGGAGATGGAATACGTCAAAAACCTCAACACCGACCTGCAAGGGATTCTTTCCTCGATCTACGACGAGATTCTCGTCCTCGATGAAAAAGGCGTGCTGTTGCGCTACAGCGGCAACCTGATCGAAGACTTTTGGGAGATCAACAAGGAGCAGCTCGTCGGCATCAATCTGATGGAGCTGGAGCAGGAGGGGCTGTTTTTCTCCGCGATCGTCCGGATGGTGATGGAGCGAAAACGAAAAGTGTCCGTCACCCAGGAGAGCCGCTCGGGCAAAAATGTGCTCGCGGTCGGCAACCCGATTTTTGACGGCAAAGGCAAGCTGGAGCGGATCGTCATTGCGCTGCGGGATATTACGGAGACGGTCATGCTGAAGGAAGAGCTGCTCCAGGTCAAAAAAATATCGGAGAAATACAAAAAGGAACTGGAGCATTTGCGCGACCAGAAGCAGTACGCGAAAAACCGCCAGTTGATCTACGCCAGCGAGCCGATGGAAAGAGTGATGAAGTACATTCACAAGATCGCCAACACTTCGTCGACCGTGCTGCTCACCGGGGAATCCGGCGTCGGCAAAGAAGTGTTCGCTCGCACGATTTACGAGTTGGGGCCGCGCTACAACCACCCGTTCGTCAAGGTCAACTGCGGGGCGATCCCGGAGACGCTGTTGGAGAGCGAGCTGTTCGGCTATGAAAAGGGCGCGTTTACAGGCGCGAATACGAACGGCAAGCCGGGGTATTTCCGCATGGCCCACAAAGGCGTGCTGTTTCTCGACGAGATCGGAGAAATGCCGCTCAATCTGCAGGTCAAGCTGCTGCGCGTCCTCCAGGAGCGAGAGATCATCCCGGTAGGCGGCTCGGAGATCGTCGAGGTCGATGTGCAAATCATCGCCGCGACGAACAAAAATCTCGAAAAAATGGTCGAGGAAGGCACGTTTCGCGAGGACCTTTACTATCGGCTGAACGTCATTCCTGTCGTGATTCCGCCGCTGCGCGACCGCCCGGAGGACATCCCGCTCATCAGCCTGCACTTTTTGCAAACCTTCAATGAAAAATACGACCGTTCCACCCAACTGTCCCAAGACGCCCTCGACCTGCTGGAATCGTATTCCTGGCCAGGCAACGTGCGCGAATTGCAAAACATCATCGAGCGAATCGTGGTCACCGCAGACGAGGATCTCATCGAAGCGCACCACATTACGCCGCTGTTGAAGACGAAGAAAAAGCAGTATATGCGGCAGCGTTTGACCAAGATCATGCCGCTGAAGGAAGCGACGAGAGCGATGGAGGAGCAGCTTATCAAGATGGCGATGGACGAGTTCAAGACGACGTCCATGGCAGCCAAGGTGCTCGGCGTCAGCCAGTCCACGATCAGTCGCAAATATCAGGAAATCCAAGAGAAGATAAGTCGAGGTGAGCAGATTGGGTTTAAAGTATGACGTAGTATCGCCATTTGCCGGAACCATTGCGCGAATCTTTTTTCGATTGAGTGATTCTGTGCAGGAGGGAGAAGTGCTGTTCACGCTCGCAGACGGCAGCCGGAGCATCGACATCCTCTCTCCGGTTACAGGGAGTGTGGAGGCGATTGAAGTCGAGCAAGGCGAGCTGGTAATTGCGGGGATGATTTTGGCGTCGATCATGCTCTGCAGCGAAGAGTCGAGCAAGCGGGACGAATGCGAAAGCAAGGCGTAACCCGGATCGTTTCGCCTGGGCAAAAAGCGGGCGAATGCCCGAAGCAAGCAAAATGGTTCATGCTGCGTCAAATACGTACAGCAAAAAGGGATCTGCCAGCGAGCGCAGATCCCTTTTTGTTGTAAGCTTTCTCGCGTACGCCGATGATGCTTACTCGGCGATAACGGCCTCCAGCGCCATGACGATCATGTCGTTGAACGTCGTCTGCCGCTCTTCGGCCGTCGTTTCCTCGCCCGTGAAAATATGGTCGCTGACGGTCAGGATCGACAAACCGTTGACGCCGTACTTCGCGGCAAGCGTATAGAGCGCCGTCGTCTCCATCTCTACGGCGAGCACCCCGTAGTCGCCGAGCTTTTTCACCGGCTCCATGCTTTCGCGGTAAAACACATCGGCCGTCAGCACGTTGCCGACCCGCACCGGCAAGCCTTTGGCAACGCCTGCGTTGTACGCTTTTTGCAACAGCTCGAAATTGGCGCAAGGCGCGTAGTCGAAGCCCGGGAATGTCAGGCGGTTCATGTTCGAGTCCGTGCATGCCGTCATGGCGATAATGACGTCGCGCACATGCACGTCTTTCTGGATGCCGCCGCACGTTCCGACGCGAACCAAATTTTTCACGCCGTAGTCGCGGATCAGCTCGTTGACGTAAATCGAAATCGACGGAACGCCCATGCCTGTCCCTTGCACAGACACTCGTTTGCCTTGATAAGTGCCCGTGAAGCCGAGCATGCCGCGCACCTGGTTGTAGCAGGTCACGTCTGTGAGAAACGTCTCAGCAATGTACTTGGCCCGCAGCGGATCGCCTGGCAGCAGGATGCTTTCTGCGATTTCACCTGGTTTGGCTTGAATATGTGTGCTCATGATAAGGCCGTCGCGCACCGAGCGGAACGCACAGGCTCGCTCTCGGCGCGACGGCATTCACCTCCTTAAATGGTAAAGGACTGACCAAGCTTGGACGTAGCAGGTCTTGTAATAGAAAAAACAGCGCAGACAAAGGCAATCAGCACGAAGATGCCGCCTACCCAGGCCGTGTCCACGACAGAGTGATGCTCAATGACAAAGCCGCCGACGGCCGAGCCGAGCGCAATGCCGACGTGCAACGCGGACGTGTTCAAGCCTTGCTGAATCTCGTACGACTCGGGGGCCGTTTCGATCAGGTAGTTTTGCTGCGCGGGCGTGATCGCCCAACTGAGCATGCTCCAGACAATCATCACGACGAGGAACAAATAGAGCGAAAACGTCACTGCCGGAATGAGGAACATCACGACAGCGAACGAGGCGATAATGACCAAAATGCTTTTCGTCGAACCGAGCTTGTCTGCCGCCCAGCCGCCAACGCCGCCGCCGAGCACAGCGGAGATGCCGAAAATAAAGTAGACGATGCTGACCCAGCCGGAAGACAGGTGCAAAGCCGTTTTCAAAAACGGAGTGAAATAGGCGTACAACGTCAAATGTCCGGTCAGCATGAACACGGACGTCAGTTGCGCGCTGATGATCTTCGGCTTTTTCAGCGTCAAAAGCTGCTCTCTGAGCGGAATCGTCGGCCTTGCCGGGATTTTCGGCAAAAAGGCGGAAATCCCGATCATGGAGACGAGCGTCAAAACGGAAATAAGCAAAAACGGCGCGCGCCAGCCAAACGAATTGCCGATGACAAGGCCAAGCGGCACACCCAGCACGAGCGAACCGCTCACGCCCATGAAAATGACGCCGATTGCTCTCGCCCGGTACGCCTCCTGGACGATCGAGGAAGCGATGGTGATGGACAGCACGATAATCAGCGAACCGCTCGCTGCGGAAAAAATCCGCCCAAGCATCAAGATCGAATAATGAGGACTGAGCCAAGAAATGACGTTGCCGACGAAAAAAACGGCCAGCGCCCACAAATACAGCGCTTTTCGCTCGGCCTTTGCCGTTACGGTCAGCAAAATCGGAGCGGAAAGCGCAAAAACAACAGAGAACATCGTAATCAGCCAGCCTGCGGTGCTGATGGAGACTTGCAAATCCCCCGCGATGATGTCCAAGATGCCGCCGATAATCAGCTCTACCGTTCCTACGACAAAGGCAGCGATAGCCAGGAGGTACACTTTCATGTTCACGGTGGCGAGCAAACCTCCTTTTGAAATAGTTTATTATAGGTTACTACGATTATAGTAACCTATATCGCGGTGGATAACAACCACTATCGTAGTAACCTTTTATCTTGAGGTAACAATATTTGACAATAGAGTTGGCAGACTCTTATAGTAAAAAAAGAAAAAAGAGAGGATCGAGGGGAAATCTTTGGGGAAACTGTTCTTGTTCTCAATCCTGTGGTGGCTGACAGGCAATCCGTTTATCGCCATGCTGATTATTTTGCTCGTCCTGTATTTCCTGGATCGCCGCTTTGTCCGGCTGCTGCCTGACATTACCAAGCCGTATCGCCGTTGGAGAAGGCTGTCGGCGTTACGCACGCAGTTGCGGCTGAACCCGCACGACACGCCAGCCAAGCTGGAGGCGGCCCGTCTGCACATGGAAAAGCGGCAATATGCAGAAGCACTGGCTTACTTGGAAGGGATCGCCGCCACGATGCAGGATTCGTCCGAATATTTGTGTGACAAAGGCATTTGCTTGCTGAAGACAGGGCGGATGGAAGAGGGGCTGGAGCTGATCGGGCAGGCGTTGAAGCTCAATCCGCGCGTCAGATACGGGGAGCCGCGCCTGATTGTCGGGGAAGAGTACGCGAAGCGCCAGCAGCGGGAAAAAGCGCTGGAATACCTGGAGGAGCTGGCGAAAATGAACATGTCGTCGTGCGAGGTGTACTTCAAGCTTGGCGTCGTGTACGACGAGCTGCAGCAAAAAGACAAGGCGAAGGCATCTTTTCGCGAAGCGACAGAAGTGTACCGGGGACTGCCCGCCTACAAGCGCCGGACAGAAAGGCGCTGGGCGCTGCTCGCGTGGCTGCGGAAAACGTTTTGAAAATCCGGCACAACCAGATAGAGGCTTTTCGTGGCTGCCATGTACGGCAGCCATTTTTTGCTTTGTTTTTTGTCCGCGCTCCTATACAATTATCCATTAAATAAGGAAAGCGTTTGCCTGCTGCTTTTTGCAATCCATGCCCGCAACCGTTCATAATAGAACCAATACATTCAGGATGTGATACTGCTTGCAAATCATTGTCTATGACCTGGAAACAACCCTTACCCATCAACGGGACAAGATCCCGGAAATCATCGAGATCGGTGCGGCAAAAGTCGTGACCGGAAAAAACGGCGTGGAGGTCGACACCTTCCAGCGCTACACGTTTCCGGCCATCGAGCGCAGAATTACGGAGCGCACCCGCAAATTTATCGGCCTGGACAAAGAAAACATGCCGACGTTTATTCCGTTTCGCAAAGCCTTCGACGCTTTTCTCGACTGGATCGGCACGGACGAGGACTACTATTTGTGCTCGTGGGGCCAGGACGACAAACGGCTGATGATCGAGCATTGCGCCCGCTTCGGACTTGATTTCAACTGGCTGCGCAACTACAACGACATCCAGCCCGCGATCAGCATGCTGCTCGCCGACCGCAAGCAGATGAGTCTGAAAGACGCGATTGATGCAGCCGGCATCGTTCAGGAAGGAAGGCTGCACTCGGCTTTGGTCGATGCCATACATACGGCGCACCTTTTAATCAAATACAACAAGACCGTCCACCTTTCGCAAAACACGCCCGAGCAAAACTACAATTTGTCCAGCTCGCTGTACGTGACGTGCCGCTCCTGCAAAAAGCTCAAATACTACACCGCTTTTGGCAGAAAAAGCAGAAGATGCCAGGCGTGCCTGCAACATAAAAAGCAACTGGAGCAGACGGCGGAAGCGACAGCCACGAAGCAGAGCTAGCGCGCAGGCGATGAGCAGCAGAGGGAGAGAAGAGAAATGATTCGCAACCTGAAGGAGCGCGACCTGGGCACGGTCGTGGCGATGCTGCAAAAAGAGGTGCAATGGCGCCCGGTGGAACTCGCGGCAATCCTGAAATCGGCCACGGTGTTTCTCTGTGAGGAGCAAGGGGAGATCGTCGCTTGCAGCTTGTACGATTTAACCTCTTTTGGCGAAGAGGGGACGGCGGAAATGTACGTGTACACACGTCCCGAGCAGCGCAAAAAAGGGATCGGCTCCCGGCTGTTCGACCTCGTCTGGACACAGTTGCTTGCGCACGAACAGAAGCCGACGGCGGTCGTCGCCACGTATCGCATCGACGAGGGCGATGCCGGGGGGTTTTTTGCCAAAAAAGGCTTCGCGCCGTTGTGGGGACAGCATACGATGAAGTACACAGGCGGGATGGTGCCGGAGCCGACGCTTGCGGTCAAGCCTTTTGCCGAGCAGGAGCTGCCCTGCTACATCCAGTCCCAAAGCGACGCCTACTATGAGGTGCGCAAAAGCATTGATCTGAAGCCGTACCGTCTGACCGACTACTGCGAACAAACGATGGACTCCTGGCAAAAGTGGCTGCTCACGGAAATGAAGGACGACATCTACATGTTCTACGAGGAACAGGGCGAGTTTGTCGGCTCGTTGATCGTGACCCCGCACGGCGAAGCCTACGATGTTTTCGTCGACCCCAAGCACCAGAAAAAAGGCTACGGCAAACAGCTTGCCCGGTTTTTCATAAACCGGACGCTGGAAAAAGGCTTGCAGCCGTACCTCGTGACAGGAACGCACAACAAGCCTGCGATTGCTTTGTACGAAGGGACAGGCTTTCGGATTACCCAGACGATGCTGACGGCGAAGCGAGCGCTCCTGTAGAGAAGCGGGCCTCGCCTGGCCTGGGCGACAAGCGAAAACGGCAGCGCCAGCCAGCCTGTTCAGCATAAAAAAATGCCGCAGGTCCGTGGGAGGACCGAAGCGGCATTTTTTCGTTCTATACACCCAGCAAAAGCAGGATAATCGAGGTCAGCGAGAAGCACATGCTGATTAAGCATAGAAACGCCACGACCTGCTTGGGATTAAGCCCCGTGCGCAGCAAGCGGTAATGCACCTGGCTGGCGTCTGCCTGGTAGATCGGCTTGCCTTGCATGAACCGTTTTGCTACGACGAACAGGTTGTCGAAGATCGGCACACCCAGCGCCAAAATCGGGATGAACAGCGACAGGACCGTTGCCTGTTTGAAGGCTCCGTCCAGCGCGATCACGGCGAGGATAAAGCCGAGAAAAGTCGCCCCTGCGTCTCCCATGAAAATTTTCGCGGGCGGCTTGTTGTAGCGCAAGTAAGCGAGAGCGACCCCGATCAGGCTGATCGCCATGATGGCGGAGGTCGTCTGTCCTTTGACAAGGGCGACGACGAACAGCGTACCGGCAGAAATGGCGGTCAGCCCTCCGGCGAGGCCGTCCATGCCGTCCGAAAAGTTGATGACCGTCGTCACACCGAAAATCCACAAGATCGTGAGGATGAACTGCAGCCATTCCGGCAGCAGGATGTACTCCCCGCTCAGCGGATTGTAAAAGCCGGAGAAGTTGATTCCGGACAAGTACACGATCACGGCGGCGGAAAGCTGGACAATCATTTTTGGCAGAGCGGAGAAGTCTTTGCCCTGCGTCTTGTACCAGTCGTCAATCGTGCCGATGGTAAGAAGGAGCAGCGAGCCGATCAAAACGGCAATCGTCTGTTCCGGCGATTCTTTGGAAAACAGCAGAAACGATGTAGCGAAGCCGACGAAGATCGCATAGCTGGCGGTTAGCGGGATCGGCTCCCGATGAATCTTGCGCTCGACGTCTTTCCGGGGCTTGTCCACAAAATCAAGGCGAAACGCCAATTTGGCCAGCGGTGGAATCAGCACCATGACGATAGCAAACGACAGCAAAAACGAAATCGCGTATGTAATCATGACCATCTCCTACGAAAAGACAGCTTTTTTTTGACAAGTCTATTATAGGAAGGATTCCAAATTTTGTCGACTCTTGCCGGGAAAGCCGGGGAGGTACCAAAAAAAGTTGGTACTTATTTCATGCAGCGCGAAAAAATATAATCCCTTCTAGGAGGGATCGGGATGGAATACATGGCCTTATGGTTCATCTTGGGCATCATTTTTATGCTGTTATGGACGACAAAAGGGATAAAGGGCTGGGTCAAGGCCGCTGTAATCGTCTATTATATCGTTCTGTCGTACGTGTTCATCTCACGCAAGGAAGCAATTTACGCGGAGTATCATACGCTGCCGGTGCCGGAGCAATTTTGGGACAACAATTCGGCGTGGGTCGAGTCCATGCTCGGATTTTTCTTTGTTCCGTTTCTGCTCGTGCTGCTGTTCAACTACTACGGTTGGTTCAAGGCTGCCCGTGGAACGGCGCAAAAATTTTGGATCGCGCTCTCGATTGTTCCGGCAGGGGTTGTGTATGCGTGTCTTTTTTTCATCTTTAGCATGTACGGGTATCGTCCATAACGGATCGGTGATATATGTATGTTAATTTTCCTTACATAAAATGTTCCGTTTTAACTGACAGCGCTCCGTTTCTCGGTTATAGTGGTGCTAAAGGATACAGAATAATCACGCACATAGCGAAACGTAACGGAGGGGACAAAGCATGACGCCAGGTTTATCGTATCGAGAAGTGATCCAGCCAACGGAGCAGGAGCTTCGCGAGCTGGCCGGGCTGCTGGTGGATGTCGTAGCGGATGGGGCTTCCGTCGGGTTTTTGCCGCCACTGGCCTGGGAAGAAGCATACGCCTACTGGGCCTCGGTAACGGGCGAGCAGGTGGTAGTCTGGGTGGCAGCCAATGAAAACGGCATCGTCGGGACAGTCCAGCTCCACCTGGCTGAGCGGCCAAACGGACGGCATCGGGCGGAAATCGCCAAGCTGATGGTGCATCCTTCCGCGCAGCGGCAAGGCATTGGCCGCACGCTGATGCTGCTTGCACAGGCGCGGGCGCTGGCCGAGAACCGCAGCCTGCTCGTTTTGGATACGCGCGCCGAAGATCCGTCCAATCGGCTGTATCAGGCGATGGGGTACCAAGAGGGCGGGAGAATCCCGCACTACGCCATGTCTGCTGACGGCAGCCTGCACGACACGGTGATCTACTACAAACTCATCGGCTCGCAGTAAAACGTAAGCAGCAGCGAAAAGCAGCGCCAAGCGGACGAAGTGACGTCCGTGTTTTTTCTTTCGCTTGACAAACCGACCGACGGTTTGTATAGTGGTCGTAAGGAACCGACTTCCATGTCCATTTTCTACAGGAGGATACTATGTCATCGATTCATCAAAACCCCAGCTTCCAATTGCTGCTGACGGCGACAGAGGAATTGATTTTGGAAAAAGGATGCCAGCAGACGACGTTGCAGGACATCATGAAGCGTTCAGGCTTGTCCAAGGGAGCGATCTACCATTACGTAAAAAGCAAGGATGAACTGCTCGGCTTGCTGTTGCAAAGACGTTTTGCCGCCATCAGCCAGCGGTTTTACCAAACCGTAAAAGAAGGGGGAAGCGAATTGACGGGGGCACTCGGGAGTATCTCGCAGGGCTTGCGCCACATTCACAACCCGCGCGATGTGACGAATCTGATCCTGATTTACTTGCTGAGCAAAAGAGAAGACCCGGTGATTGGCGAGATGCTTGCCAAGCTGCACGAGGAGAGCATCCAGACGTCGAAGGAATGGATCGAGGTTGGGCAGCGGGCTGGAGTGATCCCGGCCACGCTCGATGCGGAGAAGGTCGCGATTTTTTTCACGATGATTACGTACGGCATCCGGATGAAGACGCAAATCGCGCCGAATGCGAGCGGACTGACTGTCGATGAAGTGCATCAGATCATGTATCAGACGCTGACCAATGGTTAGCAGAGGGGGAAACAGCGCCATGCTTCTTTTCTCGATTTTCAAAGTGATTCACATCATCGCCGGATTTACCGCCTTGCTCGTATTCTGGCTGCCAATCGTCACCAAAAAGGGCGGAAAGGCGCACGTGCGCTCAGGCTGGGTCTACGTGATCGCGATGGGAACAGTCGCGATCTCGGCCCTCGTCATGGGCATCTGGCGGATCGGATTCGATCCGGACAAAACGGTCGAGTCCGTCGCCTTCGCCTGGTTCCTCATTTTCATCTCGATTTTGAGCTCGGCGACAGCCTGGTACGGGATTCGCGTGCTGCGGTACAAAAACCGCAAAGCGGCGCATCGCCAACCGGTCGACCTGCTATTTCCCGCTTTGCTGGTCGCCTCGGGCGCAGCCATGAGCCTGTACGGGGCGACGATCGACTTTACCCTGCTGACCTGGTTTCCGTTCATCGGGATTTTCCTCGGCACGACGCAGCTTGTGTACTGGCTGCGGCCGCCGGGGCGAAAGCTCCACTGGTGGTTTGAGCATCTGGGAGGAATGCTCGGCTGCTGTATCGCGACGATTACGGCCTTTACCGTATTCGGTGCGCCGCGCCTGCTCGGCCTAAGCTCTGTTCACCCGCTCGTCTGGTTTATGCCGACGATCGTCCTCGTCCCCTGTATCATCGGATTTTCCCGCTATTACCACAAAAAATTCAACTCATCCAAAAGCGCATGACTGCATCGGCAAAGCTTCCTCGATGAATGAGGGGGCTTTGCTATTTTTCTAAAAGCCAGTGCCAAAAGTTTTCTGGAAAAAACGAAACTTTCCAGCTATTGGCTCGTCTCATTGAAAGAGTAAATTTCGTCCCGAGAGAAAGGAAGGTTGGAAATGGCGAAACTGTCTTTGGCAGCACTTGTTCCGTTGCGTTCAGATATTGCCCACAAGGTCAGCGAGCTCGATCAGGAGCGCGAAAAAAACGCCTTCTGCGTCTATGTGAAAGGCGAGCAAGCGGAGGAGCCGACTCGTTCGTTTGCGCTCATCACGGAAGAGCTGGAGGAAGCGCGCGAAGACTTCCGCGTCATTGACGAGCTGATCCACAGCGCCAATCTCGCCCACAAAATCACCTGGAACAATCAGGAGATCAGCCTTTTTACTGCGATGCAGATTGCGAAGCATATGCGCAAGGAAGCTGCCTCGCTGAAGCGATACGGTTCGATGAAAAAAGAGGAACTGAATACGGGTGGCTACTTCAATGGCGGGGACAAGACGATCACGCGCGCCATGTACGACATTGAAAAAGCGCGGGAAAGCGGCTTGAAGCTGGAGAGAAAAGTCAAGCGCTTGTCCCAGTTGATTGAAGACGAATGCCACAACATTTTTCTGGAGTTTCCGCAGGCCGAAAAATATATCGAGCTGGAAGACTAGGCACAGCTTCATGTGCTTAGCTTAGAAAACGTAACGGATTGCGTTTTGTAAGCTGAGTACATCTCAGCCACAGGAAATCGCGGACAACGCCTATCCTTGTGCGAGACAAGGACCCCTATGAGCGCTGGTCGCTCGTAGAAATGTATGACAGAGCATACGTGCTAATCCTAATTTGTATGGGTAGAACGAATCGCCAGACGCCTATTCGGTTCATCGGTTACTCGTTCGATTCGGCTGGACAACCGCGAACACCAACCTCCCTATTTCGTCCCGTTTCCTGTGCCTTATTCTGAAAATCCAACTCCTTCTCTTTCGGCAGAGAAGGTTTTTTTATGCCGCCACGCTACAATTCCCCTGGGACACGACGGACATACGGCGCTCTTGCTCGCCGTCGCGAAATGGATGGCTGAAAACCGGGAAGCGGTCAAGCCAAACATCGTGTTTTTGTGCGGAAAAAAAAGAGCGCCTATCCGCATCATCACCCCAAATTTGATATCGACGAGGAAGAGATCGGCACGGCTATTGATCTGTTTCTGAATCTGGTCAAGCATTTCGCGTGACTAGCGGCAAGCGATTCCTGTTTGGGGATCGCTTGTTTTTTCTTCCGCGGCGAAAAGGGCTGCCGCTTCCCGGGCGCTACTTATGCTACTATGGAAGAAAAAAGGAAGTGAACGGCCGATGAAGCTGCAAAAGGTGACGTTGACGACGAGCAAGCCGGAAGAACTGCTGGCTTTTTACACGCAAGTTTTGCACATGCCGCTGATCGAAAGCACGCCCCGCTCGTTTGCCGTATCGGTAGGGGAAGCCACACTGGCTTTTCAGCGGGCGGAGCAAAAGCCGTTTTACCATTTTGCCTGCGGCATCGCGGAGCGGGCGTTCGATTCGTATGCGGAAGCGATCAGACAGCGCGGCATCGTTTTACGCAGCAAAGACGGGCAGGAGGTCATGCAGTCGTACACGTGGAAAGGAAAGCAGCTCTACTTCGCAGACCCGGAAGGAAACATTTTGGAGCTGCTGGCTTTTCCGACAGAGGCGAAGACGGATTGGCTCTCGATTCAGGAAGTCGGCATGCCCGTTCCCGATGTCGCCGCATTCGCGGCTTCGCTCGCCCCGATCCCGAGCGAATTTGAGGCTGAATCGGAAGTCTTTCGCTTTTACGGCGATCAGGACGGCGTGCTCGTGCTGGTAAAAGCAAACCGCCCGTGGTATCCGACCGACAGAGGGGCCACCATCCATCCTATCGCGATCGAGCTTGCGCCTGAGCCTGAGCGGGGACAGCAGGGGCTTGTGCATACGAGTCCGCCGTTGCCGTACCGGATCGTCTGCTGAACGGAACGGTTGCCGACTGCGTTCCAAAGACAGAGAAGTGGCGCTGCGGGAAATCAGCATCGTGTTTGCTACGCTGATCGGCGTCGTCTGGCTCAAGGAGCAGACACGCACGCATAAAAAAACACCTTCAAGATTGTCCCCGATCTTGCGAAATGATCGGATCGTCTTGAAGGTGTTTTCATCTGTTTCACATGCTTGGGATCAGTTTCGGCAGAGATTACAGCGTGCGCTTGTGCAAACAGCAAATCGATTTCTTGGCAATGAACTTGCGATCAATGAAAAATGCCGTAAAGAAAGCAAGAGCGAGAGTAAGCAGCAGGTGCGCATAGGTCATGAGAGGAAGCGCACTGCCTTCCAGCTTGATATTGTCGAAGCGGTATTCCAAACGCTTTACGCCATGCCGGGCTGTCAGCAGGTCTTCCTGCTTGGCCAGGTCTTCCAATGGAGCTTCAAACACATAACGGTTGGGAGAATCGGCGTGAATGAGCAGAGTCACATCGGCCTTGCCTTTTTCATTCCAAAACTTGATGTCATCGTGAGCCAGCGAAGGCGCGTCGCCGCCAGGGATAATCATTTTATCCAATTGTGGCGCATTCTCGATGGTGTGTCGTGCCACGATGTTGAGGTGATGCTTGGTCGTAAGCGGTGTCATCGTCCTCGAAATGGTCCGAACGCGTGTCGTTCCTGTGTCCGCGTACGAGTCAAAGATCGAAGACAGGGCCAGTTCTTCCATGCCGTCATAGAGCAGCACGCCCATTTGCTTTTTCTGCCAGCGGAATGTGCTATTCAGAATGTAGGTGGAAAATTTGTAGTCGAGAACAAACGGTTCCACTTTTGGATTCGCGACAAATTCGTAATTCGGATAGCTGATTTGTTTGGCAATGCTTGCTGCTGTCGGCTCGCCCACTTGCTGCGAGATGAGGTGAAGCACCGCATCGATACCAGCCGTTTGACCGGATGAAGTCAGCGTATTTCCTTCGTGGACATATCTCACATCCTCTACCCAAGTCGTATCCGGGTAGAATACTCGCAATGACGGAATCGCTTGCCAGTGAGACGCAGCCGATTTTCCTTTCAGCAGACCGGCATCAGCCAGGTTGCCTGACCCCCCGCAAATGCTCAGGAAAGTGGTATCGCTGTTAGCGTGTTTCTGAATCCACTCGCGGGTAGGGGCATATGTCGCTTCAGCGATAATGGGCATAAACGGGACTACGATTACGTCAGGGTCTTTCCCCAACAGAGCATCCAACTCTGCATACGTGTAGTGCGGGACGACATCGAGTCCGCCTGACAGAGCTTTGAGGTCTTTGTCGGGTGCGACAGCATAGACATTATACGCTTCTGTCATCGAGAGCAGCGTGTACGGAATGAGAAAATCGAAATCCTCTGTTGTAATCGAAGAATCTCCCAAGACGACTGCAACGGTAGGTTTCGCCGGATCATGAGGGGGAATGGTGACTCCCTCCAGGGAAGGGACGGCCTCTTCGCGGAGCGCGTTGTAAAATTCCTTCTGCGTATGGGAATATCCAAGAAAGCCAAGACCGCCTACAAATACAACCAGACTAAGCAGATACACCGCCAAACGCAACAAAACTTTTTTCACTTTTGATTCCTCCTGTTTACTATACCACCGTAGGGTAATTAGCTTCTAAGAGGAATATAAAGCAGCTATGTGAACTGAATATGAACGGGAAACAAAACAAGAAAAAAACCGCACGCTGGCGGTTTTTCACTGCGGCAAGGTAACTTCAAACGTCGCTCCTTTTCCTGCTTCACCTAAAACCCGAATGTTTCCCCGATGCCCGTCAATGATTTGCTTCACGATGGACAACCCAAGGCCGTTTCCTTTTACGGCAGAATTGCGAGCTTTGTCTACTTTGTAAAAAGGCTTGAAAATGTGAGCCCTTTCTTCTTCAGGAATCCCGATTCCGTTATCGGAAATGGAAACGATGCACTGATTGCCTTTCTTGACAGCCGTGATTTGAATCGTGCCGTTTATAGGTGTGAATTTGATGCTATTGCTCAGCAGATTGATCCACACCTGGCTGAACTGGTCCTCGTCTGCTTCTATCATGAGCGGCTCCAGATGAAGGTCGAAGTCGATCTGTTTGGTTTCCCAGTGTGGAGCAAGCGCAATCACGACCTTGCGAATCTGCTCGTCGAGACGATACGTCTTGGTGCGCAGCGGCATGTTCTCTTGCTGCAGTTGGGATAATTGCAGCAAATTTTGGCTCAACCGAGACAGTCTCTCGCTCTCTTCCTCGATAATGGTCAAATAGCGAAGGCGGTTTTCCTCGCTTACTTCCTTGTGCTTCAACGCCTTTGTGAAACCGGAAATCGAAGTTAAAGGGGAACCGATCTCATGCGAGACGTTGGAGACGAAATCCCGCCGCATTTGATCCAGCATTCCGAGCTTTTTGGCCATCTGGTTGAAGCTGGCGCTCAAGATTCCGATCTCGTCTTTGCGCTTGATAGGTACTTCTACTGCGAACTCTCCTTCCGCCATTCGCCGGGTGGCTTCGGTCAATTGAACAATCGGCTTGACCAGGTAACGGGCGGCGATGAGAATCAAAAAGCTTCCGATGAACAGGATTAAACCGTACAGCAAATGAATCGAATTCATCAATTCTTCGTCAGCGCTGTTTCGTGTCAGCGTCACGAACAAGGCATAAGGCTGTCCGTCCACCTGAAAAGGCAGGCCAATTACAGGCAGTGCAGCTTCATGGGAAGCAGAAGTGTCGATTCGCAGCAGATCAGTTAGCTTTTCACCAGCGAGGACACGCGCGACATCACGAGGCTCCACCTGCAACGAGGTTCCTTTCTCGGCGAGGAGCGGAACGCCCTCTGCATTGTAAAGCTGCGTATGGGTTAGGGAAAGGCCCGACAAGTGCTGCATGAGCGGAACCAGCTCTGCGGTGGGAGTGGATTGGTAGGTGGCGATCATTTGGCTTCCGTTTTCGATGAGCATGTCTCGGACGATGCCTTTGGCGCGTTCTTCATACAGCCAGGTCGTAATGAAAAAAGCCGTCACCAGGCTGAGCATGACGATTCCGACGAATACGAGCACGACCCGTGTATAGAGCGATTTCATTGCGCTGTTACCTCCAGTCGATAGCCCAAACCGCGAATCGTCACGATGCGAAATCCGGATTCGGCTTCGGGGAACCGCTCGCGAAGCCGCTTGATATGCACATCTACCGTTCGTTCGTCCCCTTCATAATCGAGCCCCCAAATTTGTTAGATCAATGTTTCGCGAGTAAATAATTGCCCGGCATAGTTGCCCAGTTTGTACAGCAGTTCAAATTCTTTCATGGGGATCGTTTTGGTCTGTCCGTCTGCGTATACCACCAGATAGCGTGAACGGTCCAACGAAAGATGGCCAAGCGTAATGATGTTGGATACCGAAATGCGATACCGCTTGAGCAGTGCCTTTACGCGCAGAACCAGTTCTACGGGATCAAACGGCTTTACCAGATAATCATCGGTCCCCAGCTTGAATCCATGGATGCGGTCCTGCGCCTCGCCTTTGGCGGTAATCATGATGATCGGCATATCGCCAAACTCACGCAGTTTGGAGCATAGCTCCCAGCCGTCCATTTGCGGCATCATGATGTCGATAACCGCCAAATCCACGGCATGATTTTCCGCGTATGCCAATGCGTCTGCTCCATTTGTTTTTTCTACAATGTCAAACCCCTCGTCTTTTAAGTACAATGCGACCAATTCCCGAATGTGCGGGTCGTCATCGACCACTAATGCCCTTGGCACGCTCATCCGCTCCTTTCCGTTCTGCATATCAGGACCGTCATTACTGCATTTTTACCATTTACTATAGGGCCTTCTGTTTTTGGGAACAAGTAGCAAGTCTTGCCCACTGGCGGTCAAACGTTTGTATGCAAAAGGAGCTTACCCGCACCTGCGTTTTATCAGGCCACGCGTCGAGCGGGAGTGGATGCTCGGGCTGACAGCGGCACAGCTTGCGCAAGTCGCCGAATGGGAAAAAGACATGTGGAACGGCATCCACGGCTACATCGGCATTCACGGTGAGACGAATGACAGCGAGTATAAAGACGTGCCAGAGGAAAAGCAGCGGCTGCTTGCCGAAGCTTTTCAACCCATGGCGCACCGCGTCGACAATGAAATCAAAGGAATCCGTATTCATTACCCGACGGCGGCAACCGCGCAAAAGGCAAACATGAGCACAGACGCTTTCGAGGACTTTTTCTTCGACGTCTGCTCGTTTGACTACCGGAAAATGGCCAAGGCAAGCACGCCGCTGCTTGAGCTGATGGACAAAACGGATCAGGTGCGGATAGTGGGGCCGGGAACCGACCTGGCTTTTTCCATCAAAGGAATCGGCAAACAGGTGGCGGTCGGCAAGCGGAATATGCCGGACGGGGAAGTGTACACAGCGCCCGTGCGCGGCTCGCTCCACGGAACGATCCAGTACAACGCGCCAAGCCGCTACAGAGGGACGGCTTTTGACAACGTGCGCTTCACGTTTCGCGAGGGCAAGATCGTCGAGGCGACGGCGAATCATACCGAGAAGCTGAACGAAATACTGGATACGGATGAGGGAGCGCGCTACATCGGAGAGTTTGCGATTGCGTTTCATCCGCACATTTTGCACCCGATCGGCGACATTTTGTTCGATGAAAAAATCGCCGGGAGCTTCCACCTGACGCCGGGACAGGCGTACGATTCGGCGGACAACGGCAATCGCAGCACGATTCACTGGGATTTGATCGCGATTCAAAGGCCGGAGTACGGCGGCGGGGAAATCTGGTTTGACGACGTGTTGATCCGCAAAGACGGAAGGTTCGTGCACGAGGCTTTACTGGGGCTGAATCCGGAGCAGTTGATTTTGTAGGAGGGCAGATGCGCCCTCCTTTTTTATTTCAGCTTAAAGACGAGCACGCCTGCGATCATGATGCCGATTCCCAGCAGTTTGTTTGCGCCAAGCGGGACTTTTTCCACGCCGAACAAGCCGAGAGAGTCGATGAGCAGGGCGACGAGCAACTGGGAGATGAGCAGGATGGAGACGGAGTAGGCCGGGCCGATCAAGGTGATGCCTTTCATGACGCTGAAAACGATCAGCGCCCCGAATACGCCTCCGAGCAAGTACAGCTTGTTCACTTCCTCGATTTTTTGCCAGTCCCCGTCGCGGACGATGGCGAAGACGGCGAGCGAGACGAGGAAGCCCAGCCCGTGGACGATGGCGTTCGTTTGCCACAGGCCCAGCTTGTCGCTCGCCTGGGCATTGAAGACGCTCTGCAAGCAGATGAACACGCCTGCGAGCAGCGAAAACAGAATGCCTTGCATGCTTTTCACGCCCTCCTATGCGGCCATTTATTCGTAAATGTTGCCGCTCGCAAGCTCCACGACTTTTTTTCGATTGCGAATGTGCAACGCCCCTCTTTTCCGCTCGATGATGCCGGACGCGCTCATGCTCTGAATGACCCGGTTCAGATGACGGTAGCTCGTGCCGAGCAGCTCCGCTACTTCTGTGAGCTTCGCCGTCTTCAATTCGTCCGAGGCAGTCGGCTGCGTGCCGCCTTCGAGGGTGGAGAGCAGGTAGCTTGCGAAGCGGTTTTCCACCGGATACAGCAAATTCAGGCTCGTCGAGTTGGACGAGGTGTACAGCTTGTGGCTGATTTTTTGCAGGATGAACTGTAAAAAGCCCGGATGGTTCTGATAGCGCTCGTACAATACTTTGAAGGGCAAGGCAATCAGCTTGCCCGGATGGACAAATTCAACCGTGTTGCGCGCCTCCAGCCGCGTGACGAACTCCACGTCACCGATGATCGCCAGCGGGTTGTTGAAGCGCAGCAGCAGCGACTTGCCGTTGGGGAGCGTCGTGAAAATTTTGATTTTGCCTTCGACGACGAAGTACATGTGCTGGAGCACGTCGCCTTTGGCGCACAACAGCTCGCCTTTTTCCGCCTGGTACAGATGCATTTCGCGGATGGCGGCAGCGTCGAACAGCTCGTGCAGACAACTGTTTTCGATAAAAGCGTGGAGCACAGCTCGATCGTGTATTTCCTTCATGGCAATCCTCCGAGAAAAAAGGATGGGGCAGACGGCATCTTCTATAGTAAAAGACTGGGGGGCGAGAAAAAAGGACATATGTCCTGTTGGCTGAAAGTGTGGCCGTGCAGGCGCTCGCTTTGCCAGAGAGTAGCAGGAATATCCCGCTTTGTTCCAGAACTATACGGGTAGGTATTACAGAGAGAAACGAGGGAGCTGGTAGCGTGACTGTACGTGCAGAAGAAACGGTTATCGGGTTTGTAGGAACGGGCGTCATGGGCAAAAGCATGGCGGGACATTTTTTGCGGGCAGGGTATCGGGTGCTCGTTTATACGCGCACGAAGGCAAAAGCCGAGGAACTGCTGGCGGCAGGAGCAGTCTGGAAGGAACGGGTAAGCGAGCTGGCTGCTGAAGCCAATGTCATCATTACGATGGTCGGATACCCGTCTGATGTGGAAGAAGTGTACCTTGGGCCTGAGGGCATCATTTCGCATGCGAAGCCGGGTACTTTTTTGATCGATATGACAACGTCGAAGCCTTCGCTCGCCCAAAAAATATACGAGGAAGCGAAAAAGCATGCGCTGCATGCGCTGGACGCCCCGGTGTCCGGCGGAGATGTCGGAGCGCGGGAAGCGCGGCTTGCGATCATGGTCGGCGGCGATCAGGAAGCGTTCGACGCGGTGGAGCCGCTGCTTGCGGTCATGGGCAAAAACGTCGTTCTCCAGGGCGGCCCTGGTGCCGGACAGCATACGAAAATGTGCAACCAAATCTGCATCGCGACCAATATGATCGGCGTGTGCGAAGCGATCGCCTACGCGAAAAAAGCGGGATTGGACCCGGCGCGCGTGCTGACGAGCATCGAAGCGGGAGCGGCGGGCAGTTGGTCTTTGTCCAATCTGGCTCCGCGGATGATTGCGGGCAATTACGCGCCCGGCTTTTACATCAAGCATTTTATCAAGGACATGGGCATCGCCCTGGAAGCGGCCGAGGAGATGGGACTGTTGACGCCTGGGCTCGCGCTGTCCAAGTCGCTCTATGAGGAGCTTGCGGAAAAAGGCGAGGCAGACAGCGGGACACAGGCGCTGATTAAATGGTTTGAACGCGAGTAGCACAATTTGGAAAGAGTAAAGCAAACAAAAAAGGAGCCCGCACGAGAAGGGCTCCTTTTGCTTGGTTATGTCGAGGATTGAGGCGGCTGTCCGTTTTCCTATTTGGCATTGACCCGCACGTCCAGCACTTCTTTGGAAACAGGTCTGTTTTTGGACATCGGGGTTCCCATTTTTTTTACTTCCAAAATGTCGAGCAAAAATACAAACGACGGAATCCCCACGATCAGTCCCCAGACGCCGAAGAAGTGTTCGGAGAAGATCAGGACGACGAACGTGTAAAAAATCGGCAGATGGGTCTTCGACGCCATCAGGCGAGGGTTGAGGACGTAAGCTTCCATGGCGTGAATCAGCATGATGAACACCAGCAGGTAGATCACCGTAGGCAAGCCGCCGATGCTAAAGGCGATGGCGCTGAGCGGAATCAGGGAAATGATGACGCCGGCCACGGGGATCAGCCCGAGCACGAACACCATCAGCGCCAGGCCAAACAAGTTCGGGAAGCCGAGAATCCACAGGCCGATGACCGTGAACACAGTGTTGAACAGGGCGATCAGCAACTGGGTTTCAATGACTTTTCCAAAGGTCAAAATAAACTTTTGGCTGAAATATTCAATCTCGTTGTACAGCCACGACAGCTTGCTGGTGCGGAACTGCGCGGTAAACGCGATCACGTTGTCCTTGCCCAGCAGGAAAAACAGGCTGAGCAGCAGCGCCAGAAACAGGTTGAAGCCCATGTCCTTGACGACCGTCAAAAAGTCAAGACTCCCTTTGACAAGCCCTTTCATGTCAAGCTTGTCTAGGGCGGACATGAGATAAGGCGCAAATTCGTTATGCTGGTTTTCCCGCACCACCTGCTCGATGAGGTGGATCAATTGCCCGGTTTGATGAATCAGGGCCGGGAAAGCTTTCATCCCTCCGCCAACCAGAAAGGCCGTCAACAGTGCGTAGAGGGCTATGAGAATCAATTTGGGATGGACGGGCACGAGCTTGTGAGTCGCCCTGGTGAGAAACAGGTGCAGCCGATCCATCAAAAATGTGACGAGAAACGTGAGCAAAACGACATTGAGCATGCTTCCGAGCGAGTAGAGCAGGAAACAAAACAACGCCAAAATACCGAAACGTCTGAAATCCTTATTTTGCAAGACGGTGAGCAAGTTCATGGGAACATCCTTTCCAATTTCGAGACGCGCTATTTTCTATGCTAAGCTTACCGTAACGATGTGTATTTCCTGTGTCTTTTTTTGGCGAATGCTGTAATTATCACACCATCCAAGGAAGGGAGAGCCATCCATGAAGCGACAGGTGCTGCTTGTCGAAGACGAGAGCCGCATCCGCGAAATCGTCGCGGACTACTTCGAGCAGGAGCAATGGATTGTACACGAAGCGGAAAACGGAAAGCAAGCCATTCAGATGCTGGAAAGCCTCCGGGTCGATCTGGTCATTCTCGACATTTTGATGCCGGAGATGGATGGCTGGACGGTTTGCAAAGAAATCCGCACAACCTCTGATGTGCCGATCATCATCCTCACCGCCAAGTCCGAAGAAGACGACAAGATGCAAGGCTTTGAGCTTGGCGCCGACGATTACGTCACGAAGCCGTTCAGCCCGCGAGTGCTGGTCGCCAGGGCCAACTCCTTGATGAAGCGGGTTGAGGGCACGGTCAGAGGAACCGACCATCTGCTGCGCTTCGGCCAGGTCGTCATTAATCGGCATGCCCGGCGCATGAAGATCAGGGGCGAAGAAATCGACCTCGCCCCGAAAGAGTATGAGTTGCTCGTCTATCTTATCAAAAATGCCGGGATCGTGCTGTCGCGGGAAACGATCATGGATCACGTCTGGGGCTTCGACTACTTTGGCGATTTGCGCGTCGTCGACACCCATATCAAGAAGCTTCGCAGCAAGCTCGGCAGCGAAGCGCGACACATCCGGACAGTTATCAAGGCAGGCTATACGTTCGAGGAAGAGCGATGAAAAAATGGGGCGTCACACTCAAGCTGTTTGCCATCACTTCATCGTGTTTCCTGTTGTTTTATACGATTATCATGATCGGTCAGTTACTTTTTTTTGAGCAATTTTATCAATCGAAAAAGCTGGACGACCTGGAGAAGAAGCTCGAAGCGTTTGCCAAAGAGTACGTCTCGCGGGAATGGGACGCAGAGAGCATGGCCCGGGAGTTGTCCGTTTTTATCAGCCGCAACAAGACGCAACTGGCGATTGTCAGCCCAAACGGCCAGGTGAAGTACGACAATCCGTTTCGCATCGTCATTCGCGATCGCGAAGGCAAAAACGTGAAAATCTCGCTGTCCCTGCTCCCGGAGGAAGACCGCAGCGCCCTTTTGAGCGCGAATCTGCACAAAGGCGACCGGATTGAAGCGATCGGCGTCTTTGAGGAAGGGCTGCTGCAGGAGATGTTTTATCCGCGCGTCATTAAAAAAGCGGGGGCAGCCGATATCGGCACGTTGCGAGGGAGCGACACGACTCTGACGCTGTCGACTGTCTCCGGCGAAATTACCGAGCTGTTTTTGCCTGCGCCCAACCAGTGGAATTTGCGGCAAGGGATTCTGTTTCATGTGCTGAAGGACTTATTCCCGTTATCGGAGGAACGCAAACGCGCGCTGGAGGGCGGAAGCGTGCTGGAGGAGGAATGGGTGGAGCCGTGGAGCGGCGTGCGCAGCCTGGTTGCGATTCACCCGATCGTACAGGACGGGCGGCTCAGTGAACTGGTCGTCGCCCTCACCTCCTTGCAGCAGATCAGCGAGGCAAACGATGCACTGCGGCTGTTTTACGTCTACATCGGAATCGGCGGCTTCGCGCTGATCCTGCTGTTGTCCCTGCTTTTGTCCAAAATCGTCACCAAGCCGCTACTTTCCTTAAACAAAAGCGCCCTGCGCATGGCGCGGCTCGACTTCTCGGTCAAGTCGCCGATTATCCGCAACGACGAGTTCGGCAGCCTGGCGCGCAGTCTGAACACGATGGCGGAAAAGCTGGATGTGACGCTGCGGGAGTTGCAGCAAGCCAACGAACAACTGCGCAGCGAGATGGACCACAAGCAGCGGATGGAGCTGATCCAGAAGGAGTTTGTCTCCAATGCCTCGCACGAGCTGAAAACGCCGCTGAGCATCGTGAAAAGCTTCGCGGAAGGGCTGCGGGACGGCGTCGGCGAGAACAAGCGCGAGCGCTACATCGAGGTCATCCTCGACGAGACGGAAAAAATGGAGGAACTCGTCCGCGATTTGCTGGAGCTGGCCAAGCTGGAGTCGAAGACGATCAAGCTGAAAAAGAGCTGGTTTTTCTTAAGCGAGCTGACGGAGGAAATCGTCGAGCGGCTGATGCATCATTTCCGCGAAAAAGAGCTGCGGGCCGTGACGATTTTGGCCAACGAGGAAGCGCTGTACGCCGATCAGGAGAAAATCGAGCAAGTGTTGCTCAACATGCTGGTCAACGCCATCCGCCATGCGAATCCGGGCAGCGAGATTACCGTGCGGATCGAAGGCGAGGCGCAAGCGCTGCGCGTCACGATTGAAAATGAAGGCGAGCAAATCCCGCAGGAGCAACTCGCTTTTGTCTGGGACCGCTTTTACCGGATTGAGCGCTCGCGAAACCGCAAGACAGGCGGGACCGGGCTCGGACTTGCCATCGTCCGGCACATTCTGGAACTGCATGAAGCCTCCTACAGTGTGCGAAATACGAAGACAGGCGTCGCTTTTTCCTTTTCGCTGCCCACCCATGGAAAAGGAAAGTGAAACCAACGTGGCCGTTTGCGCGTCTGACTGATAGCAAGCAAAAAGCACAGGGGGAGGCCAACAAGCCCATGAAACATAAAGCGATCAGTCTGATGGCGGCTGCGCTGCTCTGCGCGAGCGCATGGACAGCTCCGGTGCAAGCGGCTTCGTTTGCAACCGTTCAGCCGTACTTGACGGATTACAAGATCGGTTTCACCAATGGCAACGAGCTGGTAACGAAAGCCCAGTACGATGCATTCGACTACTCTGCGCACGCGGTGATCGTCACCAAGGCCGGAAAAAAAGGATTGCTCGACGTGCGTACCGGCAAGGAAATCACTCCCGCCGTCTGGGACGAGATCGAAATTCCCGGCTCGAATAACATCGCCATCGTGCAAAAAGGCGGCTGGTTTCAATACATCGACCTGACGACGAAAAAGCTGTCAGCCACGAAGTTTGCAGGGGCGCACAGCTACTATCTGTCTTCTGACCATGACCCAGTCATTGTGCTGGGCGGACAGACTTCCATGCTGCTGGACAAAACGGGCAAGGTGCTGATTCCTCCCGTGGCAGGCAAGCTGTCCATCGTCTCGCTGATTCCCCCAGAGGTAAAGGGCGATCAGGAAGCAGACGCGACGCGCTACGTTGTGGCGACGACCGCGAAGGCGATGACCTTGTACGATCTGGTGACGTTCAAGCCGAGATTTTCCTTGCCGGGGGCCGCGCTGATTCCCAATGAAGGCGGGCCAAAGACTGCCTATCTCAAGGTGCGCTCGGGCGGCAAGGAAGGTCTGGTCGATGTGAATGGACAGTACGTGCTGCCTGCGCAATACAAGGCGATCTACACCTGGAACCATGGATATTTTCAACTGGTGGGGCCAAACGGAGTCGGTTTGTGGAAGGACGGACAGCTTTTGGCGGAGCCGCTCTATGCCGAGGTGGGATTTGCGCATAGCAACCCGGATTTGTACTGGACCGTCTCCAAAGATATTGTGACCTACCATTCCATCGCCAAAGGAACGGCTCATTCGTTGAAAAAGGGCGCGGACTATTTGCGCGACAGCTACGTGCTGGGACAGGACCCGAAGACGGGCATGTACGGCGTTGTGCAGGTAGACGCAGGAGTGGTGATCCCGTTCGTGCATCCGCGCGTGGAAGGGGCGCCTGCCTCCCGTCTGCTGGTGCGCAGCGACGGGAAAAAGACGATTCTCCCCGGTTGGGAAAAGCCGATCCGCGAACCGGACTTCTGGTTCGATTCGTTGACGCCGTTAGGCAGTTACGGTCTGCAGAGCGTCAAGGACGGCAGCAAAATCGGGCTGTATTCGGAGCGCGAAGGTTTGCTGCTCACACCAGCAGAAAATCGGGTCATTCGCTATGAGGAAGCTTCGGGACAGGTGGTGGTAACCGAGCCGGATGGAAAAGTGCTACGCTTCGGTGGCATTAGTGGCAAGCCGGAGAGCGAACACGACGTCCAGCCGTTGTCCGAGCAGTTGAATGCGGTGTACGAAGCGGGCAAAGGGAGCGTAATCGTCGACCGTTCGACCGATAAACCGATCAGCAAGCATTATGAACAGCTTTACGCAGACGATGCCTCCAAGCTGATCGTCGCAGCAGATGGGCAGACGGCTGACCTGTACACGCCAGACGGCACGCTGCTCACGACAGAGATCAAGCTGGCGCGGTGGAAGGGGCGCTACGACGCTCCGCCCGTCACCATCATGCAGGTGGGCGACGCCTTCTACACATTGGGCGTGAAGGAGGGCACAAACAAGCGGGCATTCATCCGGATCGCAGACGGGCAGTTGCAGGTCGCAGGCGAGTTTGCGTATCGGGAGGCTGCGGAAATAGCGATGGGCGAGAAAAAAGCGGCCGTTGCGATGCGGGCGGACGGGACGCTCGATGTTTGGGCGCAGGAAGGCAGCCGGCTCGTGCAAAAGCTGGCGAACGCAACCGGATACGAGACAGCCTCTACTTTCGACAAGCTGCTGGTGCAAACGAAAGATGGCTGGGATGTGTACTCCTCTTCGCTGGAGCGCATCACCACAGGGAACTACCAGTCGTTGAAGCCGCTGCCGCAAAGCGACAAAAGACCAGGCGTTGTCGTCTACCAGGATAAGCAGACGGGCTTGTACGGGCTTTTGGCAGCAGACGGCAGACAGTTGACTGCTCCCAGGTACGAAGCGATCAAGCCGTCCGGCGAAGTCTTTCCCGGACTTTGGCTGCACGACGACACACAGCCGCCATTTGCGTTTGCGACGAAGGACCAGTTCGGCTATCTCGATCAGGACGGCAAAGAGCTGTTTACGACCAAGTTCCTGACGAAAAAGCCTGTGATTACGTATCGCCCGCTCCAGTTGCAAAGCTTCGAGGCATATACGACACTGATGAAACAAAACCCGCTGGAGCTTGTCGACTTCGGCAAGCCGTATAGCTGGTCCGGGAAGGGCAGCAGCGAGAGCAAGTTTTACGCGAATCTCGCGCTGTATGTGGGACTGCCACAGGGCGCAGGAAAAGCAGAGGTGTTCGCGGCACTGGAAGCAAAAGGCGCGATCAAGCCCGATGCGAAACGCGCTGACATGAGCGACGAAGACATGTACAGCCTCGCCTACTTCATGCCGACAGGCAAAAGCAGCCAGTCGCTGACCGCCAAGGAGTTGACGGAATGGGCGCAAAAGCGGGGCATCGTGCCGCAGCGTGGAGGCATGAGCTACTATATGTCGATGGATTTGTACAAAGAGTATCACCAGATGTTTTTTGCGGAGCTGTTACGATCGGTGGCGGGGAAAAAGCTCGCGAAGCCGAAAGTGCTGAAGGCTGGAGAGCTGTCGCCTGAGCAGAAGGCGCTGGTCGAGACGATGCTGCTGGTCAACGGAAAGCAGGCGAACCAGTTGCCGCTGCCGTTGCCGCAGGCGGAGTGGAACCGGGGCGTTCAAGGATTTTTGACAGCATACCAAAAACAGGCAGCCGGACTTCTTGCCGCCTACGAAAAGCAAGCCGGAAATTGAGCGTGCCGAAAGACAAGCGCGGGAGCATCAAGCCCGCGCTTGTTTTCGCAGGTGCGTGATCTGCTGCTGTAGCAAGCAGGCGGCGCGTTTAAAAGATCGGCCAATATTTTAGCATGAGCAGGTAAAAGGCAGCGTGCACCGCCGCTGTCGCGATCAATGAAACAACGAAGGCGACGAACGAAATCTGATCCAGCTTGTAGGCGACCAGGAAAAAAATCGAAAAGGCGAGAAAGGCAATGAACGTGCCTTCTTCCAAATAAGCCATTTGCGCATTCACCTCGTTTTTGTACCTGTCTCCTATTCTAGCGGATTTCGGCCGCGGATGAAGAACCAATCATGTTTGTGAAGGAGTGTCGTTTTCATGTCCATCCATATCGAGCCGTTGAAGCAGCAGGATGCCCCGGCGCTTTTTGCCTTCGAGTGCAAAAATCGGGAGTTTTTCGAGCGGACAGTCCCCAGCCGCGGGGAGGCGTACTATCACTGCGATTATTTTCAAAACAGTCTGCAAGCTTTGTTGGCAGAGCAAGAGCAGCGTATTTCCTGCTTTACGCTCATCAAAAATGCGGCGGGAGACATTTTGGGCCGGATGAATCTGGTCGACCTCGATCACGAACGAGGAAGCGCCGAACTCGGCTACCGGGTCGGAGCGGATGCCGCAGGCAAAGGAGTGGCGTCTCAGGCGCTCAAGCTCCTGCTTACCGAATACATACAGCCGCTCGGTATCCGTGAAGTACAGGCCAAGACGACAGCCGAAAATATCGCCTCGCAAAAAGTGCTGCTCAAAAACGGCTTTGTTTTTCGCGAGACTGACGCTGCGGGATTTTGGCACTACTGCTGGACGCGGTAGCGGTGGATAGTGGCTTGTTTGTGTTTATTTTAGTTATTTGGTATTATATGTAAAGTTCGAAAACTAGAAATCAAAGGAGAATCGCGATGAAATCACGCAGCAAAAGCGTTTTGAATGTGTTGGTAGCCGCTGGAGTGATTGCCTCTTGCGCTGGCTACGCGGCAGCCAATGAAGCAAAGCCAAAGGCAGCCAGTCCGGCCGCTACGGAAAAAGTACTGCGGCTCAATTTGGTCGCGGAGCCGCTCACGGTCGACCCGGCGCTGGCAGAGGATGAAGTATCGTTCATGTTGACCAGGGCGATGTACGACGGCCTGGTTCGCGTTGGCCCGGATGGAAAGCTGCAGCCATCCATGGCGCACAAGATCGAGGTGTCTGACGATTTGAAGACGTACACCTTCCACTTGCGCGATGCCAAATGGAGCAACGGCGATCCCGTCACGGCCTACGATTTTGAATACGCATGGAAGCGGGTGCTCGATCCGAAAACGGACAGCATCTACTCCCATCAGCTCTACGTGATCGAAAATGCCGAAGCAGCCAACAGCGGCAAGGAGAAGCTGGACGCCGTAGGGGTGAAGGCGGTTGATGCGAAGACGTTGCGCGTCGTGCTGGAGGAGCCGACTCCTTATTTTGCCCAACTGACAGCCTTCCCGACCTTTTATCCGGTCAACCAGAAGGTCGTGGCCGCGAATCCGAAATGGGCCAATGCCGTCTCGACGCATGTAGGAAATGGCCCTTACAAGCTCGCTTCCTGGACGCGCGCTGAACAGATGACGCTGGTGAAAAATGCGTCGTACTGGGATCAGGCAGCCGTGAAGCTGGACAAGCTCGCCTTTTCGATGGTTGAGGACGAAGAGACGGAGCTGGCCTTGTTCGATACGGGTGAGCTGGACTGGGCGGGTGCTCCCGGGCAGCTTCCGGCAGATGCTCTGCCAGTGCTGAAGGAGAAAGGGCTTCTGCACACGAAGCCGATCGCGGGTGTCTACTGGTACAAGTTCAATACGGAGCAGGCTCCTTTTACCAATGCGAAAATCCGCAAAGCGTTCGCCTACGCGATGAACCGCCAGGCGATTGTCGACACGGTGACCAAGGGAAGCCAGGTGCCCGCTACGGCAATCGTGCCTGTGACCAATGGCGAGAAGCAGTCTGGCTACTTCAAGGACAATGATCGCGAGACAGCGAAAAAGCTTTTGGCAGAAGGGATGAAGGAGCTGGGAATCGGCAAGCTCCCGCCGATCTCCCTGTCCATGAATCGCTCGGAAAACCATCGAAAGATTGCGCTTGAAGTTCAAAAGCAGTGGAAAGAGGCGCTGGGTGTTGACGTGAAGCTGGTGGAAGAGGAATGGAAGGTCTTTTTGGATCATATAACCGAGGGCAATTACCAAATTGGACGGATGGGCTGGCTGGCGGACTACGGCGATCCTGCGAATTTTTTGGGACTGTTCTACGACAAAAAGGGCGGTAACAACAATACGAACTGGGAAAACAAGCAGTACCAGTCGCTCCTCGACAAAGCGGCGACAGAAGCGGACCCGGCCAAGCGCAAGCAATTGCTGGCGGAGGCAGAAGCCATCCTGACGGAAGAAATGCCCGTGCTTCCGATTTATTTTTATTCGAGCAACTGGGTGCAGGACGAGAAGCTGAAGGGCGTCGTCATGGATGAGTTGGGCTACCTTGATTTCAAATGGGCCACGAAGGAATAACATAGGAAGGCTGATAAAACGAGCAAGCTCCCCTTTTCGACGGCTGGAAAGGGGAGCTTTTGTCTGGGCAAAAGGATCGCGTGGCAGCTTACGGTTCCCAAGGGCGGCCCCGTGCCGAGCGAATCAGGAGAGACGTTCGCGGCGTTGCAGTCGCGCGTCCGAGCGTCCGTCAGCTACGGCTCCCACGGGCGCTCCGTGCCGAGCGAATCAGGAGAGACGCTCGCGGCGTTGCAGTCGCGCGTCCGAGCGTCCGTCAGCTACGGCTCCCACGGGCGCCCCGTTCCGAGCAAATCCGCGAGATGCTTGCTGCGCTTGCGGCTTTAGCCGTGGGAGTCTCAAGGGAGAAGTGTGTCCAAAAACGGATATAGCGACTGGGACCCTGTGAGATAATCGGTTTTTTCGAGCGAGACAGCAGAAAAAACGCCACAGGCCGCGCCCTTGTAGTGTTTTTTTGTGTGCAAAAATGTTGGAATGGCGCGAGTGCTTTGGCTATGCGAAGCGCGAGGGAGCCTTGTGCTCACTGACGAGCGGCTTTTATTCTGTGCCTTTTTGACAGGAAAAGATGTCGGAAGATGAAGGAAAATGCTGGCGAGTCGCGAATTTTTAACGAATAGGCTGGATTTTCCAATCTTGCTGACGATCTCTATACAAAAGGGGAAAGAGAATCTTGCTTGCACGCGTAAAAAACAGCGTTATCGCTGCCTGCTGCCTGATTTTTCTGCTGCCGGCTTCCTTCGCGGAAGCAGCCACACATGTCGAGGTAACAGTCGATCAGTTGAATATTCGCAGTACACCCGGAACAACCTCCCAGATTGTCGGCACGATTTCGAAAGCGACACGGCTGCCGATCGTGCAGGGACAAAAAGATTGGACGCAAGTCAGGCTCAGCAACGGCAAGACAGGCTGGGTCAACAACAAGTACGTCAAAATGCTTGAGATTCCTCAACTGAAATACGTCAAGAGCAACGTGGATATGTTGAACGTGCGGGCAGAGCCAAATGCCACTTCGCAAATCTTGCAAGTCATCGACAAGAACGGAGTTTTCCTGCAAGTGAAAAAACAAGGCGAGTGGGCGCAGATCAAGCTGTCCAACACAACAAGCGGCTGGGTCAACGCACGCTTTTTGGTGGAAACGACGGCGCCACAGCCCGCTCCAGCTCCAGCTCCTGCGCCAGCCCCAACGCCAGTACCGACTCCCGCCCCCGCGCCAGTTCCGCAGCCGACTCCCGTTCCGACCGTGCCGGAAATGCCGATCGAGCTGGGCGCAGGCTCGCTCGTACTGAACGAGAGCTACGAGGTGTACGCCGCTCCCGACTTTTTGGGCACTGTGATCGGACAGGTCAATGGCGGCTCGACGATTACCCATTACGGCTATGCGGACGGCTGGTACACGATTGACTACTACGGCACGTACGCCTATATTTTCAAGCCAATCGTCCCGGATGAGACAGGCCAGGTGACGACACCGCCCGTCGCGGCGAATCCGGTGCAGCCTGCACCTGCTCCCGCAGAAGAGTCGATTCGCGTCAGAAACGCCGATACCAATCTGCGCAGCGGTCCCGGCACGAACTACCCTGTGGTGGGCAACGTGCAGCCGGGCCAGACTTTCCCGATTGTGCAAATCGTGGGAGACTGGTACGTCATCCGCATGCCTGACAACTCGCTCGCCTACATCGCAGGCTGGATCGTCGACCGCATCCCTGCGGCGGGCAACCTGTCGCCAGTCGGTGCAGGGACACCAGGCGTCGGCTATAACCAGGGCATGATCGGCAATGAAACCGTCTATATTTACCACACGCACAACCGCGAGTCGTGGCGCAACGTCGCGCGCAACACCCAGGGCAGCTCCGTCGACGACCCTGAAATCAACATTACGCTGGTCGGCAAGCGGCTGGGGGAAATTTTGCAAGCAAAAGGCATCCCGGCGATGGTCAACCAGGATGACTTCGCCCAGAAGCTGGCCGAGCAGAAGAAAAGCTATGCGATGTCGTACACTGAGTCGTACAAGGCGGTGGCGGCAGCGGCGACGACCAGTCCGAACCTGAAGTACATTTTCGACATCCACCGCGACAGCGACGAGCCGCGCAGCAAGGTGGCAATCACGATCAACGGCAAGACGTACTCACGCATTTTGTTCGTGATCGGCACAGCCAACCCGGGTTATCTGGAAAACAAAAAGCTGGCCGACGCCCTGCATGCGCGCCTCGAGGCATATTATCCCGGCTTGTCGCGCGGCGTCATTTTGAAAGGGAAAAACGAAGGAAATGGCGTGTACAACCAGTCGATTTCTTCGGGCAGCCTGCTGCTGGAATTTGGCGGAACAAACAATACGCTGGAAGAATGCTACAATACCGCTGAGGCTTTTGCCGAGGTGTTCGTGCAGCACATGCTCGAATCGCAAATCGCCTTCAAGTAACGACAGACAGCCCGTTCCGTGTCGCTCGCAGCGCAAAGCGGATCGGGCTTTTGCGTGCGAAAGCGCATAGCGAGACGATGAACGAAGCGAAAAGCAAAGACGTGTGCGCCTGGGGGCGGAGGCTTTTGCCAATTGGCTTGGGCCTTGGTTTTGCGCGCATCCAAGTTTTCGTACTGCTGGCGGACGGCTTGTTTTGAGGCGAACACCAGTGCATGGGCGAGACAATGCCGCCGCACCGCGAGCTCGGAGTTGCACGCGGTGCGAAAAGAAACAGGAATGGCTTTGGCAAGCAGCCAGGCTTCATCGGGCGCTCATCGCCTTTACGCCAATAGGAAAAAAGAGAATTTGTCAGGAGGGCATACATGACTGCTCATCAAGAACAAGGCGAGTCGAGCCTGGGGAGGTTGCGCCATGACTTGCGCGGGGACTGCGAAAAATGCTTCGGGCTGTGCTGTGTGGCGCTGCCTTTTGCCGCTTCCTCCGACTTTGCCGCAACCAAGGACAAAGGCACCCCCTGTCGCAACTTGCAGGACGATTTTCGCTGCGCGGTTCACCAGAGCTTGCGCCAGCTCGGCTTTCGCGGCTGTACCGTGTACGATTGCTTTGGCGCAGGGCAAAAGGTTTCACAGGAAACGTACGCCGGACGCGACTGGCGGCAGGCGCCGGAGCTGGCCAAGCAAATGTACGAGGTGTTTCCGCTCATGTGGCAACTGCATGAGCTGCTCTGGTATTTGACCGAAGCGTCGACTTTGCAGCCAGCCCGTCCGCTGCACGCAAAGATCAAGCGCGTCCTGCGCGAGACGGAGAGCTTTACGGAGCTGGCCCCGGAAGCGCTGTTGCAAGTGGATGTTGCCGCTCAGCGGGCAAAAGTGGGCGAACTGCTGCGGCAGGTGAGCGAGCTCGTCCGGACAGAAGCCTGTCGCCAGCAAAAAGGGGGGCGGGGAAAAGCGAACCATGTTGGCCGGGGCGCTGATCTCATGGGGGCGAAGCTCAGAGGCGCCGACCTCAGGGGAGCCAATTTGCGCGGAGCGTATCTCATCGCGGCTGATCTGCGCGGAGCGAACCTCAGGTGGGCCGACCTGATCGGCGCAGACTTCCGCGATACCGATCTGCGCGGGGCCGATTTGACCGACAGCCTGTTTCTCACTCAGGCACAGCTCAACGCGGCAAAGGGGGACGCCTCCACGAAAATACCCCCGTCGTTTACGCGCCCGCCGCATTGGGCTGGCTCTTCGGCCTAGCAGCGGCCGGGGTTGTCGGTCTAATAGCGGCCGGGCTTGTCGGCCTAGTAGCCGCCGGGCTTGTCGGTCTCGCAGTCGTCGGGCTTGTCGGCCTAGCAATCGCCGGGCTTGTCCGCTTGACATCCGTCAGCCAGCGAAAACGAAACGAAAAACCCCGCGTGATAGCGGGGCTTTTGCGCTTTTGCCGACAGGGCAGACCTCTCGCCAAAAGAGGTCTTTTTCCGATCGGATTAAAAAGGAATGCGCTTCGTATGAATCACATAATGGTGCTTGGCTGCCCAGACGTGCAGTCCGCTCCAAAACTGCTCGCACGCCGCGACGATTTTTGCCGGATCAGCCAACTCGCCCGACATCACCAGCTTTGCCACTTGCTCGTAGCCATCCGGTCGGTCCGTCAGCAGGAGCGACTCCGGCAACACCTGGGCGCCTGTCGAATAGCAGGTGCGATGGTGCAGCCCGAGCAGCATCGCTCCGTATTGGGCAAACTGCATGGCTAGATAGGGCAAGTAGGTGTGCGGGCCGTTCAGGTGGGCATTGCGCAGCTTGCCGATAAACTCGTACATTTCCCCGACGAGCACGCCGTTGATCGCCTCTGTGAACGCTTCCTGGGTAGGCGATTGCGCCGCCTTTTTCAGCGTGGGAAAAAAGTCCTTTGGATCGTACAGAGCGAGCGGAGCAAAAAACGCGCCGTGCGACAGCGGCCAGCCTTCGTCAACCGTGGCGGCCATGTGCAAAAGCACGTTGGCGCTCAGCACGTTCACTTCGGCCTTCCATGGCCCGGCTGACCATTCATGGCTGAAATCGACGTCTTCGTCCGACTCCTCCAGCACGCAAAACATTTCGATATCGGAAAAAGGGCCGTCTGTCCCGCGGGCAACCGAGCCGTAGACGCCGAGCGCCAAAATTTTCGCGCCGTACACCTCATGCAGCCTGGCGGCGATTTCCTGGCACGTTTGCAGTCGCTCGTTGCGCGTTATGTTTTCAGGTCCATTCATGTTCATTTGTACACATCTCCCTTTGCAGTGGTTGGTGGGTGAGTGGTCAAACGGACAGGAACGGAGGGCCACGGGATTAACGGGGGACGTGTTTTGGATGCATGAATAGGCTCCTCCTCGTAATGTGTTGGGGGTTCGGTTTCTCATTTCTTTCAGTTTAGCGAGTTTTCCGCTTCTTTACCATCCGTTTTATATGGCCTTGATTCAGACAAAAAAAGAAGACGCTGTCACACGTCTTCTTTTTCATCTTCTTCTGGGGCCTTGAACCCAATTCGCTTGGGAGGATTAGCTGGATCGGCTTTTTTGACGGCCATTAACAAAAAGCTGATTTGCGTAACATGCTGGATCAGCTCCACCGGCGCGCCGGTCTCTGTCGTTCCGAAGAAGCGGATCAGGCTCGGATTGTAGTAGCCGATCCCTTCGACGCGCAGTGTGACGTTTTGTCCAAACGAGACTAGCCGCATCCCGACCTCGTGCTGTTCATCCAGCGCAAGCTCAAATTCCGCAATCATCTGGATCAATCGCTTGTGAAACTCGCTCGCGAGGTTTTGATCCGGCTGCACTTCGAATACCGGAAGCTCATTGTCTTTCAGTTTTACTGCCTGTGGGGATGTTGGTAAGCTGTATTCGTTGACTGCCATGGCCATACCCCCTTTTCAGATAATTATAAACTATGAAAAAGCTTTGAAAAAGGGGGAAGTGGGTACGGGAAGAGGCATAAGTGCCAATCCCCTCCTGCGGATTAATCCGGGGAGGGGATTGGCACTTGGACCAAAGCAGACAAAGATTACAACGCCTGCGCTCTTGGGTTTGAAGGATTTGTAAGAGATAGCAAAAAATGTAGTTTCATGTTGGCAGATCGTTCGCACAAAATACAAACGAACGTTCTTGTTTTGGGGCAAACAGCAAAAAAGAGCGGCAATCAGGATTGAGAAAGACGTCCTGGAATGCCGCTTGTGTTCGTTCATTTATTCAACGATTGGCTTCTTCGTCAGTTACACCTTATCCTCGCGAAATGCCTGCTTTACCCGCGCAATTTGGGCGAGGTGGTCGCGGACATGCTGGACGCGATATTCCAGCAGCTCTTTGAACGTGAATCGCGCTCCATCGGGATATTGCCCGACCCGATCAAGCTGCGCGGAAGTCAGATTTTCCAGAAGCGGCAGCATGCTGGCCCGCAGCATTTGAACAGGAGCATGTGCTGCTCGCGGTCCAACCGCTCATAGCCAAGGTGATCCACCCAGGCTTCCTGATTAAACGATAGCAGAAGCGGTTCTTCCTCCGCCAACACTTTTCTCAGCCGATGCGTAGACAAAATCTCGGAATCTGTTACATGAATCAGAAGCTGGTGGATGCTCCATTTGTCCGGTGCAGGCTGGAAACGCAGCTCTTCCTCAGACAATCCTTCCACGGCTTCTCGCAACAGCTCACAGCCTTGGCGGTACTCTTCGATCAACTTTTCCATTCGATACTCTCCCTTTTGCATCATGCATGTGGCTGGCCATGATTGATAGTAGTATTCTTCGGTAAAGAACAAGTACCTTACCGGCTTTCATCCATAGTCAGTCTTCCAAAAGTGATTGCTTCAGAAAATCGCTACATCTGCAAACAAGAAAAAACCCTTATAAAATAAGGGTTTTTGCATAGGTACTTACATACCTTTTACCGATTATCCACCTTCTCCGGATACATATCATGATTCATCAGCCGATAGCTCGCCATCTCCTCATACTTCGTCCCTGGACGGCCGTAGTTGCAGTACGGGTCGATCGAGATGCCGCCGCGCGGGGTGAATTTGCCCCAGACCTCGATATATTTCGGGTCCATCAGTTTAATCAGGTCGTTCATGATGATGTTCACGCAGTCCTCGTGGAAATCGCCGTGGTTGCGGAAGCTGAACAGGTACAGCTTCAGCGACTTGCTCTCGACCATTTTGATGTCCGGGATGTAGCTGATGTAGATGGTGGCAAAATCCGGCTGTCCGGTAATCGGGCACAGGCTGGTGAATTCCGGACAGTTGAATTTGACGAAGTAATCGCGGTACGGGTGCTTGTTATCAAAAGACTCCAGCACGCTCGGATCGTAGGAATAGCTGTAAGTCGTTCCCTGGTTGCCCAAAAGGGTGAGGGAAGACAGATCGCGTTGTTGTTCGCTCATGGATGTTTCCTCCTCGTTTCTGTTTATCTGTTCCTGGTTTGTCCTTTCATCTACACGCTTGCACGTACACCTCTACACGCCGCGCTTGTTTCCCCAGACCAGCGCGTGGAGCTGCGGGAGCACCTTGGCGTCGTTCAAATCGGGGGCGGCCATCGCCTGGTCGATCAGCCATTCAAAGCTTTCCAATAGCTTTTCTCTCAGTTCCTGCGTGTCTGCGCTGACGAGATCGCTATTTCCCGGCTGGAGGAAAAAAGGAACCGCCGGATACCGCCGATGAATGTCGCGCGCATAGGCGAAGTCGGCGTCGTCAAACACGACGACCTTTAGGTTCAGCCCCGGATGCTTTTGCTCAAGCAAAGCGTGGACGATGCGGTCGAGCACGGCGTAGTCGGTGTTCATGCCGGAGCTTGGCGGCTTCGGCGAAAGGGTGATGTCGTCGATCAGGGGCAGCCATTCCTGCCAGCGGCTTCCTTGCGTTTCCAGCGCCGTGCGAATGCCGCGTTCCTTTAAAAACGAGACAAGCTCGCCCATGCCTGCGAGCAGCGCCGGGTTGCCGCCGGAGATCGTGACGTGGGAAAAACGGTTCTTCCCCAGACGCTCCAGCTCCGCCCAAATTTGCTCCGGCGTCATCTGCCTGATTTCATCCTGCGCCGAGCCGTCCCAGGTAAAGGCGGAGTCGCACCAGCTACAACGGTAGTCGCAGCCTGCCGTGCGGACGAACATCGTCTTTTGGCCGATGACCATGCCTTCCCCCTGAATCGTCGGGCCGAAAATTTCCAGAACGGGAATGCTCACTCCATCATCCACTCCCGTCTCGCCTCGGCATAGCTTGTCGGCGTTTCAAACAGGCGGACAAATTCGACGCGAGCGCCGCGGTAGCGGTCGCGATAGGCGTCAGACTGGAGCTGCTCTTCCATTTGTTCAAACAGCCAGACCACCATGTTTTCAGCGGTCGTATTCATCGGAGGCAGCATTTCGTTCAGGTAGCGGTGGTCGAGGTAGATTTCGATATGCTCCTTCCAGATTTGCTTAATGTCGCCAAAGTCGATGACGAGCCCGATTTCATCCGGGTAGCCGCTGATCCCGAACACGACGTGGTACGTGTGGCCGTGCAAGTTTTTGCATTTGCCTTCGTAGGCGTGCAGATGGTGCGCGGCGTCAAACGTAAACTCTTTGCTCACCAGCACGCGTTTGTTATGGTAACGCAGTTGCGATTTTTGAATATGGGTGCCCAGTTCCTGCATGCGGTCAACGATGCGAAAGTCAAAGTTGGCGCTCATCAGGCGTGCGCTCCTTGTTCATTTTTTTCGGAAAGATACGCGTCCAGTCCGGCTTTGCGCAGGCGGCAGGCAGGGCATTCGCCGCAGCCGTCGCCTTTGATGCCGTTGTAGCAGGTGAGGGTTTTCTCGCGAATATAGGTGAAGGCACCCAGTTCATCGGCCAGCTTCCACGTTTGTGCCTTGTCGAGCCACATGAGCGGCGTATGGATCACAAACGGATAGTCCATCGACAGGTTGAGCGTCACATTGAGCGATTTGATAAATGCGTCGCGGCAGTCGGGATAGCCGCTGAAATCCGTTTCGCAAACGCCCGTGACCAGATGCCGCGCTCCTTTTTGCTTGGCAAACACGCCGGCAAAAGACAGGAACAGCAAATTGCGCCCGTCGACAAACGTAGAAGGCAACTGGCCTTCCTCCTGGGTGATGTCGATGTCTGTGCGGGTTAGGGCATTGGGGGCGAGCTGGTTCAACAAGCTCATGTCCAATACGGTGTTGGCCACGCCCAACTCGCGGGCGATTTGCTGGGCGCATTCGATCTCCAGCTTGTGCCGTTGCCCGTAGTCAAACGTGATCGTTTCTACTTCGCCGAATTGCTGCTTGGCCCAGAACAGGCATGTAGTGCTGTCCTGACCTCCGCTGAACACAACGACGGCTTTTTCCTTTTTCATGCTCTCCATCTCCTTATTCGTAGTCATGGAAGAAAGAGAGTTCTTGAACCTGCTCCTGTAAAAAAACAAAACAATACCAAGGGATCGGTACTGTTGTCCACCTTAGTTTTTTATAGAGGGAGTTCGCGAACCTCTCCCGCGCAAGTCGCGCGGATTTCGTATGCAGTTGGGCGGCATGCTGTCGCCCTGAGCCATTATACTACAGATCGGCTCGTCATGGGAAACGGTGAGCGAAAAAACGATTGACGGAATATGGTGGTACTGCTAGTATTTTTTAATAACACCAATGGAGAAAATTTCCCATTATCCTCTGGTTCGAATTTATAATTACGCAGGTTCACTCCTGTTTTTTCAATTGTGATTCACGATATTATCCTGTCGATGGAATAATTAGCAAAAAGATTAGAGCGGAACGGGTGATTCAGATGCGAGAGGTCCCATTAGTGGAGGAGTATCGCGGCGGTATTTTGGAAAACGTTCATTCGGGCATGATCTGCGGGGTGGGCGAAGACGGACAGGTGATCTATGCGGCGGGAGATGTGGAGCACGTCGCTTTATTGCGCTCGGCGGCCAAGCCGTTTCAAGCGATTCCGGTAGCCAGACAAAACATTGCCGAAACATTCGGACTGACAAGTCGGGAGGCGGCGCTGTTTGCGGCTTCGCACCGCGGTGAGGTCTATCATCTGGAAGCTTTGGAGTCGATTTTGTCCAAAACAGGCATTCGGGAAGACGAGCTGCTTACGTGCCCGACGTACCCGTTAAATGAAGAACCGAAGTTTGCCTGCTTGTCCCGGGGCGTAGCGAAGCGCAGGCTGTTTCACAACTGCGCAGGAAAGCATCTGGGTTTTTTGGCGTTGTCCAAAGAGCGCGGCTTTTCGACCGACGATTACTACAAGCAGGAGCATCCGGCCCAGCAGGAGGCGCTCGCCGCTTTTGCGAGCCTGGCGGACTATCCGAAAGAGAAAATCCGCCTTGCCGTCGATGGCTGCGGCTTTCCTGTCTACGCCTTGCCGCTCAAGCATTTGGCGGTGGCGTACATGAAGCTCGCTTGCCCGGATCTGATCGCCGACCAGCCGACGCGGGAGGCTGTTCAGAAAATTACAGGCTGGATGACGGCCCATCCGGAAATGATCGCCAGCCATCGTTTCATTTGTACAGCGCTGTTGACCGATCCGAACATCATTGCCAAAGGCGGAGCGATGGGCGTATATGGCTTTGCGCTGAAAAAGGAGCGGATCAGCTTTTCGCTGAAGGTGCTGGACGGCTCTGAAGCAGTCTGGCCGCTCGTCATTGCCGGGATATTGGAACAGATTGCTTACAGCAACAAAGAAACGATCGCAAGACTGCACGCCCTGTCGTCAAAGGAAATCGCCAACGACAACCGACTGATCGTCGGGGAGAAACGGCCCGTTTTTGTATTGGAAAAACAGTGACCGCGCGCCGCGCTTGCGCCGGGGCGGAAACACTTCGTACAATGTCCGTAAATGTTTGCGGACGAAGGGAGAGTGCGACATGCTTGTGGAAGTAATTGCGACTTCGGTAGAGGATGCCAGACGCGCAGAGCAAGGAGGCGCAGATCGGCTGGAGCTGATTTCCGGCATTTTGGAGGGCGGCCTCACGCCGAGCTGGGGCTTGATTGAGGCGGTGGTCAAGGCGGTGTCCATCCCGGTCTATGTCATGGTGCGGCCGCACAGTCAATCTTTTTGCTATACCGCAGACGAGCTGCGCGTGATGAAGGAAGACGTGCGCGTCATTCGCGGGCTTGGGGCGGCAGGCGTTGTTTTTGGCATGCTGACGCCGGAAAAGCAGCTTGATCGGCACGGTCTGGAGCTGCTGCTTACGGAAGCGGATGGCTTGGCCGTGACCTTTCACCGGGCTTTTGACGAAGCAGCAGATCAACGGGAGGCGGCCCGCATTTTGTTGCAATACCCGCAGGTGCGCACGATTCTCACTTCAGGCGGAAAACGGACGGCCATAGAAGGAGCAAGCTGCATTGCCGAGCTGGTTCGGATGACAGCACAGACGCCGCTTGGCATTTTGGCAGGAAGCGGGCTGTCAGAAGCGAACGCTCCCGAGCTCATCAGGCAAACAGGCGTGAAAGCGGTGCACTTCGGCACTGCCGCCAGAGAAGACGGACAGGCTCTGCGCTACGTGGATGCCGAGCGGGTCGCCGCGATCAAGCGCGCTTGCCAGCTTGCAGAAAAATAAGCCCCTGCCTTTGTCCCAAGACACAAGCCGACGCCCTCACTTTTGCAGAGGTGTCGGCTTGTTTTGGATTCGCTTCCGTATGTAATAGCAGGCGACCAGTAGCAGCGGGTACAAGACCGCCACGGTGAAATCAAAGAGCGGCCAAAACGTATAAGCCTGCAGCCAAAACGTCTCGTTCGGCAAAAGGATGATCGCGCCGACGACAAATAACAGACAGGTCGGATAAGTAAGAAGCTTGTACTCTCGCAGCTTCAAAAGCTGCTGAATTCCCAGGCAAAAGCCGTACATGTACGTGACTACCTTGAAGTAGATCGAAACGAACCACATCAGCGCCATCATCGCCTCCTGTCGTTGAAAAAACTCCCCGACGTGCACCCGTTTCGCAAGCGAGTAGCTCGGAAAATTGTCCTGTGCCGTCATCGAAGGCCCGAGCACCAACAGCGTCAGTATGATGATTGCGATGAGGCAGATGCCGCCGTACGTCGCCCCGCGCAAGAAAGCAGGGGTAAGTTTTTGCGACGGATCAACAAAAGGGGTAATCATTAAAAAAATGATGAGTTCAGAAAACGGAAAGGCGATCACAGAAAAGGAGCCGTGAATGGCCGGGCCGATGCCGTTTTCCAAAACAGGCTGCAAGTTATGGATGGAAAACTGCGGCGTCAGCAAGAAGAAAAAGGAGAGAAAGGTAAAGACGAACCAAACATAAAAAATTTCGCTGGTGCGGGCGAACGTCTCCAACCCAAGGCGCGCACCAAAGAGAGCGCTCGCCACGAGCAAAAAGATGACGGCAACGCTTGGCGTTTCTTTTAAAATTTGCGAGGTCATGAAATCGCCAATGGCCCGCACGTAGACAGAGCCGTTAATCAGCACTGTGAACAGAAACAAAATGGACAGGCAGGTGCCGAGCCAGCGGCCGAAAATGAGCATGTTTTTCCCGATCAGCGTATGCTCCCGGTAGAGGTGGCTGATGATGCAGTAAAGGTAGACGATAGCCAGACCTATCAGCACGCCGATGATCCCAGACAGCCAACCGTCGTATTTGGCTTCTTTCGCTACGGCTGCGGGCAGGATCAGGATGGAATCGCCAATCGTAATCAGCGTAACGAGAATGGTGAATTGACGAATGCCGATCGTTCCGGGCTTTTGCATGTGGCTTCACCTACAGTACGTTTATCCCCCTATTATTTCCAAAGGGCGGCAAAGCCAAAACATCCTGCAGCGGTCGGTCGTAGTCATGGTCATCCAAAACTTGTAACAGTCGTTTTTTGAATTGTATGATAATAGACAGGCGGTTGAGGCGGACTTTTACAGGAGGGATCAGGAGCGGTGGATTTGGAGAAAAGCTTGTCAGCGATCTTGCAGGAAGCGAAAGGGGCATGGGGCGTCGTGGTAAAAGAGCTGGCTGTGCAAAATGGCGCGTATTTTGCGCATCGGCCGGACGAGCTGTTTATTGCCGAAAGCGTCATCAAGGTTCCGATTATGGCAGCCGTCTATGCGGCCTGTGAGCAGGGAAAGGCTCGCATCGACGCACAGTTGGCGCTGCGCAAAGAGGATTTGGTGGGAGGATCGGGCTTTTTATATGCGCTTTCGCCAGGCTTGAAGCTGTCGATCCGCGACCTTGTGACCTTGATGATTATTCAGAGCGACAATACGGCGACGAACATGCTGATTGATCTAGTTGGAAAGGAACAGATTGACAGGAC
>NZ_CP026363.1:3600000-3797500 GCF_004117055.1 Brevibacillus agri
GATATTTTGCTTCTGGACGAACCGCTCTCCGCGCTGGACGCGGACACGCGCAGGCAATGCCAGGATGAGCTGCTCCGGCTCCATGCCATGTGGCACATCCCGTTTCTGCTCGTCACCCACGACCGGGAAGAAGCGGAAAAGCTGGGAGACACGATCCTGCTTTTGGAAAACGGAAAAATCGTCGAGCAAACGAAGCAAAACGGCCAAGACCGTTTTCCCCTCTTGTCGGGGGACAAACACGCTGACCGCATGCGGTCGCAGCCACTTTGATGAAAAAAGCCAACGGCAACGTCCTCTTCCTGACCGGATTTGGCGTTGCCGTATGGCTTTTTATGCGGATTGCCTGGCACTCTGGCGAGCCTAGCGAGCGCTGATCGGCTCGATCTTCACATCGTTTTGCTTCGCCCATTTGTGCAGTTCACCCAAAAACTGCAAAATATCGTGGCTCTCGTGATGAACGCAAAGCGTATCTGCCGCCAGATCAATGTGCTGGCCGTTCACGGTCTTCACTCGCTGCTTCAGGACGAGCTGGCGCGTCTGCTCCATCCGCTCTTCCTTGCTGATGAGCACGCTGCCCTCCAGCTCGCGGGGAGCGAGACGGCCATTCGGCAAGTACGCCCGCTCGGCAAACACTTCCTCGGCCACCTGAAGCCCGTGCTCCAGTCCGGCCTCGACCAGCTTGCTGCCGGACAGGGCGTACAGGATCAGCTCCTCGTCGATGTCGGCTACCGCCTGAACCACCGCCTCGGCAAGCTCCGGCCGCTCCGCCGCTTCGTTGTACAGCGCCCCGTGCAGCTTGACGTGATGCAGCTCGCCACCGAGCGCCCGCGTCATGCCGGAGAGGGCTGCCACCTGATACAGCACCAGCTCATACACTTCGTTGACGGACAAATTCATCGAGCGCCGTCCAAAGCCTTGCACATCCGGGTATCCCGGGTGCGCTCCGATTTTTACGTCGTGCTTGAGCGCTGCCTCAATCGTTCTGCATATGAGATGCGGATCACCTGCGTGCATGCCGCAAGCAACATTGACGGAGGTGATCCATTTCATAATTCCCAAATCCTCTGATTGTCGTCCCCTGCTGAAGCCCTCGGCCATGTCGCAGTTAATGTCAAGATGAATCATGTATGTACGCCCCCACCTTTCCTCTCATGATCTATGTACGCGTGTTGAAAGCGCATTCATTGGCACTACTTCTGGTGTTTTCCTATTCCTCTAGCATACCATGTACGGTGGCCGAGCAAAAGGAAAAAAGCTGCCGAAAACTGGCAGCTTGGTGAACATCTTATGTCGAACCTACGGTCGCTGGGCTGCTCTCATCTGCCATCAGTGTCTCTGCCAGCGCCATCACTTGATTTTTTTCCTGCTTGTAGTCGTATTCCTTCGCCTTGTCCGGTCTTGCGTTGTTGTACTCGACCGGAATCTCGTGACGATGGGAGCGCTCGATTTTGGTCACGAAATGCAGCTTCTCCATGATGCGGATCGTTTCATCCAACATATTCGCATCAACGTACATCGAAACGTAATTTAACCGTTTGGAGATGTAATGAATGGTGCCAAATTTGCGTAAATTTTTGGCCGCACGCGTGTTTTTTACCCACACCGCAACACCCAGACGTCGTTCTCTCATGTAAGCCGTTGGTCTCCTTCCCCATCATGGTATAATCACCTGTAAACGCCTGTTACAGAAAGGAACTGTGGTCTTTTATGCTGGCTACGTTTTATCGACGCTTCGAGGAAGCACTGCACCAGGAAGGCATCGTCACAAAAAGCGGCTGGCGCACCCATGCCGGCCAACGCTTCTTCTATGTAAGCAGCGCGCTCCCCGCTTCCAGCCTGACCGAACGGCTGATGGAAGCGGGCGAGCGACTGACCACCGGTACCAAGCTAAAGCCCGAATGCATTTACGTGCGCTCAGGCGACGACCAGCACGTGTACCGCTTTCGCTTTCTGGTCCCCAGTGAAAAGCAGTTTTGCTGCGGCAACCTGTGCGAAGACTGTTTTCTGCTGCGGGAAAAATCTCCGCCGCAAAGCTAAGCCTCGCTTGCGAATCAGGAAGACTTTTTCACGCTGCAACCGCAGCTTCCGCCCGTGCCGCAACCGCTTCCTTGCGCTTCGAGAAACGGATTGTTGCTCGGCACCTTGATCGTGTCGGAGACAGAGTGGGCGATCGTTCTGCTCACCTGGTAGAGCAGTTCATCCAGCGCGTCCTCTGCCCGCTTGAAGGCTTGCACGGAATCGCGCAGCTCGATCGTCCGCTTCAGCTCGCGGACTTCTTTTGATATATGGTTGTAATCGGGATGGTACTTCCCGAACCGTTGGACATCCTCGTACTGTTCCTTTTTCTTTTCGAACAGCAACAGGAGGCGCTGCACTTCCTCGTCTGCCTCCATCCGGCGCTTGGCCTCCAAGTATTCCAAGACCTCGCGCGATTGGTTAATCATGGTGGACAGCTCGTGCGACTCCATAATAAGCTGTGCCATATCCACAGTCTCTACTGCTTCCATTGAGCGAGACCCCCTTTCACACTAAAGGCGTAAAGCTTTTAGTCCCTTCTGATTGTACCACGATCCACATTCCTAGTACAGATAGTCAGGCACCACAATGCGCACTCGGCCGATCTCGTCAAGCCTGTACGGACGCTTTCCGTGCGGCCCGCTGATCGTGACGAGCCAATAGCCCATTTCCAGCTTGACCTCCACGGGCAGCCCGCGCAGCTTCTCCTGGTTCGTCAACTGCACTTCCACTTCCAACTGCAGCTCGGTCGCGCGTTTCAACAGATCGCGCAGCGACTGCGGGTGATACGATTGGAAGTGCTGCGTCCACATTTTGGGAAGCGTCGACAGTTGCGGCATGGCTTCGCTTTGGGCCGGAAACGTATTTTCGATGGCGTAGCCGTCCCACGGGCGCTCGATGACGAGCAGCCCTCTGTCGGACGATTGGGCGTCCTCGTGCGTTTCTTGCGTTTCTTTCGCTTCCGCGGACTCCGCGTGCAAGACGACGTGCGGCTCGTAGCCGTAATGCCTGAGCAGCTCGACCAACTGCCTTTTTTGCGGGAGCGGAATAAAAAACTCCGTCGGCGAGAGGACGTGCTGCAAAAAGGGCTGAAAGTCGGGGATTTGCCGCCATTCCTCCACGAATCCGGCATGTGCGGTCCTGACGCAAAAAAACGGCTCCAGTTGAATTTGCGTAGCCGTCTTCGCCCAATGCCCGATGACTTCGACGAGCCCCTCCGGCAGCGGATGGGCGCAGGCGACCCGCAGCTTTTCCATGACCAGCTCTTCGCTGCCGCCGGAAGCGAGGTACGTTTGCAGCAGCTTCGCTTGCAACTCTCCGCGAATCAGTTGCCCATCGAAGCGCAACTGACAAAACTCGCTGATCTCCCACACATCCCGCAGCGGAACGAGCGGCGGAATCGTCAGCGCTCCCGTCGGGTCTACGAACCAGCCCTCTTCCGCCGTCAGGTGCGGCAAGCTGTTCCACCGCCAGAACAGGCGCTCCTGCTCGTCTGCCCCAAGCTGCACCCAGCCCAGCCCGAGCAAGACGTGCAGCCACTGCTCCACAATCAGCCTGTCTGCCTCTTGCGGCAAGGCAAAGCCCGCTGTCTCTAGCATGCGCAATTGGCTGTCAACACAACACCATTGATCCAGCGGAACCTGTCTCATCATCTGGGCAAACGCATCCCACCAATCGCCGTGCGGCAAAAGCTGCTCCGCAACCAACTGGTACAGCTCTTCCCACCGCTCAGGCGCCGACTTGTTCAGCCAGCGCCTGATCTGGAAGGAGTCGAGCGCCATGCTCTTGTCCTTGCGCACTACGAGCCCGAGCCGAAAAGCCAGATCGAGGACAACCGTCAGCGCGAGCCCCTCTCGCTGCTCTTTGTCCAGCGGCGCAAGAGTGACGCCCTGCACGTGCTCGTCTGTCATCGACAAGAGCGGAACCATTTTTTGTATCGCCCTGCGGTGAATGCTTCCTTTTTGCGTCACCGGCACCTGATTGTCGCGGATGTACAGGAGAAGCCCAAAAAGATCCAGATGTATCCCCCTGCCGGCTGGTATATAATAAGGGAGCGTTTTGGACAAGGACACATACGCCGCGGATGAGTCCGGCAACAGTTGAAGCGTCAACTGCTCGCGAATTTCCTGCGGCATCACATAGCCTATTTCACTCCACATTTTGCGTACAGTCAAAATCAGTCCCAGGCGGCGCAGCTTCGTCAGGCCGACGGACAAGTGTCTGTGCTCTTTTGCCGTTTCGCGTTCCCAGGAACGCTTGCTGAAAAATCCTCTCGTCGCCTTGGTGATGAACAGCTTGATGACCGTTCGTTCCAGTTCGTCGGCCTGTTCCCACACCTGCTGCAAAAAGCGGGAATCCGCCAGCCTGGACGACAGCTCCTGATCTTCTGTTTCGATGCAAAACCGCTTTTGTTGTTCGTTCAGAATCGCTTGTCTCGTTGCTTCGGACAGGTATTCCAGCGAATCCTTCACACGCACTCCTGTCACCTCAGTTTTTATGATCTCATCACGATTACTTTTACCAATTGGAGGGAGATTGATGATGAATATATTCCCTGGCTTGTTGCTCGCTGCTTCCCTGTGTGTCACTGGCGCTACGTCCATGTCTCTTCCACATCCTACCGCATCTGCGCCCGCAGGAAAAGAGGTTGTACCGTCCGCTGTAGAGACTGTTCCATACGAAGCTGTCGCCGCTCCGTATCCGCCTGCTGTGACGGAAGCGTTGAAAAAAGTGCGAAAAAGCGGCGGACACACGGTCGTGCGCGCAAACGGCAAAGCTTATGTCGTCATCGGCGCGGGACAGAAGCCGACCGGCGGCTATCGCATCGTAACCGACCAGGTCAAACGGACAGGCCCGCACGGCTTTACCGTTCGCGTGCACGTGCAGCCGCCTGCTCCGGGTGCCTTGAAAACACAGGCGATCTCGTACCCGACGCTCGTCATCGCCTTGCCGGACCAGCAGGCACAAGTGAGCGTGCACATGCGCTAGCCGTTCCTGTTCATGATAAAAGCCGACAATTCGAGTGCCCATGGCGCTTTCCTGTCGGCTTTTTTCTATGGAATCCAATCGACTAGGCAAGCATCAAGGCTTGACCTCGATGCTGAAGCGCTCGGATACTCCATACGATTCATGGTTATTGTGGGCCAGTTCGACCGTGATCTCGTGCTTGCCACTCGGAATGTCTTTCAAGACATAGCTTGGTTCAAACACTTTCGCGATCTTTTTCCCATCCAGATACAAATGGACGTGGCCTTCGCCGTGCTTGTTTTCTTTCCCCATGTTCTCCAGGGAAAAGTTGAAATTCGTAACGGCCAGCTTGAGTTGCAGGTCATCCTGTTCAAGCGAGTGCGCGACTTTTAGTGTAGGCGCTTCCTGATGCGCCTCTGCCTGTTCGACAGCCACGTTCGTCTGCGTATCGTCCTTGGAGTAGACGAACCACTCGACAACCGCTGCGATCGCGATCAGCAGGAACAAGCGGAATATCAATCGTTTGCTTTTCACCGGGACGGCTCCTTTCCAAATTCAGTCATCCCACATTGTGCCCGATTGCTCCCGTTCTCATTCACGCTGCTGTGCTGTTGGCTTCCTCGCCGTTTCCCCGTCTGGCTTTCATACATAATCCTTCTTTCTCGCGCAAAAAGTAACCCCTTATCATCACATGGTTTTCGGGAGGTCATGGTTCGGTATGAGTACACAAAACGGCACGCGCCTGACGCTCGGACTGATTGAAATCAAGCTGAAGAGCACGGCTTGCTGCAGCAGGCAGAGCTGGTTCAAATCGACCGCAACGCCAAGCTCGCACTGGGCGCCATGACCGCCAGCTTTTTTCAGACGAACCACAGCATTCCTGATTGCCTTGGCGTCGTTTTCGACACGCCGGAAGGCAAAGTGGTATATTCCGGGGATTTCAAGTTTGATCTGACCCCTGTCCACAAGCAGACCCCCGATTTGCACGAAATGGCCGCCATCGGTCAAAGCGGCGTGCTCGTCCTGCTGCGGAGAGCACGAATGCCGAACGCCCGGGCTTCACGCCTTCGGAAAAGCTGGTCGGCGATCATCTGCGCGAGGCGTTCGCGCTGGCCATTTTGCGCGACCGCAAGCATCTGTCTGAGGACGGCATTCTCGTCGTCACGCGCAACAAAACAGACGGAAAAATCATTTCCGGTCCTGACCTCATCTCGCGCGGGTTTGTTTACGGCCCCGATTCGGATGGGCTGATTGACGAGGCCACGCGGATCGCGGCAGCCGCGATTGAGGATTTGCAGGACGAGAGCATCACCCAGTGGAATCGCTTGAAGCAAGCGCTGCGCGAGTCGATCGGGCGGTATTTGTACGCGAAAACAAAGCGCAGGCCGATGATTTTGCCGATTATTATGGATGTGTAGCAAAAAAGAGAGCGCCAAGGCTCTCTTTTTTTGATCGGGCTTGACGTGCGCTGTTAAAAAATCGTCTTGCGCCCTTGTTCTTCTTTCAAAATCTCCACCGCTTCCCGGAAGCGCAGCGAGTGGACGATTTCCCGCTCGCGCAAAAACTTCAGGCTGTCCTGCAGGTCGACGTCGTCTGTCATGTCGATCAGCCATTGGTACGTGGCCCGCGCTTTTTCCTCTGCGGCGATATCTTCGTACAAGTCTGCGATCGGATCGCCCTTGGCCGCGATATAGGTAGCCGTCCAGGGAACCCCTGCCGCATTGTTGTAAAAAAGCGCCCGGTCGTGGTTGGCGTAATGCGCGCCAAGCCCGGCTTCCTCCAGTTGTTCGACCGTCGCGTCCTTGGTCAGCTTGTAGACCATCGTCGCGATCATTTCCAGATGGGCAAACTCTTCGGTCGCAATGTCGGTCAACAGCCCGATGACTTTGTTCGGAATCGTGTAGCGCTGGTTCATGTAGCGCAAGGCCGCCGCCAGCTCGCCATCGGCACCGCCGTATTGCTCCGTCAAGTATTTGGCCATTTTCACATCGCATTTGCTGACGCGAACCGGATATTGCAGCTTTTTCTCATAAATCCACATCGTCTACGTCTCCCTCATTTCTACACTTGCCATGGCCAAGGCTCGTCGTTCCACTGCCACGGGTATCCGGAATAGCTCCGCCCGAAATTTTGCAAGGGGCCGTAATGCTTCTCGTACTCATTCGCCAAAGCCCAACGCTTTTCTGTCAGATCGTTGAACTGTTCAATCGCGTTGACATCGGTTGGATGCGTATCCAGGTACAGATTGAGCTCGACCAGGACAAAATCGATCTCCTGCAGTTGCTGTAACAGTGCGTAATATTCTTTGCCTCGCTGTTGACTATGTGCCATGGGAACCCTCTCTTCCTACGTAATCCTGCTGCGGATTGTAAGGACTGTACAGAGACGGCCACAATGTGCCTGCCCGTAATGCCTCGGCCGGGGAATACTGTGGCAGGTCTGGCGGCTGGAACGTGATAAACAACTGCGGAGGAACCGCGTATGTTTTGACCCGAATGGGCGGACAAGGATCGTATGGGCTGACGTAAGGAAACCAGATACGTGTTTGCGAGTTCAACAGATGACCTCCTCCATGCGCATTTTTCTCGTTCGTCATGGTTACCATATGCCGCCCACCCAGCAAGCGTGATAAATGTCCCGCCATGAAAAAAAGCCTTTTGTTCATCAAGTTGCGATGAACAAGAGGCCAAGCGTGATCTACGGCAGCCGCGGCTGTAATCGGTTGACGATCGGCAGCTTTTCTTCGCCTCGCACGATCGCAGCCAGGTAGCCTGCCATCTGCTTGGGACTGTTCGTAAAAGCGTCTCTCGTGCTGCCCGCCATATGCGGGGTAATCGTCACATTGTCCAGTTGCAGCAACGGATCGTCTGCTGCCAGCGGCTCGTTGTCGAATACGTCCAGGGCGGCGCCTGCGATTCGCCCCGCTTGCAAAAATGACACCAACGCTTTTTCGTCAATCAGCCCGGAGCGTGCCGTATTAATCAGGACGGCGTTTGGCTTCATCAGCGCCAGCTCCGGTGCCCCGATAAAATGGTGCGTCTTTTCCGTGAGGCGCAAATGCAGGGAGACGACGTCCGCGCGCTGCAACAGTTCGTTCAGTTCCACCTTTTGACAAGGTTCGGGCACTTGAGCGATGTACTCGTCGTACACGAGGATGTGGCAGCCCATGGCCGTCAAAAAACCGGCGATCAGTTGCCCGACATTGCCATAGCCGATCAATCCTACTGTTTTTCCATACAATTCGGGAATCGCGTCGCTGTTCGGAAACGATTTTCGCCACTCCGCCTGTTTGAGTGCCGCGTGCGCGCGGGCGATGTTTCGCACTTCTGCGAGGATCAGCCCGAGCGTAAACTCCGCCACGGCCCGGGCATTTCGGCCTGGCGTATTCAGTACGCTGATCCCCCGTTCGTTGGCTGCCGCAATCGCCACATTTTCCGTGCCGCCGCGCAAAATCCCGATGACCGCAAGCTTGCTCGCCGCTGCGATGATTTTCGCAGAGACCGGCGCGAACTGCACGATGAGCACCTCGTACTGCTCGATTCCCGCAAACACGTCGTCCGGCATGGTCACCGCCTCCGGCCCGTGCAGCTCTACCGCGAGATTGTCTTTTTGCAGCTCTTCCAAAGAGGCGTGCTGCCATTCCCTGACCTCTACGTCCCAGCCCAGCTTTTCCAGCTCTCCAAGTCCTTCCGCCATCTCGCGTGCAGGAATAAACCGATCGGCAATCGCCAATACTTTCATCTCTCTCACTCCTATCCGTTACGCTCTGCCATTTGCGCCCAGCATGCGAATTTTTTGCTCCACCGTTTGCTCCAGCTCTTGTCTGATCGGCAAAAACATTTCTTCCGGCAGCGGGTCGATCCTGGTCATTTCCGCCGCAGCCCGCTTCAAGCCTTTTGCCATCGCGATCCGGCAGTCGGCGTACAGGTTCACTTTGCTGATTCCGTGCTGCACGACTTCCTGCACCTGGGCATCCGGCGTGCCCGAGCCGCCGTGCAAAACGAGCGGGACAGGGCTGACCAAATTGATCTGCCGCATCCGCTCTACGTTCAGCTTCGGCTCCGCCGTATAGACGCCGTGCGCTGTTCCGATGGAAACGGCTAGGGCATCGACACCTGTTCGCTCGACGAACTCCGCTACCTGATGCGGCTCGGTCAGTTTCGACTCGGTGCCGTACGTGCCGCCCAGCTCGTTGCCGCCGACGTGCCCAAGCTCCGCCTCCACGCTGATGCCGTGGGGGTGCGCCAACTCTACGACCTGTTTGGTCAGCGCTACATTTTCGGCAAAAGGCAAGCTCGATCCGTCGATCATGACAGATGTGAAGCCGTGGGCAATCGCTTGCTTGACCAACTCCGTGTCCATCGCGTGATCGAGATGCAGGACGATCGGAATGCGATAGGCAGGGGCAACTGCCTTGATGTACTCTGCCAGGAAAATGAATCCGTTCGGCTCCTTCAGGTTGTGCTCCAGGCACATCAGGATGACGGGCGATTGCAGCCGCTCCGCCGTATCGAGAATCGTCCGCACCATAATATCGCCCACGCAGTCAAAGGCAGGGACGGCGTACTGATTTTCTCGGGCATCGTTTACGACTTCGTGCAGTGTGGTTAACATCTTTCTTCCTCCTATCCTTTCGTACAGCTCTTTATCTCATCAGCATGCCGCCGGTGGCATCCATCGTCGCGCCCGTAATGTAGTTCGCTTTTTCCGAGACGAGAAAAGCGGCGATATCGGCAATTTCTTCCGGCTTGGCGACACGGCCGAGCGGGATCCGGTTGACGTAGTAGTCTTTTTTCAGCTCCAGGTCGGCCTTAATCATGTCCGTCTCCACGATGCCAAGCGCGAGCGCGTTGACGTTGATTCCTTGCTTCGCGACCTCGCGGGCAAGCGAGACGGTAAACGCGACGACTCCCGCTTTGCTCGCGGCGTAATGCGCATGGCCTGTCGTCGAGCCGTGGAACGCCGCTTGCGAGGTCACGTTCAAAATTTTGCCGCGGCGTTTTTCGGCCAACAGGTGATGGACAAAGCTTTGGCAAGTGAGAAACACCGAGGTCAGGTTCACATCCATGGTGTGGTTCCACTCAGCAAGCGAGATGTCCGTCACCCAGTTTTTCGGCCACACGCCAGCGTTGTTGACCAAAATGTCGACGCTGCCGAAAGCTGCGGTCGCTTCCGCCATCAGCCGGTCGCACTCTTCCTTTTTGCCGATGTCCGCTTGAATCGTGATACACTCGCCGCCTTTTTGCCGGATCAGATCCGCTGCCTCATTCGCGCTGTCGGCGCTGCGGTTGTAGTTGATGACGACTTTTGCCCCTTCTTTCGCAAGCGCGAGAGCAATGGCCCGCCCTACGCCGCGGGAAGCTCCGGTAATGATTGCGCTTTTTCCTTTGATGCCGAAGTCCATGTCGATTCCATCCTTCACGAAAGTTTTTTCCACAGTGGCTGCAACGCTTCCAGCACTTCCAAATACGCTTGGTACTTCTGCTCGTAAATGGCCTGATGCTGTTCGTTTGGCGTGTACGTCTTGCTGATTTTCACCATCGACTGCGCCGCTTCGGAAAACGACGCGAAATGCTTCGTCGCGACCCCGGCGCAGATGGAGGCCCCGAGCGTGCCTTGCTCTGTTCCTTCCACCACCTCGACGGGCAACTGCAAAATGTCTGCGAACATCTGCATCCATTCCTCCGACCTCGTGGCCCCGCCAGCGAGACGCACAGCTTTTGGCCGGGAGCGGTGAACGAGCAGCTTGTCGATGTGCTGGCGATGGCCGAAAACGACTCCTTCGTACAAGGCTCTGACCATATGCGCTTTCGTATGCCAACCGTTCAGGCCGATAAAGCACGCCTTGGCGTTGGCATCCACATTGGAGCCGAACAAAAACGGGAAGAAGACGATATGCGAATCCTCGGGCTTCGTGCCTGCGACCATCTGGTTGCAAAGCTCATACACGCTGATGCCCTGCTTGGCGGCCGCGTCGTGCTCCTGGCTGAAAAACTCGTTGGTGAACCACTCCAGGTTGCTCGCCGAGGTCGGACTACCCTCCAGCGTCAGCCAATAGCCGGGGATGCAGTAGATGGAGGTCATGAACAAGTCTTTGTCCACCACTGGCTCCTTCGTGATGTACTCGTTGATGCTCCACGTCCCCGCGACGACGCACAGTTTGTCTTCGTCCGTCACGCCCGAGGCAATCGCGGAGGCGTCGATGTCGAACAGTCCTCCAGCCACCGGTGTGCCCACGGCAAGCCCCGTTTCCCGCGCCGCCTGCTCCGTCACATAGCCGCAAATGTCGGCGGAGTATTTCACCGGGGGCAGCTTGTCGAAGATTCCTTGCAAGCCAAAATCGGCAAGCAGTTCGCGGTCGTAAGCGACTTCTTTAATGTTGAACAGGTTCGTGCCGGAAAGATCGGTCACTTCGGCGTACGCTTCCCCCGTCAGCCGATAGCGGATAAAGTCTTTGCACATCAGAATCCAGCGCGCTTTTTCGAGCAGCTCGCCTCGATGCTCCTGCAGCCAACGCAGCAACGCGACCGGCTGACCAGCCCAAATCGATTGCATCGTCTTCGGCAGGACGCGCTCCGCCGTTCCGTCCGCGTACCACTGCTCGACCAGATGCTTGGCGCGCGTATCCGTCGAGACGATTCCGTTTCCGACCGCCTGCCCTTCGCCGTCGACGAGGTACAGTCCGTTTCCGTGTCCGGTCACTGCCAATCCCGCCACGTCGTGCGGATCAATGCCCGATTGCCTGAGCACATCGGAAATTACGGCCACATTGGCTTTCCACAGCTCCTCCATGTCTCGCTCGGTATGTCCGGGCTGCGGCATCAGCATGGCCGTTTTCCGGCTGGAGACAGCTACCTCCCGACCGTCGATGGTGTACACCGCTGCTTTCGTGACCGTTCCCCCATTGTCAATGCCAATCAAAAATTGTGCCACGTTCTCTCCCCCTTAACGGTTTCATGCAAAAATTGAGGCCAGCTTGATGAGCAGCCAACCAAGCGGCGTCGTTGCTCCGCCGACCAGGTTAGCCAGTTCTGTCGTGGCGCTGACTCCTTCCGGCAGCGAGACGTTCACCAGATTGGCCGCGGTCGTGTACAGCGGGGCGATGCTCGTTCCGGCATAGAGGACGAGCGCGACCATGACCAGCCCCGAAATAAACAGGCGGACGAGGTTTTTTTGCAAATACGGAGCCGCCATCGGAATCAAAAACACGAGCGACGCCAAGTCCACGAACGGCAGCACCTTGTTGCCCGGAAGCAGGATGGCGAGGATCAAAGCACCCGGGATCAGCAGCAAGCCAGTGGCGAGCACGGCAGGGTTTCCGATCAGCAAGGCCGTGTCCAGACCAATGTAAAACTCCCGGTCCGGGAACCGCTGTTTCAAAAACGCCTCCGCTGCTTTGCGCACGATTTCCAACCCTTCCACCAGCACGTTAATCATCGCAGGCAGCAGCACCATGACCGCCGCCACTTTTACACCGAGCGTCAAAATTTCGGCAATCCCGAAGCCCGCCAATATCCCGAGCAGAACGCCGAGAATCGTCCCCAAGGTGAGCGGCTCGCCCATCACTCCGTATTTTTTGGTGATTTCTTCCGGATCGGCTTTGATCGTCCGCAGGCCCGGAATTTTTTCGATGATCCAGTTCACTGCCATCCCGATCGGCACGTAAATGGCCGAAGTGGCATGCGCGAACGAGACGCCTTTCAGATCAAATTCCTTTTGGATTCGCGGGGCGGTGACGTCTGCGATCACGATGGCAATCAAAAAGTGGATCAGCGCCGCAATCGTTCCGACCACGACACTGTTGGTCGCCGCGTAGACGACGCCCCCGGTCAGCATGAAGTGCCAGTAGTTGAAAATGTCGATGTTGACCGTTTTCGTCCATTTAAACATAAGCAGCAAAATATTCAAAATTACGGCACTAAACACAACAAACGGAACAATCGGCGTCCCCCAGCCAATCGTCGCTCCGACCGGCCAGCCCGGGTCTACGACCGTCAGCGACAGGCCAAAGCGGCTGACCATCGCTTCTGCTGCCGGTCCGAGCGTTCCGAGCAACAGGCCGATGACGAGGTTGATCCCGACAAACCCGATGCCTACCAGCATGGATGCTTTGAAGCCTTGCCCGACTCTCACCCGAAAGATCATCGCCAGAATAAAGAAAATAATCGGCATCATGACTGCTGGACCAAGCTGAATCAAAAATTGAATAACCGCCATTTACGTTTGCCTCCCCCATTTGTTTTTTGGCTTGCACAAGCAGCACTCGTCGGGTGCACCACCTCCTTTTTCGCAAACAAAAAACCCTACACAGAGCTAGCGCCTTTTCGCACTAACTCTCTGTAGGGTTTCGCATCTACACATAACCCGTTACTGTATTTTGTTGTACATTGTATTCCACAAATCCCGCTTGCTCGTCGTCACGCCGTTAATCCCGGCGTCGAACAGCTCGTGGATCACTTCCACCGAATCGATAAAACCGCCCGCGAGAATCGGCACATTTTTGACCGCCCGAAACTGGTTGAGAAACGGTTTGGCGAACGGGCCGGGAAGAATCTCGATCGCATCGAGTTCGCTCATTTCAAGACCTCTCAAGCCGTTTTCCAGCGAGCGCGAGTCGAGCAAAAAGAAGCGATGAATCCCGATCAGGCCGACATCTTTTGCCCGATTGACGATCTTGGCATTCGGGGAGATGAGTCCGTCCACCTGAAACAAATCTTTGAGCAGCTTGATGCCGATTTGGTCTTTGTTCAACCCGCCGATCAAGTCTACGTGCACAATCACTTTTTTCCGCGCTTCGTGGCACTTTTGCGTCAAGCTCTTCAGATTGCCGATATGGACATCCGAGAGCAGGATGATGGGCGCCTCACTCTGCAATGCAAACTGAAAATGGCGCAGGTCCCTGACAGAAGGAATTGTGACGTGATTAGAAAAAAATGCATTCGCCATCTGGGAGGCCCTCTTTTGACATTTCGTTGTTGATTGTTAATTAAAGCGCTTTCGCCATTATTTAATAACAGAATTTTTGGTTTGTCAACCGTCTGTAATAAAAATCTTCCCACTTTTCTGCCCACAACCTTCGCCCCGTAAAAATCGAGGCCAACCCGAAATCACAGGTTGGCCCAAAGCGCACGGCAAACGCCCTCGTCGAAGTTTTTGCCGCTGAAAAGAAGCCGCCTGCCAGCCCAGCTACTTGCGACTGTCCAGAAGGCGCGAAGGCATGAAAAACATTTTCTCCACATCGTCCGCTGACAGGGGGCAGGCGAAGTAGTAGCCCTGGATTTTTGCAGTCATTCTCCGTCAAAATGTCCAGTTGGTCTTTCGTCTCGATCCCTTCCGCAATGACGTCGAGCTTGAGGTTTTGCGCCATGGCGATGATCGTGGACACGATTGCCCGGTCGTTTTGGCTTTGCGAAATATCGGTAATGAACGAGCGGTCAATTTCTTCCGTGATGTCTTTGATGATGATGTGCGTCCCCATCAATTCTCCCGCGATGTCGACGGGAACCTTCATGACGCTCAGCTCGATGCTTCTCCCGTCCGGATGCAGCCAACGCGTTTCAAAGCTGTTCGGCAAGTCGCCGGAAGCCTCGTAAAACAGCTTTTTTGTTTTCTCCCGCTCTTCTTTTGGAATGTGCAAGCCGATCTGGGCAATATGCCGATGGATATAGTACTTCGGCACCGGGCGAGGCGATGGGCATGCTGCAAAAATTTTCCGCGAAGCCGGCTTCGTTCTGTTTCCGCCCATCGGTAATGGTGGTCCGCCAAATAGTCTCCCCTGTATTGCTGCGACAGCCGCAAATGCCCGTCCACGGTTTCGCCAGTCAGCTCCGGCGCGCCGTCGAGCGCTGCTTCCCATTCAGACACGTCCAGCCTCGTTCCGTTCATCTCCAACAAATATCCTTCATCACAATTTACAATCTGGATCGCCAGTCCTTCTTCATTCAATATTTTTCTGATTGGGTACACGGTCGTATAGAGCTGCGTAATGCCTTTCTTCCAGTCGATGTCCGGCCAGAGCTGGTCGAGCAGCACCTGCTTTTTGACGACCGTTCCCCTGTGATGCAGCAAAAAGGCGAATACTTCCTGCCCCTTGACCGTTTTCCAGCGAATCGTCACCTGCTCTCTTCCAGCCTGCTCCATTTGCAAGGAGCGAAAACAGCGAAGGAAGCCAGTCCCAGCCTGCAGGACGCTCGCTGGCTGAGGCGGCCTGCTTTTGAAAAGCCGCTCGATCGTTTTTTACAGGCGGTCGTACTGAATCGGCTTTAACAAATAGTCCAAGGCGTTCAGCTCGAATGCCTTGATCGCGTATTCATCGTAGGCGGTGACGAAGATGATCGCGGTATCCGGATGCTCCTGCAAAATTCGTTCGGCCAATTCGATTCCGTTTCGCTCAGGCATCTGGATGTCGAGAAACACGGCCTGCGGGGGTGCTTGGACGATTTTATCCAGAGCCATCCGCGGCTCCCGGTACTGCCCCTGAATGTTCAGACCGCCCACGCGCGCGAGCATCCGGGCCATACGGCGAAGAGCAAGCGGCTCGTCATCCACAATAATCACGTTCATAAAAATTCCCCACCTTCCCTGTCGGCAAACGAATCAGAAATGCGCTTCATCCAGCGCCCCGCTCATGCGGTATGTCGGCGAACTGCTCTTGCCTCTCTTCGGGCGCCTTGCTGGATGGTCGGGGACATCCGCTCGCTCCGGCAGCCCCTCGCAGACAGCAAACCCGCCTAGCGTTTGGGAGCGCGAAACCCGGCAGCTTGCGCCTCTTCTTCTGTTGCGAACCACATCTCGGCCTTCGTCTGCTCGTAGCTGGCGGAGCCGGGGACGTGATAAATTTTTTCGCCCTTGGCGTTGATGTTGCCTTTGATCGCTTTGCCTTCTGGCGGCGTATCGCGGTCACTGTCCGTTGGTTTGCCAGGCTTCGCGGCGGACTTGCCCGTTTCTTTGTCTGCTGATTTTTTGTCCGCTGGCTTTTTGCCCGCGTCCTTGCCGTCAGGATCTAGGCCCCACAGCCCGCGATTGGCTTCCCGCGCCTCGCGCTCCGCTGCCAGAAACACATCGGCCTTGGCGACATTCGGCGGAATCGTCATGATGCGCGCGTAGCCGTCCCGCACCAGCTTTTCATTGACGAACGTCCCGTCTTCCATATACACATAAGCGAGCAGCCGCTGATATTTGTCGTACGGCTCCACGTCAAACTTGAGCGTCACTTTTTTCCCTGTCAAAAGCTCTTTGGTGTAGTTGCTGGCTTCCTTGCCATATGGCTCGACCGGATGGTTAGGCTTGACCGTCTCCGGCGTGTCGACTCCAATCATTCTCACCTTTTCCCCGCTCGCCAGCTCAAACGTGTCGCCGTCCACCACCCGTTTGACCGTAGCGGTCATCTCCCCGTTTGCCTCGGGCTGTCCCGAAGCGGAACAGGCGGCCAAGAGAAGCGCCAGAGCGAACAAGTAAAGTACGATTGGTTTCATTGATTCTTCTCCTCTTCTTTGTTGCATTGATTCTCAGATTATTGAGATTCCCACTCCTAAAGGGGCAAGCTGACACCTTTGGTACCAATGGGATTCTTGGGTGGTAGTCGGAAGTGCATTTCTGCTATCCGTAGTTCCCCCAAGTTCAGGGCTGTCTCATCAGCCCGTCCTAAGACAGTGCGTCTAGCATCTTAGGCTGACAGACTGTTACCATCTGCCACAGGTTGACGCATGATATTGATGGCTCCAACCCGATCACGATGCGTGTTGAATCCTCATGAACATTCGTACTTTCTGTCTCTCGCTTTGTTCTTCTCCCCACAGACAGGAAAGAGTTGAGAAGTATAGGCTGGATTCACTTCCACAACTTGTATCCCAACAAGATTTGCTTTGCAGGAGATGAATTGCTGAAGCCTACCGAAATTTGAGCGTACCATTTCCCTGACTTTTCCATGATACGCATCAACCCACATTTTCCTTTGCGTAACCGTTCCCGATCTCGGCTCGTCATCCTAGCATCAAACGCTGTTTTCTTCGTCTTTCCATCTACCACGATCGGGAAAGCAACTGTATTTTCGGATACCGTGTAGTTTTGATTGTTGACGAAATAGACAGGTTTTTTCAGAATGGGGCGAGTACCCAACTTCTTGATTTTTCGGTATACACTCTTGGCATCACGTATGGCTTGATTACAGACGGCTGATGGTAGAATGGTTTCTACATTTTTCGTCGTTGTCTTTGGAAACGTACCAAGTTGTTCAGCTTGTTCCGTTAGCTGATTGACTACACGAATATATTCCTTTCCTAAATGACGAAGAAGATCTGGTGATCAGGAGATAGGCGAACCGTAACCGTTAAAGCTTGCATGTGTTCACCCCCTTTTCTTTTGTTCTTCCACATAACGCTTTACGGTTTCGCTTGATACGTTTCCTGCTGTACTTACGAAAAAAGAGCGTGTCCACAGACTCGGCAAATGAGCAAGATGCTTGAACTCCTGCCTTATGATTCGAGAGGTCACTCCTTTCACTTTTGCCATGATGTCTGATGGAGAATCGGTGGGAAGACAGTTCAGGAGCAGATAGACATGATCTGGCATCACTTCCATGGCTACTATATGCCAGTCATTCTCTTGACATATTTTTTCAAGTAGTTCCTTGAATCGAATTTCCACCTGGTTCACTAATACTTTTCTTCGATAACGAGGGCAGAAAACAAAATGATAGTGGATGAGAGATACTGTGGTAGCTGTACGTCTATATTCTTGTCCCATAGGGTCATTGTATCAGTATAAAAAACAAACTTCAACGATGAATAACAAAAGAAAAACACTCGCACATGTGCTATGTGTTTCGTAAGTCCGCCGCTGCCTGCGCAGCTTGACGGCCTCGTCTTTTCGCTCGTTCCGCACGCGGCTTTGCGTGAAGCCCCGCCAAAAGAACAGATTCTGGCGACAGAAGTTTTTTTCGCCTAAACCGAAAAAACGACCTTCCACAAGGTCGTTTTGTCTATACGTACAGACTTAGTCACGATCGGCGCTAAACAAGAACAGCAGAACGACCACGACAATGATAATCCACAGAAACTCCTCGTTATCGCGATCAAAAAAGCTATCGAACAGACCCATAGTGGAGTCCTCCTTTCCTTCTCGCTACAGCCTATGCAGAAGGCTAGGCACGTGTCAGCGTTTGGAAGAGCCCAAAAGTAAAGGAATGTTCTTCTTATTTCAGCCTCGCGACGATCAGATGCGTGTACGTGGTGAGCTGTCGCGCCTCTGCGGCGAATCCGAGCGCCGCAAGCTCCCGGAGCAGCCGCGAGCGGTCGGCGTAAAAGCGGTCCTCAATTTGCGCAATCGCCTCGTTCTTCCCGTCTCGGGCCAATGCAGCGAGATGCGCCTGTCTGGCAGCCTCGTCCACAAACATCAAATCCGCGATCGCCAGGCGTCCCCCCGGCTTCAGCACCCGGCGGCATTCGGCGAGCGCGAGCAGCTTCTGGTCGTCATCGAGAAGGTGCAGCGCATAGCTCGTCGCCACAAAGTCAAAGCGATCCTCGAGAAACGGAAAGGCGAAAAAGGTTCCGAGCTTCGTCTCCATCCCGGGCAGCTTGCTCCGGCAGCGCTTCAACATTTGCGGCGACTGGTCGAAGCCGCTCATGCTCGCCCCCTGGCGGACGAGACGGCTCGCCAGGTTGCCCGTGCCTGTGCCTGCGTCCAGCCCGCTCTCGCCTTTCACGGGACCGAGCGCGGCGACGACTTCATCCAGCACCCGCTCGTACGCTTGATGGGCGTTCGTGCTTTGCGACTCTCGCTGCACCCACTCGTCGTAACTGTCTGCCATCTGGTTGAAATTCCAGCGATCCACCCAGTTGTCGCGCGTTTGCCGCAGCCGTTTGTTCGCTTCTGCCAGCTCGAACAGCTCGCCCGGGTCGATCGTCTGGCTGTTGCCGATGCGCTCGATCATCGCCTCCGTCGTCTGGATGACTTTGGCCATCTCCACCCATCTCGTGTACATGAAAGAGCGCTGCAGTTCCAGGTAATGCAGCAAGGTACCTTCGTGCTCCTTCATCTGCGCCAGCAGCTCGCGAATATCGTCAATCGACATTCCGACCTCGCGCAGCGTCATGATCGTTTGCAGCCGCCAAACATCTTCTTCGGTAAACTGGCGATATCCGGAATCACCTGCCTTCGCCGGCCGGATCAGCCCTTTTTCCTCATAATAGCGAATGGCTCGCGGCGTGATTTGCAGCCTGCGCGCCATGTCCTTAATCAGCATGCGTGTCTCTCCCTGTCAGCTTCTTTATCGGTATCATATACCTTACCGCTGCGTCAATGTACAGAGAAAAAACGAAAAAGCTGCCCGGCGTTGCTTCCGGCAGCTTTTCATGCGTGCTTTTGGTTCAGGCAGCCATTAGTGATGAGCAGGCTCGGAAATTTCTTGGAGCGCGTCGCTCGCCTCGTCGTGGTGCACTTGCCGGATCGCCATGTCTGCGAGGGCGACAATGCCGACGAGCTTGCCGTTTTCCACCACAGGCAGGCGGCGGATTTGGTGCTGGGCCATGATCTTCGCCGCTTCATCGACTGTCATGCCCGGCTGGCCGAGAATGATGTCCTTGGTCATGACTACTTCTGTCGCCGTGGAGCCTTCATGCTTTTCCGCAAGTCCGCGAATGACGATATCGCGGTCGGTGATGATCCCGATGACGTCGTTCTTTTCGTCGACGACAGGGATGACGCCTACGTTCCAGTCACGCATTTTGCAAGCTACTTCGTACACATTATCCTTAAGCGTCACGGTTGCGACATCTTTGGTCATAATTTCGCGCAGGGTACGGTTTTCCACTTTGGCCATTTCGTTCTCCTCCTTTTGCTAATTGAACGATTGTAGTTTGTCCTCTCCGCTATCCTTTCATTCGCGAGAAAGGGCAAGCTAAGGTCGCGGCCGAAATGGAGTTATGCATTGCGCTTCTTCCAAAAACAGACTATCATTAATAAGTGAAAATCTCACCATTTGTAGGAGGAAAAAGAATGGTTATCAAGGACACTGGGCTTAGCACGAAAGAAGTCTTTTTCGCCGATCTGGAGCATTACATGAGCGAGCTTGGCTTTGATCGTGGCGCCTGGGATTACAAGCACGCTACATACGATTATAAGATCCAAGATAAAGGAAACGTCTTCTACCTGCGCATCGAAGCAAACGTGATCGAAGGCAAGCTGGAAGACACCCATGCCGTCCTGAAGCTGGAAGATCCGTACATGGGCAAACACCTTTTCCCGCACGGACTGGATTACGACTATCCGATGCCTGAATCCGTTGTCAAAACGGCGAAGCTCAAGCTGCAAATGCTTGGCGAAAAGCTTTCCTCGCACTAATTCCAAATGAAAACGCACTGCGGTACAGAGAGGTATCCCCTCTCTGTTTCACGTAGAAGGGGGTATTACCGTGAAGACTAGGGGCGTACCTGACTTCCTGCTCCTGTTTTTAACCGCCCTGATCGTCGGGTTTGGTATTACCATGGTGCTTAGTGCAAGCTCCATTTTCGCCCTGACCAGCTTCACTAGCAATGGCTGCTCTTATTGCAACGGGGACGAGCTGTATTTCGTGAAGCGGCAAATCCGCTTCCTGCTGATCGGAATCGTCGGCATGCTGGTCGCCATGAATATTCCCTTCTCCTTTTACAAGCGCAATTTCTTGCTGATTGCGTTAGGAAGCTTCATCATGCTTGTGCTCGTGCTGATTCCGGGAATCGGGGAGGATGTGAAAGGAGCGCGTTCGTGGTTCAGGATCGGATCATCCAGCCTGCAGCCCGCAGAGTTCGCCAAGCTAGGTCTGATCTTGTACCTGGCGGCGATTCTCGCGAAAAAAGGAGAGGGGGTACGCAAACTCCAGTCTGGTTTGCTTCCCCCGCTCATGGTTACCGGTTTGTTTTTCCTCCTGATTGTCGTGCAGCCCGATCTTGGGTCAGCCGCCATTCTTCTGGGCAGCGCCTTGATCGTGATGATCTGCGGCGGAGCGAGACTTCGTCACCTGATTGGCCTCGGCGGCCCGGTTGTGACCGTGGCTTTTCTCGGATACATCACGTTGAAGCCGCATGCCTTGAATCGCATTAACTCCTACATCAATCCATGGAACGATCCGAGCGGAACCGGGTACAACATCATTCAGTCGTGGATTGCCATCGCCCACGGAGGACTGTCCGGGACGGGCTTCGGGAAGAGCATCCAAAAGTATTTGTACTTGCCGGAGATGCACACCGACTTCATTTTCTCCATCATTACGGAGGAGCTTGGGTTTATCGGTTCTTCTCTGTTCCTGCTGGTCTACCTGCTGTTCCTGTTGCGCGGCATCCACATATGTCTGCGCGTCAAGGACACCTTTGCCAGCCTGGCCGGGATCGGGGTCGTCAGCATGATTGCCCTGCAAGCGATCTTAAACATCGGCGGCGTGACAGGACTGATTCCGCTCACGGGCGTACCTCTTCCTTTCATCAGCTACGGGGGCTCTTCCTTGCTCGTTTGCTTGATCTCGACAGGCTTTTTGCTGAGCGTGTCGCGCGAGGTCAGCCGCCAGAAGCTGGAGGAGCAGCTCAAGAAGCAGCCTTATTCAATGTAGCATCTCGCTTTGCCCAGAAGCAAAAAAACGGCCTGCCGATGCGCAGGTCGTTTTCATTTGCCAAGCTCGATTGTCTCTACACGCACATTGACCGCTTCCACAAACAGTCCGGTCAAGCTCTCGACGGCTTCCTTCACCTTTTCCTGCAACGTGTGGCACACGCGATGAATTTGCGCGCCATAGCGGACTGACACGCGCATGTCGACGATGACTCTGTCCTCTGTGACCGCCACGGTGATTCCTTTCGCCCCGCCATTCAGCTTTTTCGCCAAGTCCTGATACAGCCCACCCGACCGCACCGTAACGTCCAGCACTTCCTCCACGGCTACGGCAGCAATGATCGCGATTACTTGATCGGCCACTCTGATCTCGCCAAGTCTGTCAGCCATCAGGATGCCCTCCTCTTCGACCGAATGATATCTGCTCCCCCGTTTTATCTGAGTTTTCTTTCATTATAAACAACTCATGCTTGGGCTTGGAAGGGAATTTGTTTTTTTCTCTCGGATAATGTCGGCGCTGTGCAATGGATGTCAAGCAATGTCAAGCGCTCGCCCGTGAGCGCTTGCCGCAAGACAGGCTCCAAGGCCGCACCCGTGCGCACCACCTGGGAGTCCACCCCGCACGCCTTGGCCCACAGGGCAAAATCCGGGTTGTGCAGTTGCACGCCAAACGGGCGAAACCCTTCCTGCTGCATTTTCAGTTCTTCCAAACCGAGCGTCCGGTTGTTCACGACCACGACCGTGATCGCGAGTTGCTGTTCGGCTGCCGTCATCAGCTCCGCGAGATTCATTTGCAGGCCGCCGTCTCCGGTTATGCAGACCACTTGCCTGCCCGGAAAAGCGAGCTTGGCCGCAATCGCCGCTGGCAAACCGAAGCCCATCGTGCGCCACTTCCCGGAAAAGAGCGGCTGCTGTCTGCTTGCGCGAAACGCGCGATTGAACCAGATCGTATGCTCGCCGGTATCGAGCGCGACAATCGCATCGTCTGCCACCACCTCGCCCAATGTGTGCATCAAGCTTTCCGGCCTCACTGCCTCGTCAGGCGACTGCGCCTGACTGCGCTTTGCGTTTTCCGCCCAAAACCGAGCATGCCAGCTCTCTACGCTCTTCTCCCAAGCATCGCCTGGCGGACGGGTTTTTAAACGGTGGCTCCACATCGGCAGGACGTCCAGCAGATCGGCCGTGACAGGCAGAAGCTGCGAATGCGCATGCATGGATGCCGCCGCGTGATCGACCTGGATGATCGGCAACTGCTTCGGAATGAACTCCTTCGGAAACCAGCTTGCGCCCAAAATGACGAGCAAATCGGCCTTTTCCAGCGCTTGCAGGGAAGCCTCGCTGCCGCCTTCGCCCAAGCCGCCGAGCACCAGGCGATGCGACTCGTCGATGGCCCCTTTTGCCCCGAGCGACAACAAAATTCCTGCGCCCAACTGCTCCACGAACCGTAAACACAAAGCTGCCGCCGGACGCGCTCCTGTGCCAAGCAGGATGAGCGGCGCTTTCGCACGCATGATCTGTTCTGCGGCGGATTCGATCTCCACCCGGTCGCCGAGCACGCGCGGGATGCGCGGCAGTTGCGGCAGCACGACCGCTTTCGTTTTTTGCGCAAACACGTCCTTGCAAATCGCCAGATGCGCCACGCCTTTTTGCTGGGCAGCCGTCACGAAGGCGCGGTGCAAAGCTTCGCCCACGGCGTCCGGGTGACTGACGGTCGTCTGGTAGGCGCTGATCGGCCGAATCATGTCTTCCTGGGCGACAAACTGCTTGTAGCCCCCGCCCAGCTTGTGCGTCTCGACCTGTCCGGCGATAGCGATGACGGGAACGCGATCTGTATGCGCATCCGCCAGCCCGTTCAGCAGGTTGACGAAGCCCGGTCCCATCGTCGCTGCGCACACGGCCGGCTTGCCCGTCAGCTTCGCTTCGGCGCTCGCCATCATCGCCGCCGCAGACTCGTGCCGGCACGAAATGTACTGAATCTCCGACTGTTTCCCCAGCGCGTCCAGCCAGGCGAAAATGCCGTCCCCGGCCACGCCGTAGACGCGTTTTACGCCCCACTCTGCCAGTTGTTTCGTCACGTATTGCGCCACTCTCATTTGCTACTCCTCCATTCAATCTACAGCCATGAAAAAGTCAATGGTAGTGTACGCATTCTCCAGTATTTTACTAGGGCGTTGTGTAGAAAGTTGGAGAACCTAACAATTATCATCAGTTGATTAGCACATTTCCAAAGGAGGAGCAAAAATGAAGCAGCCTGTGAAATGGCTGATAGCACTGGCAGCAATAGCGCTCGTTGTCACAACCGCGATCATGATCTCTCCCATGCGCTCCGATGCGTTCAGCCAGCAAATCGTCAAAGTGGGCGCAGAAGGGAGCGACGTCCGGGAAATGCAGTATCGCCTGAAGCACCTCGGATTTTATACCGGGACGGTAGACGGGATCTTCGGCTGGCGTTCGTACTGGGCACTGCGCAACTTCCAGTACGAGTTCGGACTGCCTGTTGACGGCGTGCTCGGAGCGAAAACGAAATTGAAGCTGTACAACGCTACGAAAAACTACAAGCCGACCGCGGCAGACTTGGGCGTGTCGCCATCAACTCCGAGCGCACCTGCGGCGCCGAGCAGTCCGAAAAAAGAGACGTACCACGCCGCCAACATCTCGGCCAACGACCTGCGCCTGATGGCAAATGCGGTTTACGGGGAAGCCCGCGGTGAGCCGTACATCGGGCAGGTAGCGGTGGCAGCGGTCATTTTGAACCGGACGAAAAACCCCGCCTTCCCGAACACACCTGCCGGGGTGATCTTCGAGCCGCGCGCTTTCACCGCTGTAGCAGACGGGCAAATTTGGCTGACGCCAAACGAGCAGTCGAAAAAAGCGGTCAACGACGCCTTGAAAGGTTGGGACCCGACCGGAGGGGCAATCTACTACTTCAACCCGGATACGGCTACGTCCGGTTGGATTTGGAGCCGTCCGCAAATCAAAAAGATCGGCCGCCACATCTTCTGCCGATAAGGTTTGCAAAAAAAGAACAGGCACAACAGTCGAGCAGACTGCGTGCCTGTTTACGTTTTCCCGTCCTGTCAGGTGGAGCGCTGGGACTGCATATGCTGCGCCATCTTGACGAACCGCTCTTCCGATTCGGTCGTGCCGCATACTCCGCACTGAATCATGTAGGATTCGCCCTTGTACGGCTGATGAAACAAGTCCAGTTCCTCGCTGCCCATCTGCTGGACGACTTCTCCCGTTTGCGGGTCCAGCCGTATGTAGCGCGGGATTTGTTCGATAATGGTAAAGCGCATCCGGTTTGACTTGCACGTGGGACACAACAAAGGCTTGGTCATAGTAGCACCTCCCTGTCTTCTTTCATCGTTTAGTTTCTGCCAGAAGAGGAACTCTATACCTATCGTCCTGGTTTCCAGGAGAGCATCAATTTTTTGGTACAAAAAGGAAGACTTTGCTGGTATGATTCAATAGGTAGGTAACTAATGGATATTTGCAATTGAGGTGATCGCATGAATTTACGACTCTTTTTTTCTCTCGTCGGGGCCTCTGTGCTCTTGGCGGCTTTTGCGCACTACTTTACTGATAACGAATTTTTCCAGTTCGCGACCTCTGCCCTGGCCATCATCTTTCTCGCGGCCTGGCTCGGCAAATCGACGGAAAGCGTGGCTCATTATGCGGGAGACCGGATTGGCGGCTTTTTGAATGCCACCTTCGGCAACGCCGCCGAGCTGATTATCGCGTTTTTCCTCGTCAAGGAAGGCTTGTTCGACATGGTCAAGGCGTCGATCACCGGGGCGATCATCGGCAACATGCTTCTCGTGCTCGGGCTAAGCGTGCTCTTGGGCGGACTGAAGTACAGGGAGCAAAACTTCAACAGCCGACTGGCTGGGCACAACGCCTCGCTGATGACACTCGCGATCGTCGCCCTGTTTATTCCGGCTGTCTTCATGAGGGAGCTGCCGCCAGTCAAAATTGAGACGCTGAGCATCGTCATCGCGATTTTGCTGATCGTCGCCTACATCCTCTGGCTGATTTTCTCCATGATTACGCACAGCGACTTTTTGTCCGACATCGAGCCTCACGGAAGCGACGCTGTCTGGTCGAAAGGCGTCTCGATCCTGATGCTCGCCGTCTCGACCGTGTTTGTCGCGGTCGTCTCGGAATGGCTCGTGCACGGCGTCCAGCATGTGTCGCACTCGCTCGGCTGGTCCGAGCTGTTCGTCGGTGCGTTCGTCATCGCCATCATCGGGAACGCCGCCGAGCACAGCGCAGCGCTTTTGCTCGCGATGAAAGGGCGGATCGGCGCTGCCGTGGAAATCGCCATCGGCTCGAGCTTGCAAATTGCGCTGTTCGTCGCTCCTACGCTCGTCTTGGTCAGCCTGCTGCTCGGCAATCCGATGGACATCGTGTTCACGCCTTTTGAGCTGGCAGCGATCGGGGTTGCGACCTTCATTACGATCTCGATCACGAAGGACGGGGCGACCAACTGGTTTGAAGGGGTTCTTCTGCTCACGGTCTACATCATTCTCGGAACCGCCTTCTTCTTCGCCTGATCCCCGCTGCTTTGGGAAAAAGCAAAAAGGAGCGCCGCGGCAGTCGTTGCCGTTGCACTCCTTTTTTAGTTGGCCGGCTCGCTGCCGCTACCAGATTCCGAGCATCTGCATGAAGACGAGCACGATCGCCAGGGGCGACACATATTTCAGCAGCAACAGCCAGACGACGAACAGACGCTTGGCGAGCGGCGATTGGTCGGCGCGCAGTTCTTCGATCAGCACTTCCCGCTTCATTTTCAGCGGCACAAAAATGGCAATCAGCAAAGCTCCGAGCGGCATCAAAATGTTGCTGACGAGATAATCGAATGCATCGAAGATCGACTTTCCAAACACGGTCACCTCGCTCCAGACGCCAAACGACAAAGCAGACGGCACGCCGACGACGAAAATGAGCAGGCCGACGATCCACGACAGGCGCTTGCGCTTTCCTTCCTCTCCTTTGGCCAAGGAAGCGACGATGATTTCCAGCATGGAAAAAGCAGAGGTCAGCGTGGCAAACAGGAACAAGGCCAGGAAGATGAACAGGAACAGTCCGCCGAGCGCAATTTTTTCAAAGACAGACGGCAGGACGATAAACAGCAGGCCAGGACCAGCCGTTGGCTCCAAGCCGAGCGAGAAGACCGCCGGGAAGATGGCCAGTCCGGCGAACAGGGAAACGAGCAGATTCAGGCTGACAATCGAGCCTGCGGAGCGCACCAGGCTTTCGTTTTTCGCCAAATACGAGCTGTACGTAACCATGACCGATACGCCGACGCTGAGCGAGAAGAACGACTGGCCGAGCGCGTACAGGATCGCTTCTGCACTCAGTGCGGAAAAGTCGGGCCGGAGGAAGAACGCGACGCCTTCCATCGCCCCAGGCAACGTCAAGGAACGGAACATCAACACGAGAAACAGAATGAACAAGGCCGGCATCATGTATTTGTTCGCCGATTCGATCCCGCTCTGCACACCGCGGGCCACCACCCAGGCCGTAATCAGCATGAACACAAACTGGGCAGCGACTGCGCCTACCGGAGCGGAGATGACCTCTCCGAAAAGCTGCTCATACTGCGCACCGATCAACTGTCCCAACAGGCCACGCATCAGGTAAGTGAGAATCCAGCCTCCGACCACACTGTAAAACGACAACAGCAAAAAGCAGGTCACGACGCCAAGGCGGCCGATCCAGTGCCACATCGTCCCCGGTGCAATCGCCCGGTAGGCGCTGATCGCTTCTTTTTGCGTGCTGCGGCCAATCGTAAACTCGCCTAGCAACAGCGGCAGCCCGATGACGAGCGTAAAGATCAGGAACAGGCAAAAAAACGCGCCGCCCCCGCTCGTCCCTACCATATACGGAAATTTCCAGATCGCTCCCAAGCCAATGGCGGAACCTGCTGCGGCCAAAATAAAGCCGAGCCGGCTCGTCCACTGTTCTGCTTGATTTTTCATCATGATTCACTCCTCAACTATACAGATTGCTGCCACACATAAAAAAACCCGCCCCAAAAAGGGACGAGTTGTTCGTTTCTCGCGGTACCACCCTAGTTAGACATCGCCTTTGCTTATAAAGACATGTCTCTCCTCGTCATTGATAACGGGTATGACCCGGACTCTCTTACTTGCGGCGCCTTGCGTTCAGAGGTCAGCTCCAGAGGGAATTCGACGAAGGCTGTCCTGCGGCTGCTCTCAGTCTATGGCAGCGGCTTCCCTGTCAGGCAGCACATTTCGTTTACTGGTCTCTTTCGTAGCTATTTTCCTATGCAGGGAGGCAGGCGAATAAAAAAACCCGTCCAAAAAAGGGACGAGTCTGTTCGCGGTACCACCCTGATTAAGCACCAGGAACATTCGCGCTCCCGGCACTTCACTTGCTCATCGTTAACGGAAATGACCCGTTTCCTCCTAGTTGGCTCTGCCGTTCAGAGGGCTGCTCCGGAGGGAATTCCACGGTTCGCGCTTCAAAGCTGCTTGCAGTCTGGGGCAGCTTCTCCCTGTCAAGCGGTGTCTTCCGTGTACTGGTCTCCGTCATCGCATTTTCGCTTATATCAAATACTTGTGTATAAATTTAATATATACAACACAAATAGGCAAGACCTTTTTCAAAAAAACGAAAAGCGAGGATAATCGCCGCTCTCCTCGCCTTACTTTTGATTGAACAGTTCATGGAGAGTCGCCAGTTTGCGTTCCAATGAACCCATGATTTCACGACCAATTTCTTCCGCAATCAGTCCAAGGCGAACTGCATACTCTACTTCCCGAGAAAGCCCGAACATTTGGGTATCAAGCACTTCTTCATACAGTGGGCACTGCGGCATGGTCAGGTTTTCCATCTGTACGTCGATGAGCTTGTAAATCTTGTCTGCGTCTGCTTTGAGCAGTGCTAGCGCTTTCTGTTCCAGATCAGGAACTTTAATTTCTGTCAAAACCTATCCCTCCGTTTGCCTCCATCCTTATCATACATAGTACGCGATTCTGGGCCATTTGAAAAGGGGAGAAGCTGGATCAACTGCAAGAAGCTAAAAGATAGCAAGATTCCATTCCTTTGCGAGAAGCTCAAGCAGCTTGACTCCGGCGACCGAATTTCCTTTTTCGTCCAGAGCAGGACCGAAGACCCCGATCCCCATCCGCTGCGGGACCGCAGCCATGATCCCTCCGGCTACGCCGCTTTTCGCAGGAATCCCGACGTCAATGGCAAACTCTCCGGAAGCGTTGTACATGCCACAGGTCACCATAAAAGTTTTACAGATGCGGGCGACCTCTTGCGGGATCACTCTCTCGCCCGTCTCGGGAATCACGCCGTCGGCGGCAAGCACCATGCCCAATCTCGCTACCTCTTTGGCTGTGACCTCAATCGCGCAATGCCGGAAGTACAAATCAAGCGTCTCTTCCACGTCTGTCGCAAGAACCCCGCTGTCTTTCAAAAACCAGGCGAGCGCCCGGTTGCGGGCAGCCGTTCGCTTTTCCGAGCAGTAAACCGCTTCATTGATGGACAGCGCGGGATTTCCTGTCATTTTGCGCAGCAGGCTAAGCACTGCGTCCAGGCGCTGCTCCACTCCATTGCCCTGAATCATCCCCGCGACGGCAATCGCCCCGGCGTTAATCATCGGGTTCAGCGGCTTGTGCGGCTTGATCGTCTCCAGCTTGATAATCGAATTGAACGGGTCCCCTGTCGGCTCCTTGCCTACCCGCTCAAACACATGCTTCTGTCCGTTTTGGCACAACGCGACGATCAGCGAGCATATTTTGGAGATGCTTTGCAATGTAAACGGAACATCTGCATCTCCCGCCGACAAAATCGTCCCGTCGGGCAGGCAAACCGCGGCCCCGAGCATGCGCGAATCTACTTTTGCCAGCTCGGGAATATACGCCGCCACCTTGCCTTGTCCTGTATAATCGCTGGCCGCTTTCACTGCTTCGGCCAGTTGAATCGACGCTCGCTCGATCTCCATCTGCTATCCCCTCTATCCATATTCACGATGTATATGAATAGATTGTAGATTTGAATACGGTGGCTGTCAAATTGTGGGACGCATCGCCACTCTTTTTGCCACCCGCCCTACTCCGTAATGGCCCGCTTCAAACGCTCCATCGCTTCTTCGACGACAGCGCGCGGGCAGGCAAAATTGATCCGCTGGAAGCCTTCCCCTTCCTGTCCGAACACGACGCCGTCCTGAAACCCGAGCTTTGCTTTTTCGCGAAGCAGACGATTCAGCTCCGGCTGTTTCAGGCCCAGACGGCGAAAATCCATCCAGCCCAAATAGGTTGCTTGCGGCACAGGCATACAGACGCCCGGTACATGCTCAGACAAATAGCGCTGGATGTACGTCGCGTTTTGCTGCAAGTACATAAGCAGTTCGTTGAGCCATGGCTCCCCGTGCCGATAGGCCGCGATGGTGGCTTCCATGCCGAACAGGTTCAAGTTTTCGTAGCCCATCCGGGAAGCGGTCGCGGTAAAATCGCGCAGCAGTTGCCTGTTTTCCGTCAGCAGATAAGACGTGAACAGCCCTGCCAGATTGAACGTCTTCGAAGCCGCCAAAAACGTCACGCTCTGTCTGGCCAGCTCCGGGGGAAGCGAATAGTACGGGGTGTGGCTGCCTTGCTCGTAGACGAGGTCGGCGTGGATTTCGTCAGCCACGACGATTACGCCATGCTCTAGGCACAAGGCTCCGAGCCGCTCCAGCTCCTGCCTGGTCCATACTCTGCCGACAGGATTGTGCGGGCTGCACAAAAGCATCAGCTTCACTGCGGGGTCGCTCAGCTTTTTGGTCAGGTCGTCCCAGTCCATCTCATAATGGCCGTCTTGCTCGCGCAACGAGCTGCGCACGACTTGCCGTCCCCGGTTTTCAACCGCATGGAAAAACGGATGGTACACCGGCGTCTGAATCAGAACGCGCTCCCCTGGTGATGTATATGCCTCAATCGCGACATGGATGCCAGGAACTACACCCGGAATGCCCGCCATCCAGCTCGTTTCCACCTCGACTCCAAACCGTTTGCGAATCCACTCCTGCAAGCTCGCAAAAAAAGCGGCGCTCTTCAGCGGATAGCCGTAGATCGGGTGCGCCGCCCGCTGCACAATCGCTTCCGTCACTTCCGGCGGGCAGGCAAAATCCATGTCGGCCACCCACATCGGCAGCATGCCCTCTCCGTTCACCTTCGGATTGTCAATGTCCCATTTTACGCTGTCCGTTCCTCTGCGCTCGATTCTCGTCTCAAAGTCGTACATGGTTTTCCCTCCCGCGATTTCCAAAGCTTCCGGCAGCCTGTCCGCCCTGTTCCCGCTCGCTCCTGTTGTCCGTCTCCAGGCCAAGCCAAGCTTTCCTCTCTATCGTTCAGCATAACCGCTTCGTCGGCAATTGTCCAAGGCTGCGCCTGCTTTTTGACGCACAAAAAGCCGCGACGAAGTCAGCGGCTCTTTGGCACCGTTTGTTAACGCGGATAGACACCTGGCCCGACTGGCAAGCCTGCGTAATACCAGATCGCCATCTGAATGAGCCAGATGACCAAAAAGACGATCGCATACGGCATCATGGTGGAGAAAATCGTCCCCATCCCCGCGTTCTTGTTGTACTTCTGGTAAAAAGCGAGGATGAGCGGCAAATAAGGGTTCACCGGAGAGATCGTGTTCGTGGCCGAATCGGCAATCCGGTAGGCCACCTGAATGAACGCCGGGTGGTAGTCAAGCAGCATCAGCATCGGCATGAACACGGGAGCCAGGATCGCCCACAGCGCGGAGCCGCTCGTGATGAACAGGCTGCAAATGCCTGTAAACAGGCTGAAGGCAATCACAACAGGCAGCCCGGTCAGCCCGACGCTTTTCATGAACTCTGCGCCGTTTACCGCCATCAGGATGCCGATGTTGCTCCAGTTGAAAAAGGCAATGAACTGAGCGGCTGTGAACGCGAGCACGATGAAGCCGGACATGTCCTTGATCGCCTCTGACATGTAGTGCGGCATGTCCTTCGACGTCTTCATTAGCCCCATGGCTCGTCCGTACACATACGAGACGGTGACGAAGAACAGCAAAATGATCGGAATGATTCCTTTTAAAAACGGCGAGGTCAGAAAATCGCCTGTCTTCGGATCGCGCAACAGCGCTCCTTCCGGTACCACGAGCAGGGCGAGAATGACGACAAAGACGAGCGCGGCGATCCCCGCGTGACGCAGCGCCTTGTTTTCCTGCAAAGTCAGCTCGTCGAACTGGACGTTCCGATCCCCCTGGTATGTGCCGAGGCGCGGCTCGATGATTTTGTCGGTAATCCAGCCTCCGGCAAAGGCGAGGAAAAAGACGGACGCCGACATGAAAAACCAGTTGTCCACCGGAGTGACGACGGCATTCGGATCAATCGTCCGCGCTACCTCTGTACTGATCCCCGACAGGAGAGCATCGGTTCCCGCGATAAACAGGTTCGCGGTAAAGCCCGAGGATACACCCGCCATCCCGGCGGCAAATCCTGCGATCGGATGGCGCCCCATCGCCAGAAAAACAAGCCCGCCAAGCGGCGGAATGATGACCATCGCCGCATCAGACGCGAGATTGCCGAGAACGCCCACGAATACGACCGCGTAGCTGACAATCGCCTTTGGCACACGGGCCATCATTTTTCGCAACACGGAGGTCAACAGCCCGACTTTTTCCGCAAGGCCGATCCCGAGCGTCATCGCCAGCACCAGTCCGAGAGCCGGAAACTCGATGAAGTTTTTCAGCATGCTCGTCAAAATCCAGTGAATGCCTTCGACGCTAAGCAGGCTTTTGACCGCGACTGCCTCTCCTTTTCCGGGATGCACGACGGACAAGTTCATCGCGGACAAAATCGCCGAGATGACCATGAGTGCCAAACAGAGGATGACAAAGAGCATGAACGGATGCGGCAGCTTGTTGCCGACGGTTTCGATCCATTTGAGAATGCCTCTTTGCTGCTCCAGTTGCGGTTTCAGATTTGTTGCCCCATTTGCCATAGTATGCCCCCTCATGATGTCCAAGTTTTTTGACCTGAACGTGTTAGCGCGTCCAGTCAGGCGTCCGTTCAAAACCGCGGCTCGTTCCTTCCCCTGCCGTCCTGCGCCAAATATCTTACTTATAAGAATATTTTAATATAATTATATAAATTCAAAAATGTGTGTCAATAATTTTCAGACTGATTTATGAAATTTTCGTTATTTTCATTGTTTGCCCTTTCGCGAACAGGTATAGTAAAATGCTAGATGATGTTGAAAGATTACGGAGGTATGCTTCATGTCTGATGTTATCGTGTTCAAAGGGGCTGTCACGTACCCGATCACTTTGGACCCGACTGTCTGGGTTTTCGACGAGCGCAAGTTTGATTTGAACACGTATGCGGGCGAAGAAGACCCGTCCTTGTCCAAACAGATGCAATATTTGCAAGGAACAGGAACGCAGTGGGACAAGGAGCTGAAGGAAGGCGCGCAACTGCCGTCCGAGCGCAAAAGCCTGGCAGAGGAGCGCAAAGTGCTGGACGGCGACTACGGGATTCGGCTGGATCCGTTTATTACGAATGCGGCACCGCTGCCAGAGGCGACACACGTCCGGCTGCATCGCGAGAACGCGGACCCGGTCGTCCTCCCTATTTCCGAAGCGAGACGGGCCATCCTGCAGTTTTCCAAAGCCGGCAAGCCGATCAAGGAAGACGGACCTGTCTACTTTTACTTGCCGGAAACTTTGCTGAAAAAAGAAGCGCCGATTACGGGAATCACGGCGTTGGAGTTTTTCACGGCCTGATCTATGGATTTGGGCAGCATGGAAAGCAGTCAAACAAACGAACGACAGAAAAAGCCATCCTCTAACTGAGCGGCCCCTTCCCATTGTCAGGAGAATCTGACAATCCGGAGCTGTTCGTCGCCAAGGATGGCTTTTGTCGCTGGTTCTTATGTGTGTTGCTCTTAGGCGCTGGCCTGTGTGATGCGAATGTTGCGTGTCTGCAGCTCTGCGCGAAGCAATTCAATAAAAGCGGAATCTAGCTGAAGGTCGACAGCACGATGATATACTTCTATCAGCATCTGGTCACTCAAGTATTTCACCCTTGCTCACCTCCATCCTCTCGTATGCGTTCATTGTACCAGATGATAGAGTATCGAACAACCGTTCTGATATCCACAAACGATGTGGAAATGCTGTGAGTAACTTGTGGGCAATCTGTGTGTAACAACAGAAAACGCCGCTATACGTATGTGGATATTTATTCCACTTTTATCCACAGACAGTCGAAATTTGTCGAACGATTGCGACTGCTCTTTCCTTTTTCCCTTTCAAACAAAGAAACAGCCCTCCTGAATCGGAAGGCTGTTTGTGTTTGTTACGCGTTTGCTGTTTCGGAAACGTGCAGTACTTGCTTGATGCGCTCGATCGCCCAGTCGAGGTCTTCCTTGCTAATTACGAGCGGCGGTGCAAAGCGGATGGTCGTTTCGTGCGTTTCCTTGCACAGAAGACCCAGCTCTTTCAGCTTCTCGCAGTAAGGACGGGCAGCAGTCGTCAGCTCCAGGCCGATGAACAGGCCGCGGCCGCGAATTTCCTTGATGATCGGGTTGTAGATTTCCTTCAATTTTTCCATGAAGTACTCTCCCATCTCCAGGGAACGTTGGACAAGACCTTCGTCAGCGAGAACGTCCATCGCCGCTACGGCTACAGCGCAGCCGAGCGGGTTTCCGCCGAAGGTAGAGCCGTGGGAGCCTGGTTCGAACACGCTGAGAATTTCTTTGTCCGCTGCAACGGCAGAGATCGGGAATACCCCGCCGCCAAGCGCTTTCCCCATAATGTACATGTCTGGCTTGACGTCTTCCCAGTCGCTTGCAAACAGTTTGCCTGTACGTCCGAAGCCGGTCTGGATTTCGTCGCAGACGAGCAGGACGTTGTTTGCTTTACATACTTCTTGCGCTTGTTTCAGGAAGCCCTCTTGCGGAATGATGATCCCCGCTTCGCCCTGGATCGGCTCGAGCATGAACGCGGCTGTATTTGGCGTGATCGCTTGCTTCAGCGCCTCGATGTCGCCGTAAGGGATGATTTTGAAGCCAGGCGTGAACGGTCCGAAGCCGCGTCTGTACTCTTCTGCGGAAGAGAAGGACGTGATGGTCACGGTGCGGCCGTGGAAGTTGCCTTCACAGACGATGATTTCCGCCTGGTTTTCCGGTACTTTTTTCACGTCGTAAGCCCAGCGACGAACAGCTTTGAGAGCGGTTTCCACTGCTTCCGCGCCTGTGTTCATCGGCAAGATCATCTCTTTGCCTGTCAGTGCGGACAGCTTCTCGTAAAATTCGCCCAACTGATCGTTGTAAAAAGCGCGGGAGGTCAGCGTTACTTTGTCTGCCTGATCTTTCAGCGCCTGGATGATGCGCGGATGGCGGTGTCCCTGGTTCAGAGCGGAGTACGCGCTCAGCATATCCAAATATTTATTGCCTTCCGGGTCTTCTACCCATACGCCTTCTGCCTTGGAGATGACGATCGGTAGTGGATGGTAGTTGTGTGCGCCGTATTTTTCGGTTTGTTCAATGACAACTTTTGTTTTCGTCATGCTGATAGCCTCCTTCGATTTCACTTGCTAATCTTATCCAAGCAAGAATGATGCCAATGTAAAAAACAAAGGAAATGACGGGGAACGGGCCGTTTTGAGCAAAAAAATTTTGCAGGTCCTTCCCGTATTATTTTGCAGGTGCATAATCATTTTGCACGCAGTCGTTTGTATGATATGATACTGTCACGAAGAAAGGCTGGTGAACCATTGTGTCGTCTTCAAGGCAAGAAAACTCCCTCGAAACGCTACTTCGCATCTACGAGCATATCCTAGACAGAATGAATGAGGGCGTCCACGTGATTGACGCCACCGGAACGACGATCGTGTACAACCAGAAAATGACCGAGCTGGAGTCGATGGCACGCCAGGACGTCCTGCACAAGCCTCTGTCAGAGGTGTTCCAGTTCCACAGCGGACAGGAGAGCACGCTGCTCACCTGCTTGCGGACAGGAAATAGCATACGCAATACGCGGCAAACGTATTTCAACGACAAGCAAAAAGAAATTACGACCATCAACAATACATACCCGATCATCGAAAACGGGCAAATCATCGGCGCGATGGAGATCGCCAACGATGTGACAAAGATGGAGCGGCTCATCCGCGAAAACTTGCTTGCGAAAAACGGCTCCCGCTACACGTTTGACCAGATTATCGGAAAAAGCGGAGCGATTCTCGACGTGATCGAAAACGCCAAGCGGGCAGCGCGCACCTCCTCCTCCGTGCTCGTCGTCGGCGAAACCGGAGCAGGCAAAGAACTGTTCGTGCAAAGCATCCACAATGCCAGCCTGCGCTCATCCGGCCCGCTCATCTCGCAAAACTGCGCGGCGCTTCCCGACAGCCTGATTGAAGGCTTGCTGTTTGGCACGGCCCGCGGCGCTTTTACCGGAGCAGTGGAAAGACCGGGCTTGTTCGAGCAGGCAGAAGGCGGCACGTTGTTTCTTGATGAAATCAACTCGCTTAGTATGCCTCTCCAGGCCAAATTGTTGCGCGCCCTGCAGGAGAAGTCGATCAGGCGCATCGGCGACACGAAGGATCGGGCGATTGACGTGCGCATCATCGCCGCTATCAACGAAGACCCGGTAGAGGCGATCGCCAATTCTCATTTGCGAAAAGACTTGTACTACCGCCTTGGCGTCGTCACCCTGTTCCTGCCTCCGCTGCGCGAGCGCAAGGAAGACATCCCGATGCTCGTTTCGCATTTTATTGAAAAGTACAATGAGCTGTTTCAAATGGAAGTGACAGGTGTCGCGAGCGACGTCCTGCAATTTTTTCAGGAGCACGACTGGCCCGGCAACGTCCGGGAACTGCAGCATCTCATCGAAGGGGCGATGAACTTGATGGTGGACGAGACGACGATCCGCTACGAGCACTTGCCGCTGCACTTTTTGCGCCGCTCCCCTGCCAGCGCGACCGCAAGCGAGCAAGCGTCTCCCCGCTCTCTTCCGTTTATTGAGGAAGGCAAATCGCTGAAGGAAACGATGCAGGAGTTTGAAACCGCCTATATTCATCACGTCGTAGACCGCTACAACGGCAACATCTCGCGCGCGGCCAAGGAACTGCACATCAGTCGGCAAAGCTTGCAGTACCGCCTGCGCAAATTGGGAATCAGAGGATAAGCGGCTTGCTTCTTCATTTTACGACGCCAAAATTTTTGGCGTTTTTTTATTTTTTTTGCACAGAAACGCCCATTTTCTTTGCACTCTTCTCCATAATCTACCTGACAAAGATGATTTGCTTGCGCTGATACTTTTGGTATCATTCTTGCAAAACATATAGCACGCCTGAAAACGCATTCATCAAATCAATATTTCTCGCGTGAAGGAGAGGGTTTTATGACACCAAGCAGCAACGAACAGCACAATGAACTAAAACGCAGTATGAGCAGTAGGCACCTCTTCATGATTTCTCTTGGAGGCGTGATCGGGACCGGACTGTTTCTCGGTTCTGGCTATACGTTAAGCCAGGCTGGACCCGTTGGCACGATCCTTTCTTTTCTGGTCGGCGGCTTTATCATGTATTTGACCATGCTCTGCCTTGGCGAGCTGACTGTAGCGATGCCGGTAGCTGGTTCGTTCCAAACGTACATGACCCGGTTCGTCAGTCCGTCCCTTGGCTTCGGCGTAGGCTGGCTGTACTGGCTCGGCTGGGCCGTAACCGTTGCCCTCGAGCTTTTGTCTTCCGGTCTGTTGATGCAGCGCTGGTTCCCTGACTCTCCGGTCTGGATGTGGTGCGCCATCTTCGGTGTCCTTCTGTTCCTGTTGAATGCGCTTTCTGCCCGTGCGTTCGGTGAGTCCGAATTCTGGTTTTCCAGCATTAAAGTAAGCGCTATCATCCTGTTTATCATCTTGGGTGGAGCGGCTATGTTCGGCTTGATTGACATGAAAAATGGACAACCTGCTCCGATGTTCTCCAACTTCACCAGCAGTCCGCTGCTTCCGTTTGGCATTACCGGCCTGTTGATGACGATGATTACGGTGAACTTCTCCTTCCAGGGTACCGAACTGATCGGTATCGCGGCCGGCGAGAGCAAGGAACCGGAGAAAACGATTCCGAAGTCCATTCGCGCTACCGTGTGGCGCACGCTCGTCTTCTTCATTTTGGCGATTGCCATCGTGGCCGGGATGATTCCGTACCAACAGGCTGGCGTGATCGAAAGCCCGTTTGTCGTCGTGTTTGACAGCATCGGTATCCCTTATGCAGCAGACATCATGAACTTCGTCGTCCTGACTGCGCTGTTGTCTGTAGCCAACTCCGGCTTGTACGCCGCTACGCGGATGCTCTACTCCTTGTCCAATGAGCGAATGGCTTCCCGCAAGCTTGCGATCGTCAACCGCAAAGGCATTCCGATGAATGCGTTGATTATTACTTTTTCCATCTCTCTGCTCTCGCTTCTGTCCGGCTTTTTTGCAGAAGATACCGTGTTCATGGTGCTTCTGTCCATCGCTGGCCTGGGTGCTCAGGTAGGCTGGATCTCGATTTCCGCGTCCCAGCTCGCTTTTCGTCGCCACTACCTGAAAAATGGCGGCAAGCTGGAAGACCTGAAGTTCCGTACGCCGCTGTACCCTGTACTTCCATTGGTTTCGCTGATTTTGAACCTGAGCGTCCTCGTCAGCCTGGCCTTTGATCCGGAGCAGCGCATCGCTCTCTACTGTGGCATTCCGTTCATGCTCATTGCGATTCTGATCTACCAGCTTCGCTTCAAAAACAAGCTGGAGCCGCAGCCAGACACTGAACTGGGCTCCTATCGCAAAGCGAACAATCTGTAAGCAAATATAAAAGAAAAGCTTGCACTCCTGTTCAAAGGAGGCAAGCTTTTCGCTTTATGGTCATGATTTTTTGGCCATGCTACAGGGAGATTCGCACAATTTCCGTTATGACTACCATGGCAAAGACGGCAAATCCAAGGGAACTCGTCACCAGCAACATCCGTTTCAGCTTTTTCATATCTTCCATATCAGATTCCCTCACTTTCCTAACGCCCATCGTTTTCGTTTCTATCGTTATATACGCACCACCCATGGAAAATGTTTCAATGGGCGCCCAATAACATTTCGTGTTTTCTCGTCAAAAAGCTTACGGTTGCGCGATTTTTGTCAAATCGTTGCCGAGCTTGAACGTGTCTTGCTCCATCAAATGGAGCATCCAGGCAACCAACAAGCCTACGGCGAGACAGATCGTCCACGGAAGCCACGCCGCCTGCAGCTTCAGCCCGACATCGTACACCCAGCCGCCTGCGACCTGGCCGAGCGAGCCGCCGATGGCAATCGAGTATCCGTTGAAGCCGTAATAGGCTCCTACCAAATCTTTTGGCGCAAAACGCGGAACGACATCTACCAGATTCGGCACGGCGATCATCGTGCCCAGCGCGAACAGGAAGACGTCGATGAGCAGCATCCACAGCGAATCGGCAAAGGTAAACAGGAACAGCCCCACGCCCATGACCAGCGTGCCGATGCCGATCAAGGTCAGCCGATGCGGATATCCTTCCAGCCATTGCGTCACCTTCATCTGGAAAAGAATGACGAACAGCGACATCGCCGACAGGACAATCCCGACAGAAGTTTTGCTGTGTGTCACATGCTCCACGAGCAGCGGTATGGTCAAAAATACTTGCATATTCAAGTAATAATAGCCCATCAGGATGAACGTGAAGCGGACAAAACGCTTGTCCCGGATCACCGTGAACATGCTCTCCCAAATACTGTGCCGTGTATTGGTGGCACTGATCGGGGACAGAAAAAAGAAGGAGACAAGCGCGTTCACGCCAAAAATCGCTCCGGCAAACAGCGACAAGTACGTAAAATCAACGGCCGAGAGTGCGGTGCCGACGATTTGCGAGCCGACTACCGCAATATTGCCGAGTACATTGCGAAAGGCAAACACTTCTTTGCGAATGGAATCCGGCGTCAAAATCGCAAACGCAGCCGAGCCAGCCGGGTCAAACAGCGCCCCGCCGAGGCCAGACAAAATCGCTGCGATAAAAAAATGCCACGTCTCTGTACAGAATGCGAACATCGCAAACCCGACAGCCCGCACGGCCATGCCGAGAACCATCGCACCTTTGTAGCCAAAGGCGTCGGCCATCACTCCGCCCAAAAACGCAAAGCCTTGCTGGGAAAACTGCCGCACGCTGAGCACGAGTCCCGCCATCGCCAGCGTCCATCCAATACTGCCCGTCAAGTACAAGGTCAGATACGGAATCAGGGCATAAAAACCAAGGTTCATCATAAAGGATGTCGTCAAGAGCAGCTTGACAGAAAACGGTGTTTCTTTCCACATTTCCCTCTTCATTTGATACCCCTCGCTCTCCCGCTATCTCTCATGATTTGGGGATATCCCCAGCTTAAAGAACAGGGTATAATTTGGGAAACGAACGTTTTTGTATATGGTTATCAAATATTTAGATAAGAGGGAAACACACGCTATGGACTTCGAACAACTGCGCGCCTTCTACACGTTGGCACAGACGAAAAACTTCACCAAGGCTGCGGAAATGCTCCATCTCGTTCAGTCTACGGTGACGATGCGAATCAAGCAACTGGAAGAAAAAGTCGGGAAGCCGCTGTTTATCCGCGACAAGCGGAGTGTGGAAATTACCCAGGCTGGCTTGACGCTTTTGCCCTATGCCGAAAGAATCCTCAAGCTGTCTCACGAGGCACTGAGCGAAGTCGCTTCTCTCCAGCCATATGAAGATTACTTGTCCATCGGCAGTCTGAACGCCATCTGGACCTCTACCCTCGAACCGATCTTGAAAGAGTATCATTACCGTTATCCGCAAATTGCCATCAGCACCAAAACCGGGCATTCCTCCGACGTCATCCAGTATTTGCTCGACAACGTCATTCAGATCGGAATCGTATATGTGCCGCCGTCTTTGCCGAACTTTGAGGTCATTCCCACCTGGGACGATGAAATCGTCCTCGTCTGCTGTCCGCACAGCAGCTTCGCCCAGTCGACTCATGTGGACTCGCGCGAGCTTCGCAACCTGCCGCTGCTCTACATGAACTGGGGACCGCCCTTCAACGAATGGATCAGACAGACGCTGCCGCGCAACTACGTGCCCAAGCTGACCGTCGACAAGGCGGAGCTGGCCATTGATTTGATTAAGGAAGGGCTGGGCGTCAGCCTGCTGACCCGCTCCGCCGTCAAGTCGGAGCTGGCTGCCGGAACGCTCAAGGAACTGCCGATTACAGGAAACAAGCCTCCGAAGCGCTCCGCCTACATCGTCCTGCCGAAAGACAAAAAAAATAAACCCAGCGTGGAAAAATGGCTGAGTCTCATGAGTGAATTAGGTTATTCTACCACTTAGCGAATCTAGCGCGATTGCGGTATGGGGTCGACGACGGAATCTCGTCTCCCCAGCCTTCTTTCATAGCCCCAGCGGACGAGAAAATACCAGCACAGCGACAGGCAAAATCCCGTAAGCACGTCGCTCAAATAATGCACACCGAGGTAGACGCGGCTTGCCGCGAGCAACACCACGACGACGAGCGCAATCGGCTGTATGTACGCCGACCAGCTTTTCTCCTGATACCAGCGCGCAATCAAAAGGGCGAGCATGAGGTAAAAGCAAGGAGCGATCATGGCGTGGCCGCTCGGGAACGAAAACGAATCCGGCAGCTCGATCAGATTAAAGCCACTAGGCCGGGGACGGGCAAACATCAGCTTCAACAGTTCATTGGCGACCTCGCTTACCCCCAATGTCAGCAGGACGACGACCGCCTCCAGCTTGTGCCCTTTGAAGAAAAAGGCTGCAACCAGCACGACGCCGAGCGGCGCTAAGGTCGTTGCGTTCCCCAAAAGCGTAAGCATCTGAAAAAAGGTCGTTGCCGCCTCCGAGCGAACGTCTGCGAAAAACGCAAAGGCCGCCTGATCCATCCCCGCTACCTCACCTGCTATGTACTGGCGAAACATCCATGCTCCAAGCACCGCAAAGACGATGCCGCACACAATCAATCCACTTTCCTTAGCCGTCCACTTCATACGTTTCTCCTCTCTCCAACAGCGAGCGCAGCGCAGCCGCAAAGCGCTGGTCATCTTCGCGCGTACGCGCCGCCGGGCCTCGCGTTCTTCCTCCCCCGCGACGATAGCGGGCTTTTTCGTTTCGCTCCTCCAGATGAAAAGCAATTCGCTCCGGCTCAAAAACAAGACCGTGCGGCGTCAGCGGCCGCGCCTTTTTGCCGAGGATGAGCGCAGCCAGTCCAATATCTTGCGTCACGACCACATCACCCGGACGGGTTTCGTTGGCGAGCTTCATATCGACCGCCTGTGGCCCTGCATCTACCGTTACGTGATGTTCAGAGCCGATCTGATGATTGTAGCTGGCAAAAGTCAGGCAAAGCCACCCGAATTCCTTGCACAGCTCCTGTGCGATGACGAGAGCCTGTCGTGGGCAGGCATCGGCATCGATGAGAACGCGTCCTTTTTCCATTCGCCACTTCCTTTCGTGCGCTTTTCTCTCTCCCCGCGCTGCTCCGTTTTTGGTATGATGGAAGTGGAGAGGAGTGAGATCACCTTTGCGCAATTATTTTATTTTCGATGAACGATTAGGTATTCGCCTTCCTGCATTGGATATGCCATGGGAGGAGTATTCACATACGGAACGAGCCGACATTTTGATGGAGTGGGAGGAAATCCGCGCGACCATCCCGGATCAGATCCAACGGGTGGAAGCTGTCATCATCGAAAAAACAAGGCAGATGTCGGAAGAGGAAAATTTCGCCCGTTCTTGTGAGCTGAACAGCGAGATCCATGAATTAGCAAGCGTCATTAATGATCTTAATATATGGTTTCGCGTCCAGCAAGACCATGACACCAAAGTCCATCAATAATTTTCCGATGGAAGGAACACGAAAAAGCTCCGCGGCTACCTCGCTGCCATGGAGCTTTTTTTCGTCCTCTTCGGACTATTTCTTTTTGTTTCGCTTTCGCCCGATTTCGAGCGCCATCAGACCAGAAACGTGCGGGGCAGCCATGGAGGTTCCGTTCAACTTTTTGAACTGGTTTCCGGGCCATGTTGACAAAATTTCCACGCCAGGCGCTTTCATGTTGGCACCTTTGCCGCGCGCGCTAAACGACGCCAGTTTGCCCGACTGATCGATCGCGCTTACCCCCATCACGCCTTTGTACCTGGCCGGATACTCTACTTCTCCCCCGCTATTTCCCGCAGAAGCTACCAGGACGATGCCGTGCTCGTTCGCCTTTTCCACCGCTCGCGCCAGCGCCTCACTGTACTGCGGCATGCCGAAGCTCATGTTGATGACATCCATTTGATTGGCGATCGACCACTGCAAAGCCTGCAAAATCGTCGACAGCGACGATTTGCCTTCGTGGTCAAAAGCACGCACGTCGTACAAGTGGGCTTCGGGAGACACACCGACAATCCCGCGCTGGTTCATCTCCGCGACGATGATCCCGGCCACGTGCGTGCCATGCCCGTTTTGCTTGCCGCGCACAAAATTGACGCCGCCTTTGATCCGTCCCTTCAAATCAAAATGATTGCGGGAGATTCCCGTGTCAATGACAGCGACCTTCACGCCCTCGCCCCTGCCTTTTCGCCACAGTCGCTCTGCTCCGACGTAGCGGACACCCCACGGGATTTCGTCCTCGTTCTCGGTCTGTGCATGCACGCTTACCGTCACGTTCTCCTCTACCATCGCCTCATACCTGCGAAAATGTTCGCAGTGCTGCTCGTATATGTTTTCCTTGATGCACAGGCAAGACCAGTCGTCGTAACAACGCCAAGGAAGTCTCTCCGTTTTGGTCATTACTTTTTTCTGCAAATCGGTCAGGATTTCGTGAAACGGCATCCCCCGCTGAAAGCTGATGATTTTCAACCCGCTAGCCTCCTGTCATGCATGGCGTTGCCACATCCTATGTCACATCCGCCTGTGTCTGCTTAGGCATTCGCACATCGCCCGGCAAAATAGGCGAATAGCCCAGTCGATCTGTCCAAGCGAACAGAAGGCTTCTCCCATATATTTGCAAGGGGCAGGCGTAAATACATTTGGAGAGGAGCGAGTGCTGCATGGCAAAAGCAAAAGGAAAGAAAACGAGCGATCTTCTGAAAAAAATCAACAAAAAGAGCAAGAAGAAATGGAAAATGGACGATATCAAGTCACTGGCGAAAGGGATTACGAAAAAGGACCTGAAAGATGACAAAAAGCTTGCCGACCTGATTAAAAAGGTCAGCAAAGCGGTCGGGGTCAAACTGTCCGACAAGCAAATGGCAAGCGTCAAAAAGCAGGTGCATGAAAAGCTCGGCTGACGCCGCTGACAAAACAAAAACAGCAAAAAGGGAGAGCAGCTACGCTCTCCCTCTTGCTATTGCCAACCTATGCAGCCGGTGTTACCTCGTTAGTCGCAAGAGCAAGCAACGATTGTCAGCAATACGAACAACACCAGAATCAAAGCAAAATCGTCGAATCCTCCGTTGAACAGACTCATTCGCTTTCCCTCCTTTGTCAGCAACTAATCATACTGTATGTGCGAATAGCCAATCTTGATTGGACGCTCGCCCAGTCCGTGCCCATTTCTGGTTACGTGTGTAGTTGCTGTGAGGAAAAACAGCGGCAGATCAACTCGCCCGCCGCTCGATCGGCTCCATCATGCCGTACTGCTTTTTCATGACCGATTGCCAAAACGGAATGGTCCTCTGGATCATCGGCCCCGTCAGCAGGGCGATCAGCACCGTCCCGATGGAAACGGGTCCGCCCAATGCTGCCCCGGCAATCAGGACCGCGACTTCAATAATCAGCCGAACCTTCTGAATGCTCCAGCCCAGCCGCTCGTTCATCGCCAGCATGAAGCTGTCGCGCGGCCCGGCTCCCAGCCGAGGCGACAAGTACATCCCGATCCCGATGTTCATCACCACAAGGCCCAGCAAAAACATCGCCAATCGCGACCAAACGGACGACAGCTCCGGCACGATATCGAGCCACAAAATCAGATCGAGAAAGCTCCCGAAACAGACCATGTTCAAAAACATGCCAAAGGTCGGCTTGATTTTGGCAACCAGATACGATGACAAAATCACGGCCAAGCCGACGATCTGCGACCAGATGCCAATCGTTAAGCCAAACGTTTTTTGCAAGCCGATGTGGAACGTATCCCACGGCGCCACTCCCAGGTTTGCCTTGATCGCGAGCACACAGCCAAATGCCCCGATAAACAGCCCGAGAACAAACATGGCGTAGCGCACGACAATCGACCTGCTGACCCGTCTACCGGACACAGTCTTTCACCTTTCCTCTCCCGTTGCGCTCTCTCTTTTTTCCCGGCGAAAACGCCGCCCTGGCGAACAAAATGCCAGGGCTTGCCGCGACGAGCCGGTTACTCTCTTTCCAGCAATCCGTTCTTTGCAGTCATGCCTCTTAGGCTTTGCAAAAGTTACATGCAGCTTCCTGCCTCGGCAAGCTGCCGTCTCGTCCCGATCCGCTGACGCTTTCCCGGCTGACTGCTTCTGCCTCCCAGGGACAACCGCCTTCCCGTGAGAGGGGCAACGTCATTCGCTGCATGCTCCTCCTCTTTCCTAAGTAATAATTTATTCATTATAGCAGGGTTACTCGGTTTCTCCCACCGTTTTTCGCACTCGCTTTACCGCGATACTGCCCAAATCCTCCGCGAGCTGCGTCTCCGGAAAAATCGCCTGCGCTTCCGCCAGCAGGTCGGCCATGGAAAAATCGCCATCCTCGTCTTCATAGCGCGGGCTGAAGTGCGTCAGACAGAGCGCCTTCACGCCTGCCCGCTTCGCCAGCTCGGCGGCCTCCTTCGCCGTGGAATGCCCGCTGCGCACAGCCAGCTCCTTGTCGCGATCCGCGTAAGTAGCCTCGTGTACCAACAAGTCAGCCCCTGCTGCCAGCTCCTCGACACTTTGGCACGGCTCCGTATCGCCGCTGAAGACGATTTTGCGGCCAGGCTGCGGAGCGCCGACGAAGTCTTTGCCATCCAGCACGCGCCCGTCTGGCAGCATGACCTGCTCGCCCCGCTTCAACGCGCCGAACAGCGGTCCGGACGGCACCCCCGCTGCTTTCGCCCGCTCGACCAGAAACGCCCCCGGCTTGTCTTTTTCCAGGACGCTGTACGCGAACGAAGGCACCCGGTGCTTCGCCTTGCGACATGTGACGATCACGTCCTCGTCTTCGTACACGATGCCTTCGCTGACGATACACAGATCCAGCGGGTATTGCAAATGCACCGGGCTTATGTCCATGATCGCGCGAAAATAGCGGTCCAGCCCCGGCGGCCCGTACAGCGCAAGCGGAGGCGCCTCCCCGTTACGCAGCGATCTGGAAGCGAGCAAGCCGATCAGTCCGTACAGGTGATCGCCGTGCAAATGCGTAATGAAAATTTTGTCTAACTGGCTGATTTTCATCGGAGAGCGCAGCAGTTGATGCTGTGTCCCTTCCCCGCAGTCAAACAGCCACCATTTTCCTGCTTGTAAAAAGCGAAGCCCGATTCCGCTCACATTGCGGCGGGTAGTGGGCGCACCTGATCCAGTCCCTAAAAATGTCACGATCACGACTATTGCACCTCTCCTTTGGCGGAGCTTCCCACAAGCGTGCCTGTCACGGTCTGTAAGCATTCACCCTTTTTTGTCTGGGCGCATAACTTACAACAAACAACAGCCTAGCAAGGAGGGACTCCCGATAATGAAACGATTTTTTGCGCTGGGGCTGGCTGCCTGTCTGGCTCTGTTCGCCGCTTTGACCGGCTGCTCCAGCACTTCTGAAAAAATAAGAATTGGCGAAGTAACCCGCTCCCTTTTTTACGCTCCCCAATACGTTGCGCTGGAAAAGGGATTTTTTAAGGAAGAAGGCCTGGACGTGGAGCTGTCCACGATTCCCGGCGGCGACAAGGTGATGTCTGCGCTCCTGTCCGGCGGGATCGAGGTCGCTCTGGTCGGTTCGGAAACGAGCATCTACGTCTCGCAGCAAGGGGCGGCAGACGTCGTCGTCAACTTCGCCCAGTTGACCCAGACAGACGGTACTTTCCTCGTCGCGCGCAACAAAACGGACTCGTTTTCGTTTGAACAGCTCAAAGGCAGCGTCTTCCTCGGTCAACGCAAGGGCGGCATGCCGCAAATGGTCGGAGAGTACGTGCTGGGAAAGCACAATATCAATCCACAAAGCGATCTGGAGCTGATCCAGAATATCGAGTTCAAAAACATTGCCTCTTCCTTTGCTTCCGGAACCGGCGAGTTTGTACAGTTGTTCGAGCCGGAAGCGTCCCGCTTCGAACAGGAAGGGATCGGCCACGTCGTCGCCTCATTCGGCAAGGAGAGCGGCACCGTCCCTTACACCGTCTACATGACGAAGCAAAGCTATATCGACAGCAATCCTTCGGCTATCCAAAAGTTTACCAATGCGGTCTACAAAGGGCAACAGTGGGTTGCCAGCCACAGCGCCAAGGAAACGGCTGAAGTCATCGGAAAATACTTCGAGCAGATCGACCCGCAAATTTTGGAGAACGCCGTACAGCGCTATTTGGAGCAAGGTTCCTACGCCGCCGATCCAGTGTTGGACGAACAGGAATGGAACCAGCTTCAAGAAATTATGGATGCGGCAGGTGAGTTGAAGCAACGGGCGGATTACACCAAGCTGGTCAACACCACCTTCGCCAAACAATCCAAGGAAGGGAATTAATCGTCATGAACCAGATTCCTTCTACGCCGGCCAAGATTGAACTTTCCCACGTGACCCATCTCTATTTATCTACGACCAGGGCGTTCATGGCGGTGCAGGACATCAACCTGCGCGTGGAGGAAGGCGAGTTCATCTGTATGGTTGGCCCTAGTGGTTGTGGCAAAACGACACTGCTCTCCCTCGTTGCCGGACTGGAGACGCCGACTGCCGGAAACGTGCTGATCGATGGAAAACCCGTTCGCGGAACGTCCCGGCAGGTCGGCTACATGCTCCAGCAAGACTATTTGTTCAACTGGCGCTCGATTGAAGACAACGTTTTTCTCGGACTGGACATCCAGGGAATCCGCACCAGGGAGACGGAACAATACGCCTTGCATCTGCTCGATGAAATGGAGCTTGCCGACGTGCGCAAAGCTTCCCCGCAGCAGTTGTCCGGCGGCATGAGACAGCGGGTCGCCCTCGTCCGCACCCTTGCCTGTCAACCGGATGTGCTGCTTCTCGATGAACCGTTTTCCGCTCTGGACTATCAGACGAAGCTGAAGCTGGAAGACCTGATTTTTTCCACCTTGCGCAAGCATAAAAAAACCGCCATCCTGGTGACGCACGACCTGTCCGAATCAATTGCCATGGGCGACCGCATCTACATTTTTTCGCGCAACCCGGGCCGGGTCAGCAGCGAGCTGGCCGTCCCTGCCGCGATTCGCGACTCTCTGCCATTCGACGCCCGCAACCAGGATGGCTTCCAAGACTTGTTCCATCGCGTCTGGAAGGAGATGGAGGTGGTATCCGATGCAGCGAAAGGACATTGAAGCCATCCACCGCAACTACTTGAAGCAGGAGGCGACGGGCCGCTACTGGGTGTTTTCCACGCAATGCCTGCTGTTTCTCGCCTTTCTCGGCTTGTGGGAGCTGCTTGCGCGCACGAACACAATCAATGCGCTCATTTTCAGCTACCCTTCCAAAATCTGGGCACAGTTTTGGTCCCAGCTACTGGACGGCAGCCTGCTTCCCCACGTAGGCATGACGGTATGGGAAACGGTCATCGGCTTTCTTTTGGGCACGCTGCTCGGGGCGGTCATCGCGACCGTCATCTGGTGGTCCCCGTTTCTGTCGCGCGTGCTGGAGCCGTATCTCGTGATCGCCAACAGCATGCCGAAAGTCGCGCTCGGCCCGGTCTTCATCGTCGGCTTCGGGCCGGGGCTGATGTCTGTCATCGCCATGGGCTGCGCGATCTCGATCATCATCACCACGATCAACGTCTACTCCGGCTTTCGCGAGGTCAACCAAAACTACGTCAAGGTCGTCCAGACGCTCGGCGGCAACAAACGGCAAATTTTCCGCCTCGTCATTCTCCCTGCGACGATTCCGACCTTGCTTGCCACGTTGAAAGTCAATGTCGGCCTTTCCTGGGTGGGCGTCATCGTCGGCGAGTTTCTCGTTTCCCAGCAAGGGTTGGGCTATCTGATTATTTACGGATTCCAAGTGTTTAATTTTACCATGGTCATGATGAGCCTCGCCATCATCGCGGTCGTCGCCACGCTGATGTACCAGGGCGTCGCCTTTCTCGAGCGGCGGCTCACCAGCCAGTTTAAATAGATGGAGGTACGAAACAGCGCGATCATCATCCGGGGATGGTCGCGCTGTTTCGCTGGTTGTGTGTCTTGCCGGGGCGCTTTCGCCACTCTCTTACTCCGGCGCTACGATCTCCACCTTGATCCGATCCGGGTCTTCGCAAAACAGCGCGTAATGCTCCCGGCCGCCCGCGTGTGGATAGCGGTCCTCGTAGAGCAGCGGCACGCCTCGCCGCCACAGCTCCTCGCGAATCGCCTCCACCTGCTCCCGGCTGCGCGCGTGAAAAGCCAGATGGTTCAATCCGACGCGACAGCGGTGATACGGCACATCGAGAAACCGTTCCTCTGCCTGCACGAACACCAGATACGTGTTGCCGTGCTTCCAACTGATCCCGCTCGCCCATTGCTGGTAGCGCTCATAGCCGAGCTGTTCCTCCAAGAGCCACCCCCAAAACTCCGCGGATCGCTTCAAATCCGCTACATACAACTCCAGATGGTGCAGCATGCTTCGTCCTCCTTTTTGCTCGCGGTCTTTTGGCGCGGGCGGCCCCGTTCGCTCGCGGCTTTTGCGCCAAGCGCGCGTGGCTGTCCCCTGCCGTTCGCCGCACAGGCTGTTGCAACCGCATAGAAAAACGCCCGACAGCCAGATGTCGGGCGCTATGTACGCGTTTTCGGCTACTTCCAAAACTTCCACCAGCTCTTTTTCGCCGCCTGATCGCCAGGCTGGCTGTTGGCTGCCACTTTTTGCTGCGCTGCCGCTTCCACTTCCAACGCTCCGGGAACCCGGGCGAGGAAATGGTCGACCATCGGCTTGTAGTTGTCCGGCAGATGCTCCTGCATCGTGCGCAGAATCGCAATCGCCTTTTCCTTCTGGTCGGTCGCCAACAAGGCGTTGGCATAGTTGAAGCCGGCATACGGATACGGAAACTCCGGCGTCCAAAACTTCTCACAGATTTGGATCAGTTGATACACATAGCCTGCCTGTCCCAGCTCGCCCGTTACCGTCATGACCACTTCGAAGCGGTCTTTGGCTCCTTCGATAGCCACCGTGTACCATTTCATCGCGTTCAGCAGATCGTTTTCGGTCAGAGCGAGGCGGGCCAGATGCAACTGCGGCCTCCAGGCGCCTTCCTTGACACAGAGCGCTTCCAGGCGAGAGCGCAACTCCTCGCGCTTGCCGCTCTGCAAAAAGCTCTCGACGTACATGTTCAGGCCGTTTTCCTGGTTCGGGTCTTTTTGCAGGCCCGTATTCAAGATTTCGAACGCTTTGTCTTCTTCTCCCTCATACGCGTAAATCTTCGCCAGATTGGTGCAGGCCGTCCCCGACGAAGGGAAGCGCTCCAGGCAATCGGTCAGGATCGTTTTCGCCCGCTCAAATTCTCTCGCCTGCATGTGAACAACCGCGCGGAAAATGAGCGCAGACTCAATTGGCCCGTACAGCTCAAGCAGCCTGTCCGCCGCAACAGCCGCCTGCTCATGAAATTGCTCCTTCACCAACTCCATCGCAAAGTCACGAAGCTTTTCTTTTTGGTCCCAATACATATCCAGATTGTGCGGAATCACTTTTTTCTGGTAGTCCTCCCGGGACATCTCGATGGTTTGACCAAATTCATTGGTAAACGTCACAAATTCAGACATGAAACAGCCTCGCTTTCATTTCCTTCACAATAGTATCAAGGGACAAGCCCCGTCCTGCAAAGAAGAACGATTTTCCCCAAAAGGAAAACCGCAGATCGTTATATCCAGGCTTTCAGATTTACTTTACGGATAAAATCCTCCATTGATTCCTTCGCTGGTTCGTCATTTGCCTCTTCTGCATCCGACATGCCCATCAGTTGCCTGAAGAGGGCTTCGTTGCGCGTCGCCAGAGCGTAATCAAGCAAAGCTTCCTGCGAGACACGCTGCGCTTCCTCCTCCAGCAGTTTTTCTTCCAGGGCGATGTCTTCTTCTACCACTGGAATATGCTTATCTATCTTGGGTATGCGAATGACCCATGCAAACGCACTGTCCGGGTTGCGGTCGCGTGCGATCAAATACCCGTATTCGCCTATCGGCAAGCCTTGCTCGAAGGAGTCGGCAACAATGACGACGCGTTGTCCAAGCTTGAACATGAGCGTCCACTCCCAATAAAGATTAATTCTAATCATACTAAATTGTATGTGTACTTGGGAAGAGAAAACCAGCAGGATGGGCAAAAGCACAAAAAGTTTGTTGCTCGACTGAAAATAAGGTACACTTTACCTATATGCGCATTTTTATGGATTACGGTTACGAGGTGTACGCACATGAGTGAAATGTCGACAGGGTTTTCCCTGTTTATTGTCGGGTGGACGTTTGTGCTTGTCGGGTTGATGGGGATCGGTGGCTACTTCATGTTTCGCAAATTCCTCAAGTCCATGCCGAAACAGGACGGGAAGTCCGATCTCGACTGGCAGGACTACTACATCGAGCAGACGCGCTCGCTGTGGACAGAAGAAGGCCTGACGCTGCTCAACGAGCTGGTTGAGCCTGTTCCGCAGCTATTCCGCGATGTGGCAAGACGCTCGATCGCAGCCAAAATCGGGCAGATCGCCCTGGAAGAGAAAGCGACCTCGATTACGACAGAGCTGATCGTCAAAGGATACATCGTCGCTACTCCCAAGCGCGACCACAAATGGCTCATCGCCCACTTGCAATCCAAGCAAATCGACTACACCCCTTACGAGAAATATTTGAACGCGTAAAGGCAGCAGGCACTGCCCCGCCTGCCCGAAAGCCGGCTTGCTCCGTCTGAAACTTCCTCTCTGCCCATCCGTAAGAATACTTATACGGATCACTGGCCTGCGCAAAAAGCTTTTTCAACGCGAAACGGGCTGGGCAAAAGGAGACGATGCAGATGTCAGTCATACTGACCATTTTGGGGATCGGGTTCGTGCTGTTTGTTGTCGCGGTCATCATTGTCGTGGCTCTGTTGAAAAAAGGCGCGCGGTTTTTTTGGAAAATGGGCGGGCGCGGCTACCGCAAATACAGCAGCAGCGATTATCGCCATCGCGGCCCGCTGTGGAAGCTCGGTCACAAAACGTATGGCCATCGCTACTATCGTCGCAAGCATTCCAGCCACAGCGGTTTTTTCAGCAGTTAATGGACGCGAAAAAAGAGCAGGGCAGCTACTGGTCGCAAAGCCGGAAGCTGCCCTTTGTATGTTCCATAGAAAAAAAGACGAAAAGCTGCCTCATGCCTGGCAGCTTTGTTCGTTTTCGGCCTTGGGGGTCGCCTTTTTGCCGGATACCCCGCCCGAGACGAGAAACGCCATCACCTCGGCGCTGTCCATGTCGAGCGGCTGCACCTGCTCGCTCGGAAAGAGCAGCAAATTGCCCGCAAAGTTGTACGACTGCGGGAGATAAACGGCGACGTGATCGGCAAGCCCGTATGTATCCATGCTTTCTTTTGTGATGAAGCCGATGACTTTGGCTCCCGAATCCTTCGACAGCGTCACCAGAACCGGCTTGTCGAAGCTTTTTTTGTCGCCGACGAACGCCCCGATCAAGTCCTTGATCGCGGTATAAATCAGCTTGATGAACGGCACTTTTTCAAAAATGCTGTCCACGACGGCCAACAGGCCGCGCGTCAGCACGTTGGAGGCCAAAAAGCCGACAATCGTAATCCCCACAATTGTAATCAGCACTCCGACGCCGGGAAAATGGAGATGGAACCGGTTGCTGGCCAGATTGTAAAACCAACTGTCCACCGTCGTAAAAATGGTGTATAAAATGTAAATCGTCACAGCCAGTGGAATCACGTACAGCAAGCCTTCCAAAAAGTATCGGATCACACGCTTCATCCCGTTGCTCCTCTCTTCCGCCACTTTTTAGAAATATTGTACCCCATCGGATAGTCATCTGCTATGATGAAGAAAAAATCAGAAAGCAGGGTGAACCATGCAAGCACTTGTCACACCACAATGGCTCCGCGATCATTTGCACGACGAGCGGATCGTCATCGCCGATTGCCGCTTTGCGCTGTCCGCTTCCGAACAAGGCGCGCAAGAATACGAAGTCGATCATATTCCAGGGGCGCTCTACTTTCATCTGAATCGCGACCTGTCCGGTCCAAAGGGCGAGCATGGCGGACGCCATCCCCTCCCGGATATCAACGCTATCGCTGCCCTTTTTTCGCGCGCAGGAATTGATGAGCAGACGACCGTGATCGCCTACGATGACCAGGAAATGTCGATGGCTGGACGTCTCTGGTGGCTTTTGCGCTACCTCGGTCACGACCGCGTCGCCGTGCTCGATGGCGGATACGCCGCCTGGAAAAAGGCTGGCTACGAGGTGACCGCTGACGTGCCGACACCGCAGGCGCGTACGTTTGTCCCGCGCCCGCGCCCGGAGATGCTGGTCGGCATCGAAGACGTGCAAAAGCGCACGCCTGAAACCGTGCTGCTCGATTCGCGGGCAGGCGAGCGCTATCGCGGCGAACAGGAGCCGCTCGATCCGAAGGCCGGACACATCCCTGGCGCCCGCCATTTCTTTTACAAGGACAACCTGGCAGCGGACATGACCATGCTTCCGCCCGAGCAGCTCAAGGCTCGCATCGCCGACTTTGCAGACCGGGAAATCATCGTCTATTGCGGCTCGGGAGTCACAGCCTGCACCAACCTGCTCGCCTTGCACCAGGCAGGACGGGCTGACGCCAAGCTGTACGCAGGAAGCTGGAGCGACTGGAGCTCCTACGATTTGCCTGTCGCCAAAGGCCCTACTCCTGCCGAAGGAATCGAAGAATGATCCGCTTCATTCGCCTCCTGCTGCACTTCGGGTATCAGGAGGCCATGTCTTGCCTGTTTCCCGTCTTCATCTTCGCTTCGCTCGCGGTATCCAAATTCGTCGCGATCCCTGGCCTGCCCAGATACGACTTGCTTTTGCTGCTCTGTTTGGCTTTTCAGGTGTTCATGGTGAAAAGCGGGCTGGAGTCGCGGGACGAGTTGAAGGTAATCACGGTCTTTCACCTGATCGGACTGTGTCTGGAAATATACAAGGTGCACATGGGCTCCTGGAGCTATCCCGAGGCCGGGTACAGCAAGGTGTTTGGCGTTCCGCTCTACAGCGGCTTCATGTACGCGAGTGTCGCGAGCTATTTGTGCCAGGCGTGGCGTCGCCTGGACGTTAGCCTGACCAACTGGCCGAAGCCGATCTGGGTGACCTCGCTCGGTGCGGCGATCTACCTCAATTTTTTCACCCATCACTTCATCTGGGACCTGCGCTGGGTGTTAATGGTGCTCATGTTCATCGTGTTCTGGCGATCGAAAGTGTACTTTCGCGTCACCCACGAGCGCTTTTCCATGCCGATCCCGCTCGGCTACTTCCTGATCGGCTTTTTCATCTGGATCGCGGAAAATATCGCCACCTTTTTCGGCGCCTGGGCGTACCCGAACCAGCGCTCCGGCTGGGAGCTGGTGCATCTTAGCAAAATCAGCTCGTGGTTTTTGCTCGTCATCGTCAGCTTCATCATCGTGGCGGAGTTGAAGCATGTAAAAGCGCGACGGACAGGCGGCAAGTCGGTTGAGACAAAGTGAGCAGGCGGGCAATAGCAAAAAAGGCAACGGTAGGTTCGTTGCCTTTTTGCGCTGGGAATCTCTCTACTTTTTCGCTTCCGCGACCAGCCAATCCGCCAGAAGCTCTGCCTGCGACAGCACGGCGATCGGGTCCTGGAACCACGAGCTTTCCTCGCCCCAGATGTAGACCCGCCGTTTTGGACCGCCTGCAATTTGCCCCAGATCGGGTCTGCCTGGTAGTCCGCCAGCTTTTTCGAGTCGCTCGTCAACACGAGGTAATCGCCATCGTACTCGCCCAGCGTTTCCAGCGAGATCGGCTTGTGGGCTGCCAGAAACAACTGGCTATCATTATAAGTGATAATTATTCTAAATGACAGACGGCAATAAAAAATCCCAAACCGCCGCCCGCTTGCTGCGAACGATGGTTTGGGGTGTGAGTGACTTATTGTTTCAATACGTTTTCCAGCACGTTCTCGATCATCTGGCGGTTGGCGATCACGCCTGTGTACAACCAGCTTGATTCTGTCGTAAAGTCGTAGACATGTCCGTTTTTCACCGCAGGGATATTCGCCCAGACCGGCTCCTTCAGAAACTCGTCCTTGGACACGCCTTTGCTGTTTACGACAAACAGGTAGTCGGCGTCAAGCTGTGCCAGCTTTTCCAGAGACACGGAGTTCCAGTTGGCATCGCCCGACTTGGAAATTTCCTGGACGACAGCAGGCACTTTGAACCCAAGGTCTTTGTACAGCACGTCCCCGCTGGACAAGTCCTGACGCGCCATGTAGACGGCTTTCGCCGTTACCCACAGTGCCGCCGCCGATTTTTCGCCAATGCCCTGCTTCAGCTTTTCTTTGCTTTCGGCCACGTACGTATCGTAATCGGCCAGTACCTTTTTCGCTTCCTCGCTCTTGTTCAGGACCTCGCCCACGATCAGAAGCTCTTTGCGCCAGTCGCTGTTCTTTTCTTTGCCAATCGTGTACGTCGGCGAAATTTTGGCGTACTGGCTATATTTGTCTCCCGCTACCAGTTCTGCATTGTCCATGATAATCAAGTCGGGATTGTAGCTCATCACGACTTCAGGCGGCAGGTCATACGGAATCGCCGGGATTCCTGCCAAATCTTTTTGCAGATACCCCTGCACGTCGCCTTTGCCTACCGACCACTGGGCGACCGGCTTCACGCCCAGCGCCACCAGATGGTCTTCCAGATAAGAAGCGATGATCCGCTGCGGATGCGCAGGTACGGTCACTTTGTTGCCCAACCCGTCTGTCAATTCGCGTTGGGCCGCTCCGGCTTGCTCCTGTACGCTCCCCTCGGCTTGCGGTGTCGGACTTGCCGTGCCGGAGCACGCGCTCACGAGCAGTGCGAGACTGACCATGAAGAGAGTTGCCATGTGGCGCGTTGATTTTTTGTTCATGCGAACGATCCCCCCAAAGCTTCGTTGATAACGATTATCGTTAACACTATAGCTTTCCCCCTTCTCGTCCACAATAGATAATCCGGGCTTTCCATATAGACGATCCGGAACTGGAGGCGCGGCCAGGGCATGCTTGGAAAAGGCGCTCGGCGTCATGCCTGTATGCTTTTTGAACAGCCGACTGAAGTAGAGCACATCCTGGTATCCGACAGCAGCCGCTACTTCCTGCAGCTTCGCGTCCGTCCGGGCCAAAAGCTCCTTCGCTTTTTCCATCCTCAGTGAGATGACGTAATCAATCGGGCTGTGGCCTGTCTCTTCCTTGACCAGTCGGGTCAAGTAGCGGGCGCTGTAGCAAAACTGCTCAGCGAGGCTCTCCAAAGAAATCCGCGTTGTGTAATGCGCTTCCAGGAAGCGGACGACCTGCTTGGCGAGCGGCTGTTGTTCTTGGTGAAACCCGTGCTGAATGAGCTGCTGCATGACCTCGTGGACAAACTGCAAAAACGTGCCTTTTGCCCGAAGCCGCTCCTGTGCGTCCCATTCGCGGGCCATCGTTGCGGCCAGATGGTACAGTCCGGTTGGCTCATGCGGCACAAGCGCATAAGGCAACTGAAACGGCTCTTTGCCGCCATCGTTTAGCAACGCATGGTCGGCAAGGCGCGGCAGCAACGTTTTTGCTTTGTACAAGATCAGGTAAAACGCGAATAGCTCGTCGTCTGTCAGCTTCACGTCGAGCACCATGCCTTTGCCGCCGTGAAGCAGCAAGAAGCGGTCTGCCGCATATTCGCGCCCATCCAGTCGAACCGTGGCCTGTCCCTTGCAAGCGTAAAAATAGCTGGAGGCCGGAAGCCGGTAGCTGTTCCACGACTCTTGCGCCTGCAACACAAAATGCCGAACGTCGATCACCTGAACAGCCGCGTGCGTCCAATGTGCCAACAAGTCATGGATTTTCTTTTTTTCCTCTTCCTTCATCCGAGCACACCTGCCTGTTTTTGCGCAAGAAGCGTTGATTTGTTTGATTTTTATGAGAATGATTATCACAAAAACACATCGGTATTATAAGGGAATTTGGGGGCCAGATCAACCTGCGGAAAATTCCAGTTCGGGGTCTGGCCCGTGCAAGTTCGCGAGCATTCCAAAAACGTCGGCAGCATGGCAGGGAAGCGTTCCTGTTTCAATTCATGCGGAGCGGTTGCCTTTTCTTCCTTGCATTACTGTTTACTTTACTTTTACGATTACCTTTCCTTTGGCCCTTCCGCTTTCCAGGTAGTCGAATGCTTGCGCGGTATCTTTCAACTGGTACACCTTGTCAATTACAGGCTTAATCTGGCCTGCTTCGATCATTTCCGTCAGGATCTTCCATTGCGCGCCGCTCGCTTTCATAAAAAGGAAGTGATATTTCGTTTGGGTCTTCCGCTCAAGCGCTGTGATTTTACGGCTCACGATGGACAACATGGCCGTTTTCATCCAACCCAAATTGGCTTCTTTTCCGAATCTTGCGTTTGGCATGCCCGAGACGGAGACGATTTGTCCGCCTGGCTTGAGGATGCGGAACGATTTTTCCAGGACGTCTCCCCCTAGCGTATCAAAGACAGCGTCATACCCGGTAAGCATTTCCTCAAAGTTCTCTTTTTTATAATTAATGATGAGATCGGCCCCCAACGATTTGACCAGTTCATACCCTTTGTCGCTTGCTGTTGTCGCCACGAAAGCGCCCATCCTTTTGGCCAGTTGGATGGCGAAGGTGCCTACGCCGCCCGAACCTGCGTGAATCAAGATTTTTTGGCCTTTTTGAAGATGCAAAATATCGGAAAACGCCTGGTAAGTCGTAAGTCCAACCAGCGGTATGGACGCCGCTTCTTCAAAGGTCAAATTTTGCGGTTTCAGCCAAATATCATCCTCATGCACAGCAATAAATTCGGCCAATGTGCCGATCCGGCTTTTGCGGGGCCTGCCGTAAACTTCATCTCCGGGTTTAAACGCCTTCACCCGTTCGCCAACCTTGACGACAACTCCGGAGAAATCGTTGCCCAAGATCAGCGGAAACTTGTAACTCAACAGGAATTTCACTTTTCCTTCTTTAATTTTAAAGTCGATCGGATTTAAGCTGGCAGCATGAATTTCCACCAGCACATCATGTTCTCCGATACTGGGCATTGGCTGTTCTGTCAATACTAATGGAGCATTTTTTCCATAATTCTCAATGACGATGGCCTTCATGTACGATCACTCCTGTTTATGATTATTGGTTTAAACAAACGAACCAATTGTGCAAAACAATTTCGCTACCACATTTCTCTTGCATCTCTAGGTAGTCACTGCGACCCATTGCACTCGGCTTCCACGGCGGTAATTAATGCTTTGAGTTGTTCAAGCGGTTTGCGGACAGTCAATACGTAATAATTTTCTACGCCTTTTTTTTCGGATGTGATAAAGCCGGACTGCTTCAACACCTTCAAATGATGGGAGACAGCCGGTCTGGACAAATCTATATGGCTCGCGATCGCATTGACGTTCAGTCCCGATTTGTTCTGTGCCAGCAGCATAATAATCGCTTGCCGATTTTCATCGGTCAGCACTTCCAGCAGAGGAATGCAGTCTTTAAATTGTTGCAGCACATGCTCGGTTCGCTGGCTCATGCGGTTCATCCTTTCGTTCGTTCATTGGTTCTTTGGTTTAATCGTTTAAACGTAATTATAACCACTTGTTTTGTAAATGCAAGTGGGAGGTGGAGGTTTTTGCAGATGCAAGCCCGTTGTTTTACTTTCTTACTTTGAATCTTTGTCTCTACCAGCAGCAGCTTCCATTTGCCACTGAATAAGTTTTTATTTACTGCTAAAAATGTGCCCCTTGCTGAGCTCCCTCTTTCATTCATTTTTTCGGTTGCCCGCTTTTCTATGTATCCTCCTGCCACTCGCTAGTTATAGGGAAACGGTTCCCGCTACAATGTTGTTAGAATGAACGTCTGTTTGCCCATAGCCATTCATGCGGAGTAGAATATACACTCGACTTCTTCTAATGAAACTTGCAATTGTTGGCTGACATCATATATTCCCACATTCTGCGCTTGTGTATCTTCGGGGGTACTCTTGCAATCAACAGGAAAAACATGGTAGATTGTCTTTTGAAGTCTTATGTATGTTTGGAGGCATGGTAATTTGAAGATCACTAGCATCCGTAAATTATTATTTAATGAAAAATCTTTCAACCCATTTAGTGACAATTACAACCCAGAGCAAATTCAACTTATCTTAAAAGAGTATCTAAAATCGGAAAAGGAAGATACATCACAAATTAAAGATAAGGAAAGTGATATTGACGCCGTTAGAATAGCTGTGCAAACGCCTGTATTTAATTACTATTACAAAGAACTGTACGAATATATGAAAAAAACTTTAAGTGAACCAGGAATTAATGTAATAAACGTTATCCAATACTTAATTGCGATTGTAAATCATGATACAAAAATGATTGAGATGTCAATAAATAAAATGATTCAATCAACTAATCAATTAAGACTTGAAGAAATGGCAATGCTCAAAATTGATGAAAAAAATTTCAAAAGTAATGCTGTAAATTCTTATGAGTTGCAAACTGATCTTTTAAATCTACTATTAAATTACTTAAAATATTTTCACAAAGAAGATTCTCGGCATAATAATGCTGTACCAGCAAGAATTCATGAAGCTTCTAGTAAAATGTATAGAGCTTCGAACCTGCTATACGTAGTTAAAGACGCTTTTGATCGTATGGTATGGGAGAACGGAACGATCATTGAAAAAAATGAAGAATTATATCTACGTTACATTGAACCGGATTCCCAAATTCTTCTTCAACTTGGTATGTTCAGAGTGCAAAGGAATGCGCTTGCATACTCTATAACTATTTACCAGCACTTAAAGGAAAATCCGATTTACTTACGCTTTTTATCAGAAACGAGAAAAGGGAAGAACATTTCAAATATCCGTATTAACTCGAGAGGATATATTCGCTATTCAGTTCAAAACGAGGGGCCGAATGCTTTACTACAATCAGAGTTGGTACAAGGATTGGCTTTTATTGCAGCATTCTACCCACATTTCACAAGAAAAGAACTTGAAAAATTAGGAAAGCTAACTGTGGATGATTTAATGGTTTTACACAGTGAGCTAGTTCATTTAACCGAAAAAGTTAAGGATTGCTTACCTGAAGTAAATGATGCGACAGATATAAAAGACTATATGGTTAGAATTAGGACGTGTCTGAAAACTAAAGAAAATGTGGTATGATTTAGGAAAAACGAATGGAGCAACGAGCATGATTCAAAGACGGTACGAAATAAACGATGAACAGTGGGAACAAATTCAGGACATGTTCCCCCCCTATCGAACAGGACGTCCGTCCAAATTAAGTAATCGTACCATGTTTAATGCCATTCTTTGGATTGCCCGAAGTGGTGCGGCTTGGCGAGATTTGCCGGAAGAACGTTATGGTTCATGGAAAACGGTCTACAGTCGCTTCTGCAAGTGGAGAGATACCGGATTACTTGTCGCCATCTTCCAAGCTCTTCACGTAGAACCTGACTTTGAAAACTTGAGCATCGATTCTACATCGGTCAAAGCTCATCAACACAGTGCGGGTGCTAAAAAAACGCAGAAGGACACGAAGTAAATCAGCACATAGGCGTCAGCCGTGGCGGAAAGACAACCAAACTTCATACCGTCGTCGATGGATTAGGGAATCCCCTCGCTTTTCTTCTCACGGGGGGGCACGTCTATGATTCCGTTCCAGCGATCAATTTGCTTCAAGGGTTTGATCTTACGGGAAGCCATATTGTTGGTGACAAAGCCTACGGCTCAGAAGGCATTCGGCATTGGATTACGGCTAAGCAGGCAGCGTACACCATCCCGCCTAAAGCGAATAATAAAAATCCTTGGAAAGTGGATTGGTACCGCTATAAAGAACGGCACTTGGTGGAGTGCTTCTTCAATAAAATCAAACATTTTCGACGAATCGCTACTCGTTACGACAAGCTGGCCAAATCATTCCTAGCGTTTGTATATGTCGCGTCCATCTTTAAACTAACTCAATAATGAGTTTTCAGACACATCCTAGAAAAAAAGATTTAATGAATTATTTTATAGATACAACGACATACACAACTACTCAAATTGAATCTTACATAAATCTAATACAAAGCGACATTCTCCAAATGGAAAGAATAAATCTATGGAAACGCCCTTTAGTAAAAGATCAAGATGTATTCTATCTTTCTATACCATCCATATTATCTCCCAATTATCTGCAATTGATCGATGAATGGCTTGAAGGAGCTGGATTTAATTTAAATGAGAGGGGTTTTGCACTAGAAACTTTCATTAAAAATGATTTAAAATCCAAGTTAGTCTCTAAAGGTAATTTTACTATTCCTTCACTAAGCGATTTTCAGATTTCAAAGAAAGTTTCTGAGGAAATTGACCTTATCGTTTCATTCGATGATTTTATCTTTATTGCTGAAATAAAAAATGTAAAGTATCCAATGGAGCCAAGGGATGTCCATAATGCCATCAAAAGATTATCTGATGGAGCCCTACAGTTAAAGAGAAAAATAAACTTTGTACAAAAACACACTAGCGTTGCATTAATCTTTTCCCATCATTCAAAATACACATAATCTTTGGTATTTGGTTGTCTAGGGAACAAAAAAATCCTTTACACTGGAAAGGTCAGGTAGTTCCTGTCCAAATCCAACGCAAAGGATAGCTCATGGACAAGAATACCCTATTTTCTTCATTTGGTAAATGGGTTGCACCCATCAATATTATGAAACTTCAACAACGAATTGACGAAACGGATCAAGACAAGTACGTGAAGAAGCTGACGACAAAAGCGTATCTTCTCCTATTTTTACATGCCCAACTTCAGCAACGCGAAGGGCTTCGAGCCATTGCTGACGATGTTCTATCAAAGAAATTTCAGCAAGAATTAGGACTGTCATCGATCAGCCCCGCACAGCTTAGTCGAAAAAACAATCGGGTAGAACCTGCTTTGCTTGAAGAAGTTTTTGTCGACCTTGTCCAGCAAATTCAACGCGTTTCCGGAAAAGCCTGCTCTCTTCGAAAACACATAAAGATCATTGATTCCACTACAATTGGATTATGTTTGCAAAAGTATAAGTGGGCAACCTTTCGCGAAACAAAGGCAGGAATCAAAATTCATCTTCGTCTCGTTTTCGCAAGCCAGGAGGATGTCTATCCTGAAAAGATTTCCCTAACTTGTGCCAAATCCAATGACCGCACCCAAATGGAGTCGCTGATTGATGAGATCGGAGCCATGTACGTCTTTGATCGAGGGTACGTGGATTATGAAAAGTTCGATGAGTATACCGATCAGGGCATCTTTTTTGCTTCACGTCTCAAGGATAACGCGGAAACTCGTCATTTGTATACTTTCAAAGTACCACCAGAAAGCTCCGTTTTATCTGACTCCATGATCCTTCTTGGAACGCCACAAAAACGGGTGGATAATGTGTTACGACTGATTGAAACGCATGATTCGAAAGGAAATCGTATTCGAATCATCACCAATCGGTTCGACTTAGAAGCAGAAGAATTGAGCGACATCTACCGTTGGCGCTGGCAAATAGAACTGTTTTTCAAATGGATGAAACAACACGCAAAGATCAAGACGTTCTATGGAACAAGTGAAAATGCGGTCTGGAATCAAGTTTTTCTCGCTCTCATTGCTTACTGCTTGTTGCTTCTTGTAAAGCTGGAAAGAAACAGTCAGCACAGTCTGCTGCAAATCAGTAGATGGCTCAAAGTGTTTCTCTGGCAGACCTTTGAACAATGGATAGGCAGAATGGATTACCAATCCAAACGAACATCCAGAGGGCGACAGAAAAGGAAGTAAGTGTTGTTTGTTGTTGTCGATGTTGTAATAAATGTATAAAACTACCAAATGGATAGTGGCTACCTTTTGCTTGGCTGTTCTCGTTTTTGGTTGTGAAGTTGAAAATGTCATTCAGAATAATTTGACAATAGATGGATTCATTTTTTATGCAACGCTAATGACAAAAACATAATGATTACTTTTCTGAAATACTAAATGGTGTAGAGGGGAAACCAATTTATTCTGCTGTTATTTGTAATTATCCCCACTTCACAGGAATGAAATTGCATGACGTTCCAATAATTGATTTTATGGCACTAGCAACATATTTTGGCCATGGGTCTATTACTGACCTTCGCTCTGAGAATATTGATGCTGAATCACAAAAAGTAAGAGAACTCAGGTTATGGAACAATCGGAAAGAGTTCGCTGACAATTTCCCCAATTACCTTATAAAGCCAACTGTCGTTGATGACTTGAAACACAAATTTAAAACAAAATTTCATCGAATAACGCTAGAGACCGCTAATCCGCAAATGCACTTACAAGTCGCAGAAATAATTGAAACAAATTAGTCTGTAAAGTATTCTGTCTAAACACTCAATCTTCCCCCCTACTTTTAACTATTTGCTTTTTATAATGACTGGATCACCAAATTACCCAGTTTACACTGGACTTCATGTAGTTTAATAGTGCCAATCGTGGAGCCAGCCCCCATAAGGTGTGCATATTACAACACACTAGTATCATGGACACTAGTTTTGTCTACTGTTTGGGAGGCTTGCTTCACTCTGGAGCACAGAAACTAGATCTACAGTATTTCGCCTCGCTTGTGTCTACTTGAATTCCTCTGAAAATTACTCTGGCAGACTAAGGAAAACCAAAGAACAGTGTAACTGCAGTACTAAACGAAGATACTTGCATTTCTAGAAACTGTCCCAACATTTTCTCTCGTTAAAGACCATGAATCATACTTTCGTTAATAGCTATTATTATCAATAAGGCATTTTCGGTCGCCCCCCCTCATTTCTGCTTTTAAAAATGTCGATATACCCCGCACACAAAAAAGAGTTCCCCCGCCCCAGGAAAACTCTCTCCACCCTCTACCGCGGAACCCCGCTCAACAACAACCGATGCAACACGCCGATCAAACACACCCCTGCCGTCACGAAGAACGCAATAAAGTACGAATGATGCCAATTCCCCAACAAGCCCGCGATGACCGGGCTCAGCACCGCCCCGACAGACAGCACCGCCGAGTAGATGCTGAACACGCTGCCGTACAGCTCGCGCGGCGAGTGCACCGTCAGGATCGTGGCAAAAGCCGGGAACAACATGCCGAAGCAGGCGCCGAACAAAAACATCATCACCTGGATCGGGATCGCCACGCCGAGCGCGAGCATGTACAAAAGCGCGCCGAGCACTCCGAGTCCGGCAAAGCTTCGCGTCTCCACCGGGACTTTGTGCAGCCAAAACTGGCAGAGAATCGCCAGCGCCCCCAAACCTTTCAAACTGAACAAAATGCCGGTCACGGCTGGCGACATCCCTTGCTTTTGCACGAGCAGCGGCACCTCGTAGATGATCGTCCCTTGCGCGTAAATGATCGCAAACCCGCCCAAAAAGGCCGGATACAGCATGCGATTTTCCAGAATCGTCAGCAGGCTTTGGCGACCTGCCGCCTTGGGCAATAGCTTGGCAGGCATGCCGCCGCCATCCACTTTGGCCGGGAGCACGAGCCAGGAAAACACGCCGGCTACGATCATGATGTAGCCGAGAATGACAAACGATTGGCCGTAGCCGAACTGAACGGCAAAAAAGCTGCCGACCGCTGGCGACACAATCCCCGCTGTCGTGAGCACCAGTCCTTTTTTGCCCATGATCTCGCCTTGTTCGAGCGCCGTCTTGCCCGTCTCGCCCAGCATCGCCGAGCAGGCGGGAGAGACGAAGGCCATGACAAAGCCAAGCATGAGCCGAAAAGCAAAAAAACCGCCCGTATGCGTCACGACGCCTTGACCAATCAGCATGAATCCGGCCAGAATCAAGCCTCCGGCGATAAACCACTTTTTCGGAAACCGATCGAGAAAAGGACCCGCGAAGAGATTTCCGGTCAGATTGCTTACTGCATAGCCGCCCAGCACAAAGCCGATCATGGCAGCCGACACACCCAAAATATTCAAGTACGGCGCCAAAAGCGGCGTCTGTGCGTGCATGTCGAAGGCAACGAGAAACAACACGACCAACAGCAGAACCCTCAAAGCATTCCCTTCCTCTCATCCCGCCAGTCTTTGTCCCAGTATATGAGGGGAGTCGTCCAAGTAGGATAGGAAAAGCAAAACAGGACCCCGCCACTGCTCAAGAGGTCCTGTTCTTTTCATCACTTATGACTGCGTCGCTTTCAATCCGAGCGAGCTTTCGTGGAACTTGATCGACGAATACTTTTCCATGGCGACCCGCAGTTGATACTCGCTTTCAAACAGCATCACCGGGCGGCCATAGCGGTCGGTAACCGTTTTGTTTTTCACGGCGTCGAGCGCCGCCTTATCGCCTTCCAGCCAACGCGCGATCTGGTACGGCATTCTCGTCAGCATGATTTCGACACCGTACTCGGCCTTCAGGCGGTATTCCAGCACCTCGAACTGCAGGACGCCGACTACACCCAAAATCAGCTCTTCCATCGGATAGGTGCGGAACAACTGCACCGTCCCTTCCTCTGTCAGTTGCATGATGCCTTTTTGGAACTGCTTGTGTTTCATCGCGTCTTTCACCATCACCTTGGAGAAAAACTCCGGCGAGAAGTGCGGCATTTCCTCGTACTCAAACGATTGGCCGACACAGAGCGTATCGCCGATCTGGAAAATGCCCGGGTCGAACAAGCCGATGACGTCACCGGCGAACGACTCCTCGACGATTTCGCGATCTTGCGCCATGAACTGCACAGGCTGGGCCAGCTTGATGTCTTTGCCGAGACGCACGTGCTTCACGGACATGCCCCGCTCGAACTTGCCGGAGCAAATGCGCAAAAAGGCGATACGGTCGCGGTGGGCAGGGTTCATGTTGGCCTGGATTTTGAAAATGAAGCCGGAAAACGGATTCGTGTACGGATCGATCAGGCCGATATTGCTCTTTTTCGCAGAAGGCGCTGGCGCCATTTGCAGGAAGTTGTCCAGGAAGGTCTGCACGCCGAAGTTGTTGATCGCACTGCCGAAAAATACAGGCGTGAGCTGTCCTTGGGCGATCAGCTCGGGATCAAATTCGTCCCCGGCGACATCGAGCAGGGAGATTTCGTCCTGCAACTGCTGCCACAGCTCCTGACCGACGCGCTCGCCGATCATCGGGTCCTCTGCGCCCTTGACCGGGAAAAACGAAATTTCCTCGTGCTGCGAGTTGTTCTGGTACAGCTCGACGCGGGATTTCATCCGGTCGTAGACGCCGCTGAAGTAGCTGCCCATGCCGATCGGCCAGTTCATCGGGTACGAGCGGATGCCCAGCACGCGCTCGATTTCTTCCAGCAGTTCAAACGGGTCCTTCCCGTGGCGGTCGAGCTTGTTGACGAACGTAAAAATCGGGATGCCCCGCATCCGACAGACTTTGAACAGCTTGATCGTCTGCGCCTCCACCCCTTTGGCCACGTCGATAATCATGACAGCGGCATCGGCGGCGGTCAGGGTGCGGTATGTGTCTTCGCTGAAGTCCTGGTGACCAGGAGTGTCCAAAATATTGATATGGTGCCCTTTGTATTCAAAGTCCATCGCACTGGACGTCACGGAGATTCCGCGCTTTTTCTCGATCTCCATCCAGTCGGATGTGGCGTGCTTGGCGTTTTTCCGGCCTTTGACCACCCCTGCCTCACGAATGGCTCCACCGTAGTAGAGCAGCTTTTCCGTCATCGTTGTTTTACCCGCATCCGGGTGGGAGATGATGGCAAAGGTGCGGCGTTTTGCTATCTCATTTTCCCATTGGGGATTGGTTTGACTCATCTTCATTCTCCTGTCGTCGCGAATAAGGTGCCAGATTGTTTTCCTATACGATTATACCGACAAATGCGCCCTGCATCCACCTAGTAATTTTTCTCCAAATCGTTATAATATTTAGTAGTAAAAATTTTTTGACTGCATGATGTACATATTGATAACATGGCTATGCACAATTACACAGGAGGGACTTCATGACGACGAATCTCGAAACACGCGCGGCCGATTTTCGGGCCTATGTGAAAAAAATGACCAGCTACAACCAGGCACTCGCCGTCCTGCATTGGGACAAAGCTACACAAGCTCCGCGCAAAGGGATGGATGCCCGCTCCGAGATCATCGGCGTGCTGGCTGGCGAACAGTTCAAGCTGGCGACGTCCAAGGAAATGGAAGCGTTTCTCGCCGAGCTCGGTGAACCGTCCGCCCTGGAAGCACTCGACGAAATCACCCGCCACAGCGTCCTCGAATGCAAAAAAGAGTTCGACCGCAACAAGCAAATTCCGGCTGCCAAGTATCAGGAGTTTGTCGTGCTGACCTCCCAGGCGGAAACCGTATGGGAAGAAGCCCGGGCGAACAACGACTTTTCCATGTTCCAGCCGTACCTGGAGAAAATCGTCAACTTCCAGCTTGAGTTTATTGAATATTGGGGACACGACGGCAAGAACAAGTACAACACCTTGCTCGACCTGTACGAGCCGGGCATGACGGTCGATCAGCTCGATCCGATCTTCGCCACCTTGCGCGAAAAAACCGTCAAGCTGGTCAAAGCGATCGCCGACTCCCCGAACAAGCCGGACACGTCGTTTTTGCACAAAAACTTCCCCATTGCCGAGCAGGAAGCGTTCAGCCGCTATATCCTGGAGAAAATCGGCTACGACTTCAAGGCAGGCCGGATGGACAGAAGCGCGCATCCGTTCTGCACGACCTTCAATCCGGGAGATGTCCGCATCACGACGCGCTACGCCGAAAATGATTTCAACTCCGCCTTGTTCAGTTGCATTCATGAAGCGGGCCACGCGATGTACGAGCAAAACATCAATCCGGAGCTGCTGTTTACCCCGCTGTGCGACGGCACCTCGATGGGCATTCACGAGTCGCAGTCCCGCTTCTGGGAAAACATGATCGGGCGCAGCCTGCCGTTCTGGAACCACTTTTTCGCGGATTTGCAAAAAGCGTTCCCGGCGCAGTTCGCAGGCGTGACGGCCGAAGACCTGTACCGCGCTATCAACTCCGTGACCCCGTCGTTCATCCGCACCGAAGCAGACGAGCTGACGTACAACCTGCACGTCATGATTCGCTACGAGATCGAAAAAGGGCTCATCAACCAGACGATCCAGGTTGCCGATCTGCCGCAAATCTGGAACGAAAAGATGAAGGAATACTTGGGCATCGAACCGCCAACCGACACGCTGGGCGTCCTCCAGGATGTGCACTGGTCCGGCGGCAGCTTTGGCTACTTCCCAACCTACTCGCTCGGAAACGTGTACGCCGCCGAGTTCGCCCATGTGATGAAAAGCGAGCTTAGCGGCTTCGAAGACCTCGTGGCGAACGGCGACTTCGCTCCGATTCGCGCCTGGCTCAAAGAAAACATTCATCAGTACGGCAAAATGAAAAGCCCGCGCGAACTCGTGCAAGCGATTACCGGGGAAGGCACAAACGCCACTTACCTGATGGATTACCTGGAGAAAAAATATACCGACATCTACAAACTGTAACAGGTTGTACCCTCAGCGTTCCCGATCCGGGAGCGCTTTTTTCATCTGTGGCTGTAATCGCTTCCTTTTTGTTCACGTTCTATCCACCATTTCTTCACGCCTTATTCACAGATCCCCAACCACAAACCAACAAAACAGGAGTATGATGAGCATGTAAAACATTACCACCAAGTGAGGAGAATCCTTATGATTCAATCGTTGTCGCGCTGGTTGTGGGGCAAAGAAGAACACGAAGCCGTTCCATTCGAGACAAAAAAATACGTCCGCAATGAAATGGAACAATTCATCATGAACGAGCCGGAGCACATGCTGCCGTACGCTCAACTGTAATTTCACTACCGAACCGATCGACCTTTTACCGATAAGCTGCCAGCCGTCTGGCGGCTTTTTTTGCTTGTTGCTGTAAGCGCTCTCGGATGTGCTACAATGTGAAAAAAACGGAGGGAATCGCATTGGTCGACTTTACGGAAAAATGGCTGCCGACTTACATCCGCCGCGATCTGGCGGTTTTGTTTTGCGGCATCAATCCCGGGCGCGTCTCGGCGTCGGCAGGCTTCCACTACGCGAACCCGGCGAATTTGTTTTGGCGCGGCCTGTTCGAAGGCGGGCTTACCCCCCGGCAACTGCGCCCGGAAGAAACCGCCCTGCTGCTTGAATACGATTACGGCATTACCGATCTCGTCTCGCGCCCTACCCGCTCGTCGCAGGACCTCACCCGCGACGACTTCGCGACAGGGGCCGAGCAGTTCGTCCAGATGATCCAGACCTATCGCCCGCGCGTCATCTGCTTTAACGGGATTACCGCCTTTCGCCATGCCACGGGCCGGAAGAAGGCGGCTGTCGCTCTCGGCTTGCAGCCGGAAAAAGCATTTGCCACAGATGACTGGGCTGGCAGCTATCTGTTTGTGATCCCGTCCACGAGCGGAGCCAACGCTTCCTTCACGCGCGCGGAGAGAATCGCCAAATTCGCCGAGCTCAGCGCCTTTTTGCGGGAAAAGAACTGGCATCCGCTGCCCTTGCCGCCCGGCTGAGCATTTTTGTGTCAACCGCTGTCTCTCTTGGCGTACTATAATCGTACGATCTTATACGCAAGGGAGGCGCAAACCGGATGGACGACCTCATCCCAAGATCGAGCAAAAATACGCCCTGACTGTCATCCAGCACGAAAAGCTTAGGGAAACGCCCAAGTCGCTCGTCGTTTTTTTCGATACTTCCATCGGCAAGTTCATCGGCAAAGTATCGTATTTGCCCAAAGAGCGCCAGCATTTTATCCTGAACGCCGAAGCGCACCTGCGCAAACAAGGAATCCTCATCCCCGGTATTCAGCGGACGAAAAACAGCAAACGCTATATTATTTGGAAAGACAACCTGTTCGTCCTCCATCAGTGGCTGTCCTGGCCGAAGCTCGCCTACAACTCGCCGGGCAAGCTGGAGCAGGTCGGCGCTTTGCTCGGGCAGTTTCACAAAAGCTCGCTCGGCTTTACCTCCAAGCACGGCGAACTTTACAACGGCGCCAAAAAATGGTCGGAAGAATACAAAACGGACCTGGCCGCGCTGGAAAAATGGGAGCAACGGCACGCAGACAAGCAGAAGCCGCATTTCTCCACCATCGTCGAGTACCTCCCGTATTTTCGCCAGGCTGGACAGACGGCGCGCAAGCAACTGAATACGTCCGCCTATTTTGCCAAGTGGAAAAAAGCGCCGCTCAGCAAGCACTTCCTCTGCCACGGCGACTTCAACAACGGCAATTTGCTTGTGCGCAACAAACGAATCGCGATCATCGACTGGGAAGATGTCCGCTACGACTTTCCTTCCAAAGACATCAGCCGTGTGCTGTCGCTTGCCATGCGCAAGGAAGGGGCATGGAACAAGCAACTGTTTGCCTACCTGTTGCGCGGCTATTTGCGGGAAAACCCGCTGTCGGCCGAACAGCTTCACCTGCTGTTTGTCGACCTCGCCTTTCCGCATATAATGGAACGCTTTTTGCGCATGAAGCAGTACGAGCAAATGGATGCGGCGCACATCCAGCAATTTTGCACACGCGAATCCTTAAAGACTGCGTACATGCTGGACGAACTAAAAGCCCTCGCGTAAACGACAAAGGCTGTAGCCTGTCTTTTACGCGAGGGCCTGTTGGCATGTCGACAGAGAGTGGGCTTGGCGAGCGAAAGCCGTTACGGCTGCGCCGTTTTGACCAGCGCGCTCTGCTGGCGCACGTAGGCGATCAGCTCCGCTGCCATCTCGTAGTAGTTGAAGGGCGTAATCAGGTAAATGCCGTTGAAATAGCGGACAGCCGTATCGAGCAGCTCTTTCGCAATGGCGATCCCTTCCTGTCTGGCGGCCGGACCCTGCACCTTTTTCATTCGCTCCAGCGCTTCCGCCGAAAGCTTGATGCCCGGCACCTCGTTGTGCAAAAACTCGGCGTTGCGCGAGCTGGTCAACGGCATGATTCCGATAAAGACGGGAATCCCGATGTGCTTGGTCGCCTCGTGCACCTGCCGGATCGATTCGACGTCGTACACCGGCTGAGTCATGATGTAATCGGCCCCGGCCTCGACTTTCTTTTCCAGTCGGGCGACGGCTGCCGCCATGTTGCGGACGTTCGGGTTGAAGGCCGCGCCGACGATAAACTGGGCTTTTTGCTTCAGCGGACGTCCCGAGAACGAGACGCCTTCGTTCAGTTGCTTCACCATGCGGATCAGATCGAAGGAAGTAACGTCAAACACCGAGCTGGCCCCCGGCAAATCGCCGAAGCGCGACGGGTCGCCCGTGATGACGAGAATTTGGTCGATGCCGAGCGCGTGCAGCCCCATGAGGTGGGATTGCTGGCCGATCAGATTGCGGTCGCGGCAGGCGATGTGCAGCAGCGGGTCGATCCCGTGCCTGTTTTTCATCAGCGCGCCGAGCGCCATGTTGCTCATCCGCACAGTGGCGAGCGAATTGTCCGCCAGGGTGATCGCATCCGCCCCGGCCTTGTGCAGTTCGCAGCAACCGTCCAAAAACTGCTCGGCGTCGAGATCGCGCGGCGGATCAAATTCGACGATGATCGTCGTGCCTGTTTTGACCCGCTCGACAATGCTCGGCTTTTCCCGCTCGTGGGTGCTTTGCACGGAAATGTGCGGGCGCTCGACCAGGGCAACGGGCGGATTGACGCGGGCTTTCGGCTGTTGCGAAGCGAGCGCGTCTGCCATCGCCTTCACGTGCGCAGGAGTCGTTCCGCAGCAGCCGCCGATCAGGCGAACTCCCTGGTCCCTCAGGCGCAAGGCGCTTTCAGCAAAGTATTCGGGAGACGACTTGAAGGCGTACTCCCCGTCCGTCATGCCCAGCCTTCCTGCGTTTGGAAACGCCGACAGCAGCGAATCGTCCGGGAAGATCGTCCCTTCAAAAGAGCGCAAAATTTCAGCCGGACCCAAACGGCAGTTCAGGCCGATGATGTCAGCTCCTGCCTTTTTCAACTGCGGAAAAGCGTCTGTCAACGAGTAGCCGTCGCGCGTCCGCCCGACTTCGAGCGTCGCAAGCTGGGCGATGACCGGCACATCTGTCAACGGACGGATGACCTCAATCGCCAGCAATAGCTCCTCCAGATCGAGAAACGTCTCCAAAATCAGCGCGTCTGCGCCTGCGTGCAACAGGGCGATTGCCTGTTCCTCGTACTGGTCGCGATATTCATCCAGTACCTTTTTCTTGACCCGTCCGGCCAAAATCGAGCCGATGCTGCCCGCTACATACGCATCATCCTGTGCCGCCTCGCGGGCGATCGCCACAGCGAGACGGTTGATCCGCGCTACCTTGTGCTCCAGGCCGTAGCGGCTGAGCGCGTCGCGGTTCGCCGAAAACGTATTCGTCTCCAAAAGGCGCGCCCCCGCCTGATAGTACGAGGCATGAACCTCATGCACCACGCGCGGATTGGATAAACACAATTCTTCAAAGCTGACGCCAACCGGGGCACCCAGCGCATGTAGCTGGGTCGCCATGGCTCCGTCTCCGACCAGCAGGTGATCTTGCAAATAGTCCCGTAAGTCTTTCTTGCTCGTCGTCAACTCAATCCCTTCTCTCCCATTTCATTAGACGATCTATACTTCAAACACCGACGGACCCGCGTTAAAGTAGCGCGCTTCCGGGTGGGCAAATACCATCGCGGAGACAGATGCTTCCGGCTCCATCATGAAGCCTTCTGTCAACTGAACGCCGATATCCTCTGGCCGCAGCAGACGGAACAACTGCGCCTGGTCCTCCAGATTCGGGCAAGCCGGATAGCCGAACGACACGCGAATGCCTTGGTAACGGGCACCGAAGCGCTCCAGCATGGTCATCTCCGCCGGATCGGGAATCCCCCAGACGTCGCGCATCATGTGGTGAATCCGCTCGGCGAACGCCTCCGCCAACTCCAGAGCGAGCGCCTGCAAGACGTGCGAGCGCAAATAGTCGCCGCGCTCCTTCAGTTCCGTCGAACGCTCGCGGATACCGCCCCCTGCCGTCACAGTCAAAAAGCCGACGTAATCCATTTCCTTGCTCTCGACCGGGCGCAAGAAATCAGACAGACACAGATGCGGTTCCTCCGGCTGGCGCGGGAACGAGAAGCGCTCCAGCACTTTGCTGTGATCGTTTGGATCGTAGACGATAATATCGTTGCCGTCCGCTTGCGCCGGGAAAAACTGGTACACGCCGTGCGCAGTAATCGTTCCGCGCTGCTTCGCTTCCTTTAATAGTTCCTCGACCACGCCGTACAGCTCCAGCACTTTTTCGTCGCCCGCTTCGAGCAGCTTTTCCACATTGCCGCGCACGCCCAGATGCTTGCCGAGCAGCATGCGCAAGTTCAAGTACGGCTGCAAGTGGCTGATCGGGTATTGGCGCAGCACATGGCGGTCGCAATCCGGCGGCAGGTGGATCGGAACGGTTCTGCTGATGGCCGAACGCGCCGGGAGCGGAGCTTTTTTCTCCTGCACGACAGGCTGTGCAGCAGCGGCAGCAGCCGCTTCGGCCAAATCCTGCTGTTCCGCGATCAGCCGCTCGCGCTCCTCCGGGTTTTGCAGACGGTTGACGAGATCGAGGCCGTCCATCGCGTCTTTGGCGTACAGCACAACCCCGCGGTATTCAGGCGCAATCCGGTTGGAGGTGAACTTGCGGGTCAACGCCGCCCCTCCGACCATCATCGGCACGTCGATTCCCGCCGCACGCAAGTCCTGTGCGGTAATGACCATCTGCTGGGCCGACTTCACCAGCAGCCCGGACAGGCCGATCGCATCCGGCTTCTCTTTGCGGCAGGCGGCAATCAGTTGCTCAGGCGGCACTTTGATCCCCAGGTTCACGACGTTGTAGCCGTTGTTGGCCAAAATGATCTCCACCAGATTTTTGCCGATGTCGTGCACGTCGCCTTTGACGGTCGCCAGCAAAATTTTGCCTTTCGACGCGGAATCGCTCTTTTCCATGAACGGCTCCAAAAACGAGACGGACGCTTTCATGACTTCCGCGCTTTGCAGCACTTCCGCAACGATGAGCTGGTTGCCGTTGAACAGACGGCCGACCTCTTCCATCCCGGCCATCAGCGGACCGTTAATGATTTCCAGCGGCGTGTACTTTTCCAGTGCCAGCTTCAAATCGTCGACCAGGCCGTCCTTCGAGCCTTCCACCACATAGCGGGCCAGCCGCTCTTCCAGCGTCAGCGAGGAAGCTTCCACGCGCACTTCTTTTTTCTTCTGGCGGTAAAACTCCGTAAAGGCTGCCAATGTCTCGTCGTTTGTTTCAAACAGCAGCGCTTCCGCCAGCTTGCGCTCGTCCTCCGGGATCGAAGCGTAGCGCTCCAGCTTCTCCGTATTGACGATGGCAAAATCAAGTCCGGCGAGCGTCGTATGGTACAAAAACACCGCGTTGAGCACTTCGCGTCCCGCTGGCGGCAAACCGAAGGAAACGTTGCTGACGCCAAGAATCGTCTTGCACTGTGGCATCGCTTCTTTAATGAGGCGAATCCCCTCCACCGTCTCCCGCGCGGAGCCGATGTACTGTTCATCTCCCGTCCCTACCGGAAAGACGAGCGGGTCAAAAATGATATCCTGCGGCGGGATGCCGTACTGGTTGACCAATATGTCATAGGAGCGCTTCGCGACCTCAAGCTTTTTCTCGCGGGTGATCGCCATTCCGGCTTCCTCGATCGTCCCGACGACGACGGCCGCCCCGAACTTGCGGATTAGCGGAGCCACTTCTTCAAAGCGCTCCAGTCCGTCCTCCAGGTTGATCGAGTTGAGAATCGCTTTTCCCTGGGAATAACGCAAGCCCAGCTCCATCACTTTCGCGTCTGTCGAGTCGATCATGAGCGGAGCCTTGACCTTTTTCACGACGAACTGCAAAAACTTTTCCATGTCCGCATACTCGTCGCGATCCGGGTCAGCCAGGCAAATGTCGATGACGTGCGCCCCGCGCTTCACCTGGGCGCGGGCGATGTCGGACGCTTCCTCGTACTGCCCTGCTGCGATCAGATCGCGGAATTTTTTCGAGCCGATGACGTTCGTGCGCTCCCCGACCAGAAGCGGGCGATTGTCGTCCTCGACGTAGACGACCTCGATGCCGGATACGGCACTGACCGCCTGCTCTGTTGCCTGGCGCGGCTTGCAGTCTTTGAGCGCCTCCGCCATTGCCCGGATGTGGTCAGGCGTCGTTCCGCAGCAGCCGCCTGCCACGTTCAGCCAGCCTTGCTCGGCAAAAGCGCGCATTTTCGCAGCAAGTCCTTGCGGCGTCTCGTGGTAGTGCCCGTTTTCGTCCGGCAGCCCGGCGTTTGGATAGCAGCTTACCCCACATTGGGCCAAGCCGGACAACGTGCGCAGATGGTCGCGCATAAATTCCGGCCCTGTCGCACAGTTCAGGCCGATCGTCACGGGCTTCAGGTGCTCAAGCGAGATGTAGAACGCTTCAATGTTTTGCCCCGCCAAAGTCGTACCCATCGGCTCGATCGTTCCGGACAGCATCACCGGCAGTTCTACGTTCAGTTCTTCAAACGCCTGGCGAATGCCGATCCCGCCTGCCTTGACGTTCAGCGTATCCTGCGACGTCTCCAGCAACAGGACGTCCACCCCGCCGATAATCAACCCTTTTGCCTGGCGGTAGTACGACTCCACCAGTTCCTCGAAAGTGACGCCGCCTGTCAGTGCCAGCGTTTTCGTCGTCGGCCCCATCGCCCCCGCCACGTAGCGCGGCCATTCGGCTGTGGAGTAGGCATCGACTGCTTCCTTCGCCAGACGGGCAGCGGCGATATTGATTTCCAGGTCCTTGTCCGCGACATCGTATTCGGCCAACACGACCGAAGTCGCCCCGAATGTATTGGTCTCCACGATGTCCGCTCCCGCTTCCAAATATTTTTCATGGATGGAGCGAATCACATCGGGCCTGGTCAAATTCAGCAGCTCGTTGCAGCCGTCGTACGCTTCGCCGCCAAAATCATCGGCGGTCAGGTTCGCCTGCTGCAGCATGGTGCCCATCGCACCGTCCAGAATCAGAATTTTCCGGGAAAGCTGTTCGCGAAAAGTGGGTTTCATTGACGTGCTCCTTTTCTCCCTTGCGTCGGTTTATTCTCAGCCGTTTTTTGCATCAAAAAATCCTCTTCTTTGAAAGAAGAGGATTTGTCCGCGGATACACTTGCGCCTGAACCATCCTCTCATCTTTCAAAGCACGTAGCTTTGCTGGAATTGGCACCGGATTTTAACCGGTTGCCGAGGCTTCATCAGGCCAGTCCCTCTGCCTCTCTTGATAAGAGTTGTTACTATGCTATTCATTTTTTGCTTTCAGGTTTGATGTTTGAAAGTATCTTAACACCGCGAAAAGTCTTCGTCAATTGAGAATTTGTCTATTCTTTACACTCTTCCCGCTCTTCTGCGCCCATTTTTGCGCATACCGGGCATTCGCCCACGCCAATCTGTGCGTTCGTGTATAGACTGTAGCATAACGGAAAGGAGGGGGAACAAACGTGAGTACATCTTACTGCGGACACGGCATCTTTGGAGACAGCTTCGCATTGGTGCTCGTACTGTTTATCCTGCTGGTCATTGTCGGGTGTTCGAACGACGACTGCTAAGTAAATGACAGGAAGAGGCTATCCCCCTTGCCTTGGCTTGAAGGGATAGCCTCTTTTTTCATGTCATGGACAGTGCGATCGCAGCCAGACCGCCTGCCGTAAAAGGCGACGCGCTCACGCTTGTCCACCTGGACGGTCAGGACGTCATACGGGACAGGCTTGCCGTTTTCCATCCGCTGGTCGCTGACGTTCATCCACGTTCTGTTGCGCCAATGCTCATCCGCATAAACCTCTGTCGCCTGGCGCTCGTAAACGTCGGCTTCTTCCCCCACCATCGTTTTCCAAAAGGCTTGCGCGACTTTTTCTGCTGCCGCAGGCGCGACCGTTGCCTTCTCGCCGCCATTGATCCAGCTACGGGCTTTTTGTGAGAAGCATCGTTAGTTAACTTTTTTCAACAGGATGGCACTTGACCGCTCTGCCTTCATTGTCAGAGCGAAACGCTTTTGCTATCATGAGGCTACCCAAACCGATGAAAGGAACGATCGACAATGGACGCTCTGCTCGCGCGTGAAAAGGACGAATTTCTGTCCTGTATAGAAACGATAAAAGAACTGGAAAGCTCCGAATTTGAAAGCTACTCCATCGTAAAGCATACCGAAACAGGAGAACATTATTTGCGCTACTTTTTGTCCCATATCAACCTGTCGGAAGGGGGCCGCAGGGACAACTACGATCACTTCCTGCCGATTGACTCCGATGACGTCCTGGGACTGATGTTCGGCGAGCAGCCGTACCGCTTCCCGGAAAACTGGCGCTCCCCCTACCTGCGCAGCGGCAACGACAATCGGCTCATTCCGTTTGATCCATCCGAGAACTACGATCTGGACGAGGAGGCGGCGGCCGAGCTGGCGATGGTGGAGCAACTGGAGCTTTACAAGCAGCAGTGGATGAACGCGGAAACTATGAGCGCGGAAGAAAAAGAAAAGCTGACGAAGCAATATTTCGCCGAGCTCGACAAGATTTTGAAAAAAGCCGAAGAGTAAGTTGCATCCTGGCACCAAAAACGGCTATAATGCTAGAGAAACAAGCGAATCGTTGATGAGGAAAGTACTCCTGGAATGAGGCTGTAGCGAGTCGGGGATGGTGGAAGCCCGATGCCGAACCACGCGAGGAAGCGCCCCTCGGAGATGCGGCCTGAACATCCGGCGAAGCAAATCGCGCCCGGATCGCGTAGGGTTTTGCCGGGCCTGCCCGTTACAGCAGCACAAAGCGGTTTTTGCCTGATGCACGCATGCAGGCGAAAACAACAAGAGTGGCACCGCGGGAGCACAACCTCTCGTCTCTTTTATCCAGGAGACGCGGAGGTTTTTTTGTTTTCTTTTGCGTCCCTTAAGCTTTTTCCCATTTTGAAAGGAGAATCACAATGAGCTACAAGCACCAAGTCGCGGAAAAAATCGCCGCTGCCCTCACCTCTCTCGGTGTGGACACCTTCCCAACAGAAACAGTTTACGGCATGCTGGAAACGCCGCCAAACCCTGCGATGGGAGATATCGCCTTCCCTTGCTTCCAGCTCGCAAAAGCGCTCCGCAAAGCGCCACCGATGATCGCCACAGAGCTTGCCGAAAAAATCGAAGGAGCGCCACTGCGCTCTGCCCAAGCAGTCGGCCCTTACGTCAACCTGTTTCTCGATCAGGAAAATGTGGCGGCGCAAGTGATCGGAACGATCCTTGAGCAAGGCAGCGCCTACGGCAGCAGCCAGGTAGGCCAGGGCCGCAAAGTGCCAATCGACCTGTCCTCGCCGAACATCGCCAAGCCGTTTTCCATGGGCCATCTGCGCTCTACCGTGATCGGAAACGCGATTGCGAACATCATGGAAAAACGCGGTTACCAGCCTGTGCGCATCAACCATTTGGGCGACTGGGGCACGCAGTTCGGCAAACTGATCGTCGCCTACCGTCTGTGGGGAGACGAGGAAAAAGTAAAAGCCGAGCCAATCAAGGAGCTGCTCAGCCTGTACGTGCGCTTCCACGAAGAAGCGGAAAAAGACCCGACTCTGGAAGACCAGGGCCGCGAATGGTTCAAAAAGCTGGAGGACGGCGACGCAGAAGCACAGCATCTGTGGAAATGGTTCCGCGACGAATCGCTCAAGGAGTTCATGAAAATTTACGAGCTGATGAACGTCTCCTTCGACTCCACGCACGGCGAAGCTTTCTACAACGACAAGATGGATCGCGTCGTCACCTTGCTGGAAGAAAAAGGACTGCTGACCGAATCGGACGGCGCCTTGGTCGTCAACCTCGACGAGTACAACATGCCGCCGTGCCTGATTAAAAAATCGGACGGTGCGACGCTGTACGCGACGCGCGATCTGGCTGCCGCCCTGTACCGCCACGAGACGTACGACTTCGCCAAAGCGCTCTACGTCGTCGGAAACGAGCAGCGTCTCCACTTCCAGCAACTGTACAAGGTACTGGAAAAAATGGGCTACGCCTGGTCCGCCGACATGCACCACATCCCGTTTGGCATGATGCTCAAGGACGGCAAGAAAATGTCCACCCGCAAAGGAAAAGTCGTTTTGCTGGAGGAAGTATTGGCACAAGCGATTGCCGACGTGCAAAAAGTGATCGAGGAGAAAAACCCGACGCTCGCGAACAAGGAAGAAGTTGCCCGCCAGGTTGGGGTCGGCGCTGTCATTTTCCACGACCTGAAAAACTACCGCCTGAACGACATCAACTTCTCCTGGGAAGAAATGCTCACCTTCGAGGGCGAAACCGGACCTTACGTGCAATACACGCACGCCCGCGCCTGCTCGCTTCTGCGCAAAGGCAACTACCAGCCGCAAACGACAGCGAGCCTCGTACCAGGCGCTTTGGACAGCAAGGAAGCATGGGCGGTCATCACCTTGCTGAACGGCTTCCCTGAGGTGATCGAACGGGCCAGCGACAACTTCGACCCGTCGCAAATCGGCAAGTACGTCATCGACCTCGCGCAGTCGTTCAACAAATTCTACGCCAACGTCCGCATTCTCGCGGAAGAAGAAGACGTGAAAGCTTCCCGCCTCCAGCTCGTGGCAGCGGTGGTGGCCGTGTTGAAAGAAGGGCTGCGCCTGCTCGGACTGGCAGCGCCAGAGGAAATGTAGGAAGCGCCGTTCTTTGACGCATGATCTGACCCAAAAGCCGGAAGCCTGCCTTGGCAAAAGGTGGCCCCGGCTTTTGCTTTTGGATGAAAAGCGCCTCGCGGGTAGTTGACTCATTTGTTTCGTGCCCTTTTTTCCAGCCTGTGCCATAATAGGAGAGGAAAGCAAGAAGGATGTGGCAAATACGGGCAACGGGCAGATTCCTTCCGTTTGACACCCCGGCTTAAGATAGCGGCTCCCCCGCAGGAACGCCTTGGCTCCACTCGGCAACAAACACATCCCGCTGTTCACACCTGGTCGCAAACAGGCGACCTGCCACAGAAAGCGAGACGGTAAACGATGAAAAAATTTCTTTTGCTCGCCACAAGCTTGCTGCTCGTGCTGAGCGTATTGACAGCCTTCGAGGCGAAGGCGGCAAGCGCACTGCCATCGTCTATGAACAAGCATGTCGTTCCCGTATCGAAAATGGAGCTGCCCCAAAAAACGGTTATCGGCTTTGGCGAAGCGACCCACGGCAACAAACAATTTACGACGCTCAAGCTGGACGTGTTTCGGCAACTGGTAGAAAAGCACGGCTACCGCGCCTTCGCCATCGAAGGCGACTTCGGCGGCGGCCAGAAGGTCGACGCCTACATATCCGGCGGAAGCGGGACAGCGCAAGAGGCGGCAAAAGCGCTCGGCTTTGCGATCTACAACACCGAGGAGATGGCAGCGCTGTTGTCCTGGATGCGCGCGTACAACGAACAGCGCGCTGACCGCGACCGCATCCGCTTTTACGGCTTTGACATGCAGCGCTACGACCAGAACAAACAAGCGCTGTTCGCCTATTTGCAAAAAGTCGATCCGCCCCTCGCCGCAACCTATGAAAAAGCTTTGGCAGCTTTGACCGATCAAACGCTGTCCGAACAACAGCCGGCCAAGGAAGGGCTTCCCCACATCCAGAGCTTGCTCGGCCGGATGAAAGCAAACAAAGCCGCCTACACCGCCAAAAGCTCCGAAAAAGACTACGAGCTGGCGTTAGCCTTTGCCGAGTCGATCAGACAAAACGCGATCCTGCACGGAACGAACGTCAACTACGGCAGCGCCCGCGATCGCTACATGGCGGAGCGCGTCATGTGGATTCTCGCGTTGGAAAAGAAACATTACGGTCGCGAGCGCCTGTTCATTACCGGACACAACGGGCACATTGAAAAGACGTCCACGACCACGGGCGTTGCAACCTGCATGGGGGCGTATTTGGCGAAAGCGCTCGGCGACCAGTATTACGCAATCGGCAGCGAATTTTATGAAAGCGCCTTTCTGGCCAAGGACGCCACTACCGACGAACGCAAGCTGTTTGCTGTCAAAAACGCCGGGGATCACCGCCTCGCCGTGCTGTTCGCGCGCACCAACCTGCCGGACGGCTTCCTGGACTTCGCCAAAACGCGGCAGGATGCCGATTTTTACGCCTATGTGAATCGTCCGCAGCCGATCAGCGCCATCGGCGACGTGTTTAGCGGCTGGTACGCGAGCATCGAGAACATGTACACGCTGCAAATGGTCCCGGCAAAAGCGTTTGATGCGCTCGTGTTCGTGCGGACGGCGACTCCTTCTGTCATGCTCGCGGACTGACGGCGTGCGAACGAAAACGTGCACCGGAACCATCCGCCTGCTTTCCGGTCGCTTGTGCGCAAAGCGCAAATGGCTCCGCTCCGCCCCAAGACGTCGCCCCGGATCACCAGCAAAAGAAAGCCCCGCCAGACCGCCACGAGCCGAGATCGACGTGGCCCTCTGACGGGGCTTTTCCTGTGCTGTTCTTTGTCCGCCGAAAAGCTTACGAGGACAGCGTCAAGTTTTCATAAATGACAGACAGGCCCATTCCCCCTGCCATGCAAAGCGTCACCATGCCGTACTTGACGCGGCTGCGCACCATTTCGTTCATCAGGCTGACGGTCAGCTTCGCGCCGGTGGCACCGACCGGGTGGCCGAGCGCGATCGCGCCGCCGTTGACATTCACCTTGGCCGGGTCCAGCTCCAGCCCTTTCATCACCGCCAACGTTTGCGCGGCAAACGCCTCGTTCAGCTCGATCAGCCCGATGTCGTCCAGCGTCAGCCCTGCTTTTTGCAGCGCTTTTTGGGTGGCCGGCACAGGCCCGATCCCCATCACGCCCGGCTCGACTCCCGCGCTGGCAAACGCCTTGATTTTGACCAGCGGCATAAGCCCCGCTTCCTCCGCTTTTTCGCGAGACATCATCAACACTGCGGCTGCGCCGTCATTCATCGGACACGCATTGCCTGCCGTGATCGTTCCGTCTTTTTGGAACACGCTTTTCAGCTTCGCCAAGTCTTCGAGGCTAATCTCGTGGCGGACCGACTCGTCCTGATCGAACACCCGCACTCCTTTGCGCTCATGGATGGCAATCGGCACGATCTCGCTGGCAAACTTGCCTGCGGCTATGGCAGTCGCCGCCTTTTTGTGGCTGTCGTAGGCGAAGCGGTCCTGTTCCTCGCGGGAAATGCCGTACTGCTGCGCAAGCCGTTCAGCCGTGTTGCCCATGTGCTCGCCTTCCAAGGAACAGATCAAGCCGTCAGACAAAAGCGCATCTTCCATCGTCAAGTTGCCGAACTTGCTGCCCCAGCGGTTTTTCACCAAATACGGCACGTTGCTCATGCTCTCCACGCCACCCGCAACCACCACGTCCTCTTGCCCGGCCATGATCGCCAAAGCGCCGCTGCCAATCGCTTTCAAGCCCGAGCCGCACGCCTTGATGATGATGTGCCCGTACACATGGCGGGGAAATCCGGCCAACTGCGAGCTGATGCGCGCCGCGTTCAGCCCGCCTCCGTGCACGTAGCCGTTGCCGAAAATCACTTCGTTCACTTCCTGCTTGGGAAAAGCCGCCTTTTCCATCAGCCCTTCCAGCACTTGCCGTCCCAGCTCCGTTGCCGGGACGTCGCGCAAGCTTTTGCCGAATGCGCCGACCGCGCTGCGCACGCCGGCGACAATGACTACCTCTCTCATCGTTACGCTCCCTTTCGTTTTGCCCTCGTTACAAGACCCGGTTCAAAAATTCGCGCGTCCGCTCTTCCTGCGGATTGTTGAACATGTCTGCCGGGCGGGCCATCTCCACGATCTTGCCCTGGTTCATGAACGCGACCCAGTCCGCCACTTCTTTGGCGAAGCCCATTTCATGCGTCACAATAATCATCGTCATCCCGTCCTGGGCGAGCTGCTTCATCGTCTCCAGCACTTCGCCGACCAGCTCTGGGTCGAGCGCGGAGGTCGGCTCGTCGAACAGCATGATCTCCGGCTTCATCGCCAGCGAACGGGCGATCGCTACCCGCTGTTTTTGTCCGCCTGACAGCGAGGATGGATAGACGTTTGCTTTTTCGGACAAGCCTACCTTCTGCAACAGTTGCAGCGCTTCCTGCCTCGTTTGCTCCTTGTCCGCCCTTTTCGCGATCAGCGGCGCTTCCATGATGTTTTCCAAAACCGTTTTGTGCGGGAACAGATTAAAGTGCTGGAACACCATGCCGACCTTTTGCCGCACCTTCGTCAAGTCGTCCTTTTTCGGATCGATGCTCTTGCCTTCGATGAAAATCTCGCCGCCGTCCTTGATCTCCAAAAAATTGATGCAGCGAATCAGCGTGCTTTTTCCCGAGCCGCTCGCCCCGATCAGCACGACGACTTCGCCCTTTTTTACCTGTAGCGTCACGTCTCTCAGCACCTCCACGGCGCCGAAGCTTTTTTTCAAATTTTGCACGCGGATCATGACTTGCTTGTCTTCCATCATTCTCCCTCCCCTCTTCTATACGTCACCTTTGGCCAACCGCTTTTCCATCACATGGACGATATACGTAAAGATCATGACAATCACCAAATAGTACAGGGCCACGATCAAAAAGTACGTCATCTCATCAAAGGTTTCCGCAGACAGGCGGCGCGCCAGCGAGAACAGCTCATCCATCGCGATGAAAGCAGCCAGCGACGACTCCTTCAGCGACAAAATAAACTGGTTGCCGAGCGGCGGAATGGAGCGCTTCATCGCCTGCGGCAAAATGATCCGGCGCATCGTCTGGCCGGTAGACATCCCGAGCGACAAGCCTGCCTCCATCTGTCCCTTGTCGATCGACTGGATGGACCCGCGGAAAATTTCCGCGATGTACGCCCCGCTGTGGATCGCCAAGGCTAAAGCCGCTGACCAAAATTGACCGAGATCAATCACCTTGTAAAAACCGAAATAGAGGACAAAAATTTGCACGATCAAAGGCGTTCCGCGAATGACCATAATATAGACGTTGGCAACAATTTGCCCGAGCTTGAACTTGGAGACTTTCAACAGGGCGACGAACAGCCCGATGATCGACCCTGCGATGACGGAAGCGATCGTCAGCTCAAACGTCAAGAGCAGCGGCTTCCAAAAAAACGGCAATGTGCGGAAAAACTCTTCTGTCAAATGGGCAATACTGGGCACTCGATGCCACCCCTCGCTGATAAAATGTCCCTGTCACCCGCCGCTTTCCTTGCGCGGATGACAGGCGGCCTTACACAAACGTCAACCTTATTCGTTCTTGCTGATGTCGCGATTGAAGTACTTTTCGCTCAGCTTCAGATACGTGCCGTCTTCGTGCATTTGCTTCAGCACCTCGTTGATTTTGTTCAACAGCTCGCTATTGCCTTTGCGCACGGCGATTCCGTGTTGAACCTCAGACAACGGCGCGCCGCTTTTCTTGATTTTCAAGCCTTGGGCAATCGCGATCTCGCCGACCACACTGTCCGTAATGACCACGTCATGCTTGCCTTGCTCCAGCGCGCGCAGGGCCGTGACGTCGCTGTCGTACGTCTTGATGTTGTCGGTGTACTCCCGCGCCATTTTTTCATGCGTAGTGCCCAAGGCGACTGCGACTTCCTTGCCCTTCAGCTCTTCCAGTGTGGAAGTCGTGCCGTCGGGACGAGTGAACAGTTGGCCGCCGGACAAGTAGTACGGATCGGCGAAATCAATTTGCTGCTTGCGCTCTTCCGTAATCGCGTGACTGGCAATCGCCGCATCGTAGCGCCCTTCCTTGACCCCCGCGATAATCCCGGAAAACGGCGAGGTGACGGGCTTTGGCTGCAAATTCAGCCGTTTGGCGATCTCGTTGCCGATTTCGATGTCAAACCCGGTAAGCTGCCCATCCTTGAAATAGCTGAACGGCTGGTACTCGCCGGAAGCGGCAAAGACGAACACGCCTGCCTCCTTCGTCATCGCGGACGCATTTCCGCTGGCTGCGCCTGCCTGTCCCCCGCCATCGTTCGTCGAAGCCCCCTGGCTACATCCTGCTACGAGAAGCGACAGCGAGAACAATACGCCTGCAACGGCTTTGAGTGATTTTTTCATGTTGGTAAGCCCCCTTATCTTTGTGCGGAAAAATTTTTCATTACTCCACCATTTGCAAATGTTCTGAAATCAACAACGGCGCTCCGGTATGGTAAATGACATCCTGCAAGGAGTACGGATACATGACCTCTGTCAGCATCAGCCCCTGCGGCGTGACCTCGATAACCGCCCGCTCTGTGACGATCAGGTCGACACAGCGCTTCGCGGTCAGTGGAAACGTACACTCCCTGCGGATTTTCGGCTCGCCTGTCCGCGTCACATGGCTCATCAGGACGATCACCTTTTTGGCGTAATAGGCCAGCTCGGCTCCACCGCCGATGCCATGAACGCGCGAGCCAGGGACGATCCAGTTCGCCAAATCTCCCCTGCGATTGACCTGCAAGGCCCCGATAAAAGCGACATCGAGCTTCTTGCGCCGAATCATGCCGTAGGCAATCGTGCTGTCGAAGTAAGAAGCGCCCGGAACTACGGTAACGGGCGCTCCCCCCGCATTGGAGATATGCTGGTCTTCTTCGCCCTTGATTGGCGTGGGGCCTACCCCGAGAATGCCGTTCACGGAATGAAACATCACGTGCCATTCGTGCGGGATAAAGTCCGCGACCAGCTCCGGTATCCCGATCCCCAGATTGACGGCCATCCCCGGTTCGATTTCCTTGGCGGCGCGCCGCGCGATCATGTTTCGCTGATCCATCGTCAGTCGCATCAGCCGTTCCCCCCGCCGCTGCGATTCACCATGTAATCGACAAAAATGCCGGGTGTCACGATTTTTTCCGGGTCCAGCTCTCCTGCCGGAACGATCTCCTCCACTTCGGCAATGGTGATGTCAGCAGCCATCGCCACCAGCGGATTCAAGTTTCTCGCCGACTTGTCGTAGATGAGATTGCCGTACGTGTCCGCCTGTTTCGCATAGACGATGCCTACATCGGCCGTCAGCGCCGGTTCCATCCAGCACGGCTTTCCCCCAAAAACCACCGCTTCCCCTCCTTCTGTCGCTTCTCCCCACATTTGCGCATCGACAACAATACCGGGAATGCCTACGCCCCCTGCGCGAATTTTTTCCGCAAAAATTCCTTGGGGACAAAACGTGACCTGGAGCCGTCCGTCCATCATCTGTTGGCCAGCTTCCGGATTGGAGCCGATATGCGTCGTCATCAGCTTCCTCACCCGCCCGTGGCTAATCAGCTTGCCGATCCCGACCTGCGGATACCCCGCGTCGATTCCGATCAAGGTCAGGTCGCGCACCCCTTTTTCCAAAATCGTGTCGATCAAAAGAGCCGGGGAGCCGATCGTTCCGAAACCGCCGTACATCAGCCGGACACCGTCTCGTACACATTCCGTCGCTTGTTCGCGCGTCACCAGTTTCGCTAGCATCGCATGCCATTCCTTATCTCTCTTGTTTATTGAGCAAAGTCGCTTACGTCCCGCTAACAGTAGCAAGTCCTATGCCAACACCCAAAAAGCTGGATGGTAGCGAAAATTGCCGAAACTGCGTCTTTTCTGACGAATCGAAGTAGAATCACTTTTGAGTCGAAAGGGAGAGAAACGCACTCTTTTCAGGTGAATCGAAATCGACTCGCGTTTTTTCAAATCCGACTCACTATACAATCGGCAGTCACTTCCTGTACAATCAGGTCAAAAATGAGGGGAGCGTATCAAGCGTGGAAAAAGATGCGGAGATTTTGGCCTTGTCGTCTGTAGATCGGTTCATCGACATATTGAACTCGCTTGCGGACGGCATTTTTATATCGGATGCGCAAGGAACCACACTGTGGCTGAACAAGGCGAGCGAAAACTTGTGCGGCATCCCGAAAGCCGAGCTGATTGGGCAAAACGTGACCGATCTGGAGGAAATGGGCATTTTCAGTCCTTCCGTGACCCGGCTTGTCCTTGAATCGGGCAAGCCGACGACGACCATCCAGCTTGTGAACAGCAAAGGAAAATTTCTCGTGACAGGCCATATTATCCCGGACGAAGACGGAAAGCCGGAGCTGATCGTCGCCCACTCCCGGGACATTACGGAGGCGGCACGGGCCAGTTCGCAGTTGGAGGAAACCGTCGCGCTATTGAAGCGCTACAGCGAGGAACTGCAGCTCATGAAGCGGGAAGCGAACCAAAGCTCGTCGCAGACGCTGATCGGCAACAGCCGCTCGTATTTGGCGCTCATGGAACTGATAAAAAAAGTCGCGCTGGTCGACACGACTGTGCTCATCACGGGCGAAACCGGGGTGGGCAAAAGCCATCTCGCCGAGCAAATCCACCAGCTTAGCGAGCGAAGCGCAGGGCCGTTCGTGCATGTAAACTGTAGCGCCATCCCCGAAACGTTGATCGAATCGGAGCTGTTCGGCTATCACAAAGGGGCGTTTACCGGGGCGAACCACTCGGGGAAAATCGGCCTGGTCAAAATGGCGGACAAAGGGACGCTGTTCCTCGACGAAATCAGCGAGCTGCCCTACCATTTGCAGTCGAAGCTGCTGTTGCTTTTGCAAAACAAGACGTTCATGCCGATCGGCGGCACCAAAACTTACACGGCGGACATCCGCATCATCGCCGCGACCAACACCAACCTGCAGGAGCTGGTGCGCCAAGGGAAGTTCCGGCACGACCTGTACTATCGGCTCAACATTTTGCCGATCAACGTCCCGCCCTTGCGCGAGCGCAAAGACGACATTTTCCCGCTGTTGCACCACAATTTGCAAAAATTCAACGCCAAGCACCACCAAAAACGCCGTTTCACATCTGACGTGCTGGACGTGTTGCACCAGTATGACTGGCCAGGCAATGTGCGGGAGCTGGAAAATTTGGTCGAGCGCATCGTCATCACGTCCAAGTTCGACGAGATTTCCGCCACCGATTTGCCGGAGGAACTGCGCAGCATTCGCGAGCTGGAGGACGGCATCCTCACGCTCGGCTCCCTTTCCTTGACGGAGCGGATGGAAAAAATCGAGGTCGAATTTATCATGCAGGCGCTGCGCATCCACAAAACGACGCGCAAGACCGCGGCGGCGCTCGGCATCACCCAATCGCTTCTGATGCGGCGGATCAAAAAGTACGACATTCAGCTTGAGGACGAGACGGCCGAATGATCTCGGTACTTGCCGCTCCCAGCCTTCGCCTGTTCCTCGTCACGAGCGGCTACATCCTGCGATTTTTTGCGCGAAAAAAAAGGAGCGCTACCACTCGCAGCGCTCCTTTCCCTGTTCTTGTCCGACTATTCCTCGACCTTTTTTGGCGCCTTGCCAAACCAGGTCTTCGCTACCAGCTCGACGACTTGCTTCGGCAGCGATTGCGGCGGCTGCACTTCCTGGCCTGACGCGTCGACGCTGCGATACAGCAGCGCTGTGTCGTCTGCCGGATCTGACTTCGTTTGCAAAGTCCACTCGCCGATTTGCCCGGCGTTGGTCCATTCCTCGATCATGAGCTGGTATTCGCCCGGTGCCAGCTCAATGTAGTCGTCCTCTGTCACATCAATGACAGCGTAGCCGTCGTGCTCGATTTCGGCATCGTATGTATTCCCGTTGGCTGCTTCGTAAAGAGCCAGCTCTTCCGGGTTGTTCAAATTCTCTTTCAGCGTCGCAAAATCGTGAATCGTCACTTTGATCCGTTTTGCCATTGGTACCCCTCCCTCGTTGACAACATCCTCTCACACTGTACCACAATCCGGTCAAGCCTGCCAATTGTTCGCCAGACGCCGGACGTGCCTGATTTCTTCGCGATGCCCCCCGCTTGACCCTCGCGCTGTCTCCAATACAATCGGCAAGCCTTGAAGCTGCGGCGTGCGCAACAGCTCGGCAAAAGCATTGTCCCCGATCATCCCTTGTCCGATGCGCGCATGCCGATCCCGAAACGAGCCGCTCGGGTAAACCGAATCGTTCAAATGCACGGCGGACAAATACGGCAAATAGTCCAGTTCTTCCATACGCTGTATGACCGCGCCCCAATTTTTCCCGTCCCACAGCCCGCTGGCAAACGCGTGGCACGTATCGAAGCAAAACCCGACCTTCTGCGGCTCGGCAAGCAGTTGCCGCACCTGTGCCAGCTCCTCCAGCGTCGTGCCCATCCGGTTGCCCTGTCCGGCGTTGTTTTCGATCAGCAGCTTGGCCTGTCCGGCCCAGCCGTCCACGATTCGATTCGTCAGCAAAATCATCCGCTTGTAGCCGGCAAGCACGTCCGTCCCTTTGTACTGCCCGAAGTGGACAACTACGCCAAGCGCTCCGCACGCCTCGGCAATCTCCAGATCGTTGCGCACCGATTGCACCGTCACCAGAGCCAGCTCGTCGTCTTCCACGCACAAGTTGACCGGATAAGCCGTATGGGCAATCGACGCCAAGCCGTGTTCCTCGCAAAAAGCGCGGCAAGCTGCCGCATCGGCCGGATCAAACTGCTTGACCCCCAGGCTGCGCGGGTTTTTCGGGAAAAACTGATAAGAGGCGGCTCCTTCCCGCAGAGCGGTTCGCGCCGCCTCTGCATAGCCGTGGCGGATGCTGATGTGACACCCGATTTTCATGCGTTCCTCGCCCCCTCACTCGCTTTCCCCATTTTTCCCCTGGCCGTCCATTCTCAATCGCCTTGCGGGAAAGCACTTGCGCTTCTTTCTCCCATCCGGTAGACCGAAATTAAACCGAACGTTCAGTCTATAAAAAGGAGCCTTGCCTTTCATGTCCAAACGTCGCCTTGATGGGGAGAAAACCAAACAACATATCGTCGAGAAAGCAACCGAGCTGTTTTCCCAAAAGGGCTACTTCGCCACATCGATCGAAGACATCTGCCAAGCGACCGGAGCGAGCAAAGGGAGCCTTTACTACCATTTCAAAAACAAGGAGCAGCTTTTTTTGCACCTGCTGGAAAAGCAGTATAACGAGTGGACAGAGCTGTGGAAGGAAAAAGAGAAGCAGTACGCCACTTCGGTGGAAAAGCTGTACGCCTTGGCCGCTTTTCTGCTCGAAGACTTTTTGTCCCACCCGTTGAAACGAGCCGGAGAAGAGTTTTCCGGCAGCCAGCTCGCCGATCCGCTCATTATGGACCAGGTGCTTGCGATGCTCAGCTCCTCCTACACGCTGTACACGTCGATTTTTCAGGAAGGAATGGCGCGCGGAGAATTTGCCGAGGCCGATCCGGAAGAGCTGGCGATGATCCTCGAAGGGTTTGTCAACGGCCTTATCAATGTCGGCTTCAAAATGGAGGAGGAGCGCCTTCATGCCTTGATGAAGCGGGGGATTGATGTTTTGCTGCATGGTATTGTCGCCAGGTAGCTTTTTTTCGAAAGTTTATAGACCGAACGTTCGGTTTAATTAATCGCAGGAGTGTGCAAAATGAAGCCACTAATGGGGAAATCGCGTCTTTCTCACCGTCTTTGTCTCCGATACGCTGGAAAACGTCGGGATTTGGATACGCAACATGGCTTTGCTTTATTACGTGATGGAGACGAGCGGAAACAATCCGGTTGCCGTCTTCGCTCTCTCCATCGTCGTCGAGGCGCTCTCTGTCTGGCTGATCGTCACCGCTGCCATGCGTTTTTTCACCGGAGTGGGGCTTGCTTTTCTGGAAATTGTGATCGGAATGCGGATGATTACGCTTGTCGAAGAAGCGTACGTCGGCCGGGTAAACGGGACGATTGCGCCGCTGCTCGTCGGGCTGATGATGCTCGGTTCGTTTGTGGCCGGGCCACTGATGCAGTTGACCGCGCTGATTTATGTCTTCGTCATCGCAGGCGCGGTCGTGCTCGTTGCCGCCTGGGGAAGCTCCCGCATCAACTGGGCGTCCGGCGCTGAGCGTGCCCTGGAGCATTAGAAAACTTGGCTGCGCCAAGCCATTGGCACAGCCTTCGTTGCACTTTCCGCTGGATAAAATCTTATCCAACCTTATCTGCACAAAAAAGCTGCCCGGAGTCCGGACAGCTTGCCTGTTCACGAATGAGCCTATGATTTGACGATCAACAGCGGCGTTTTGGTGCGATGAATCGTTTTGAAGGTCACGCTGCCGAGAAGAGTGCCCGCGATGCCGCCAAGCCCGTGGTGACCGAGCACGATCAGACCTGCTTGCTCCTCTTCGGCGGTCTGGCGAATCACTGTCGCCGGATCGCCAATCACTACCTTGCTCTCGTAAGGAATTTGCGCCGCTTCCAGCACTTCTTCGCAAGTGCGCACGGTTTCTTTTCCCCAGTTTTCCAGCGTCGCTGTGTCTTCCCAGCCTACGCCGTACACTCCGGCATAAGCGACAGGAGGCGTCACGACACTGAGCAGCAGGTAGGAAACGCCCGGAATGTCCTGGCTCAAGGCAATCGCTTTTTGCGCTGCGTTTTTCGCCTGCTCCGAGCCGTCGACGGCGATCAGCACTTTTTGCCAAGGGAAGCGGCTGGCATCGGTCTCCTCGGAAATGAGGAAGACAGGAAGCTGGGCGTCGTGAATCGTCGGGTAGCTGACGCTTTGCAGCAGGAATCCGGTGATCCGGCCGTATCCGTGCGTCCCCATGACGATTGCGGCGTACTCGCCTTTTGTCGCGTGCTTGGCGATCACTTCATGCGGCTCGCCGAACTCGATTTCCAATTCGTAAGTGACTCCTGCCTCTTCGACAATCGTGAGGAACTTTTTCAAGTCTTCTCTCGCTTCATCCAATTGGAAATCTTCCACGCTTTTTTGCCCGAGCTTGCGGACGACGTTGCGCGATGGAAACGGAGGGATGGCATGAAGCAGAGTCAGTTCATGCTTATCTTTGGCGTACGCAAGAGCAAAGCGAACCGCCTGAATAGACTGTGCAGAGAAATCTACTGGTACTAGAATACGGGACATAAGGACACGTCCTTTCCTCTTTCATCGTCGCAAAAAGTCGATTTTTGAGACTTTTTGCCTGTTTTCATTGTAGACTGACACCCTCATTATGTATGTAGGGGAATTCCCTGATCTTGGCATCGAAAAAACCCTTAGGTCTAGTTTCTCTCTCTATTCTAGTACTCCTGTAATAAAAATGGTGGGCTCTGCGCCGAGATCAATATCGCAAATCTCGTGATCTTCTGCCATCCGCCGATTCGCCTGCTGCTCCCGCCTGATGACCCGCACGACCGGACGGGCTGGCAGGCCGCGGTTTTGGTCGATCACGACGCCGACTTCGCCTGTGCTCAGCTTGAACGACGTGCCGATCGGGTACAGCGCGATCGAGCGCAGGAAGTGGATGACCATTTTGTGGTCGAAGCGCTTTTCCGCAAGGCCCATGATTCGCTCGCACGCCTCGTAGGGAGGCAGCGTCTCCTCTTCCTCGGAAAGCGGCGAGATCAGATTGTCGTAGTAGTTGCAGATCGCGACGATTTTGGCGAACTCGTGAATCTCGTCGCCGCTTAGTCCGCGGGGGACTCCGGTTCCGTCGACCCATTCATGGTGCTGGAGCGGCACGTGCGCAGACACGATGCTCATCTCGTGTTTTTTTCGCAATATTTCAAACCCTATCCAGGTATGATGATTGGTCCTGCTGTTTTTCTTGTAGGCTGGCGCTTCCTTGTCCACCGACAGCTTGCCGATGTCATGCAAAAGCGCGCCGATTGCCAGCTCTTTCAGTTGCGTGGTGTTGTAGCCAAGCCCGACGCCCATCACGGTCGCCATCATGCAGACGTTGAGCGAATGGATGTACAGGGCGTTGTCCTTGGTGCGAATTTCCCCGAGATTTAACAGCACCTTGCGATTGCGCAGCGTCTCTTCGACAATGTTGCCGACAGACTTTTGAATGCCGCGCACGTCGAACTCCTTGCCGGACTGGACACACGAAATCGCGCCTGACAGATTGCGAATGGCATCTTTTCGCGTCGTCTCTGTGACTACCTCCTGTTCCTTCACCTCGTCGAAAAAAGGGTCCTTGATACTGAGCATCGTCACCCCAAAGCGCCGCAGCTTGTTTATCATTCCGACGGTCAGTTGCACACCCGTCTGCAACAGCGTCAAGCCCTCGCTCGTATAAATGCTGCGAGCCAGCACATCCCCAGGCTCAACTTGATCTACGCTCACATATTTCATGGGGTCAATCCTCCTGATTCCTTCTCCCCTGATGCTTTTTCCCTATCTTAGCATTGGAAAAACATGTTTCGCAGATGTTTTTATGAACAATCCGGCAAAAAAGGACCTTTGCAGCAAAAAAGCACCGGATGATCCGGTGCTTTTCGCACAAAAGACGGCGCTGTTTCTTTTGGCCTTACAGTCGCGCTTTTTCTCTGCGGCTGGCCATCGCCTCCAGGAACACGTCGACGACGGTCGGGTCAAACTGGCTGCCTTTTCCGTCCAGCAACTGGTCGACAGCCTTCCCGTAGTCCAAAACAGGGCGGTAAAGCCGCGCTGACGTCATCGCGTTGAAAGCCTCGGCGACAGAGACAATTTTTGCGCCCAGCGGAATCTCGGCAGCGAAAAGGCCGTGCGGATAGCCTTTGCCATCCAGCCGTTCGCGATGGTACAGCACCGTCTTGGCAATTCCTCGCTGTTGCAAGGGAGCAATCCGTTTTACAATCGCGTAGCCGATCTCTGGATGCTTTTTCATGATAGCCAATTCTTCCGGTGTGAGCGACCCGTTTTTCCTCAGGATCGAATCCGGTGTGCCAATGATCCTGATGTCGTGCAGCAAGGCGCCGATATACACATTGGCACATTCTTCCTCGTCGAGCTGAAGTTGGTTGGCGATTACCCAGGCGTAAAAGCCAACGTTGACCGAATGCTGATACGTATAAGGATCACGGGCGTTCACGCATGAAACGAGCGAGTGGATCGTTTCGACCATGTGATTCGTAGCCGCACGGTTACTATGCAGCATCGTCGTTAACAGTTTTTGCAATGGTGCCTCCCCGGCCATGTCATCCCGCTCTTTTCTCTCAAGCGAAATTTACGAAATGTAGCGCCGCAACGTTTTCGTCATTCTCGGAGCAGCAGAGCAAAGACAAGCTCTCCTTGCTGCACACCCTTCCCGCCAGGGGGAATCTTAATCAAGCAGTCGGAATCTTTAATCGACACGGTTACGCTTGACTGGTCCATTCCGACAGGCTTTACGAACAGTTTGCCATCTTGCACATACGATTTTCCGCGGACATAGCGCGGATACGCATTGACCTTGGCAAACGCCTCTCCTAAAAAAGCCGTGCATTCCGGTCTGTATTTGTTTTTGCGCCCTTGCATCCCCAAAATCGCCGGGCGGACGAACAGCTCGAAGCCGACAAAGCACGCCCCCGGATTGCCTGACAGGGCAAATAAAAAGGCGTCTTTCCACACCCCTGCCGTCGTCGGGCTTCCGGGCCGCATCGCTACTTTGTTGAACAGCAGCTCCCCTTCCCAGTTTTGGAAAAGATCGACGAGAATATCGTAGTCGCCTACCGATACGCCGCCTGATGTGATGACAAAATCCGCGGTGGAAAACGCATCGAGAATAACCGCTTGCGCTTTGTCCGCTTCATCCGGGACCGCGCCCATCAACAGCGGAATGCCCCCCGCTTCCCGAACGAGCGCTGCCAGCATGTAAGAGTTGCTGTTTCGGATTTTCCCCTGGCACAGTGGCGCGTCCACAGGCAGCAGTTCGGAGCCTGTGGCGAATATCGCGACGGTCGGGCGCTTATATACGTTGACACGAGAAAAGCCGAATGTAGCCAGCAGCGCCGTCTCGCCAGCGCGAATTTCGCTTCCTTTTTGCAGGACGCATTCGCCTTTGGCGAGTTCGTGGCCGATCGGAGTCAGATTTTTGCCGGACGGCATCTCTTTTTTGATGGACACGAACGTTTTGCCCTGCTTCTCCACGTTGTCGGTCATTTCCAGCATGATAACCGCGTCTGCCTGTTCCGGCACCATCGCTCCGGTCATGATCCGCGTAGCCGTATTAGGCGATACGGCTTTAGTCGGAACTAAGCCGCACGGAACATGCTCGATCACTTCCAGCAGGACGGGCGATTCCGGTGACGCTCCCTTGGTAGCGCTCGCCATGATCGCAAAGCCATCCATCCCGGAACGGCGGAAATGCGGCATCGGCTCGGGCGCCGTCACCTCCTCTGCCAACGTGCGGCCGCAGGCAGCTTCCAGCGAAACCTCCTCCACGCCAAGCTGGCGCAGATGCTGTTCGATTCTGCGCTGCGCTTCCTCCACCTGAACAGTCTGTCGGCGAAAACGATTTGCGTTTTCCATCTCGCTTATCCTCCAATTTGCGACATGCGCCTTGCCGTCGGTACATGAGATTGGCTTTCATCTGCCAAAGCCTTGGCCATTTCGTGATTCATCGGCTTGATGCTCAACGCTTTGAAAAAAAGCTGGCGAATCGCTTCATCGTCTCCGATATGCTTGCGAACGTTAAACTCGTCTGCCCAATACAGGCACGGCTTGATGTTGCCATCCGCCGTCAAACGCAGCCGGTTGCACGTTTCGCAAAAATGATCGCTCACCGGGTGAATCAACCCAAAGCTGCCTTTGGCCCCGGCAATCCGAAAGGTCTGGGCGGGACCGTTGCCGCGCACGTCATGGCTTTCCTCTGTTTCCCAGCCAAGCTGCTTACATCGCTCCAAGACGGTCGACAGCGGCAAATACGACTGTTTCCAGCGCATGTCGTTGTGGCCGATCGGCATGTACTCGATAAAGCGGACTTGCACAGCGCCGTCCAGCGTCAGCCGCAAAAAATCTTCAATCTCGTCGTCGTTGATTCCCTTCATGAGAACGACATTCAGCTTGATCGGCCAAATCCCGGCTTGTTGACAGGCCGCGATACTGTCCAAAACGCGCTGGACATCGCCGCCGCGGGTGATAAGCGAAAAACGGTCGGCCTTCAATGTATCCAGGCTGATGTTGACGCGCTTCAAGCCCGCTGCTTTTAATTTCGCCGCCTTTTTCGCCAAAAAAATGCCGTTGGTCGTCAAGGCAATGTCTTCGATTCCCGGTGTTTCCGCTATCGCTGCGACCAGTTCTTCAATGCCTTTGCGGACGAGCGGCTCCCCGCCCGTCAGCCTTACTTTTTTCACGCCCATTTCGGCCAACACTCTGACAACCTCGGTAATCTCGTAAAAAGACAAAATGTTTTCGTCCGGCTCAAATTCCATCCCATCCGCTGGCATACAGTACACACAGCGCAAATTGCACCGATCGGTTACGGAAAGGCGCAAATAGTCGTGAACGCGGCCAAACGAGTCCACTAATTCACTTGGAATCACTGGACGTCCCCCCTTCGGCCTGTTCGATTCGCTCAGGCCAGGTGTACACGTTGAACGACTGGTTGCGAATAAAGCCAACGGTAGTAATGCCAAGCTCCTGCGCCAGCCGCAGGGCCAGCTCGGTCGGCGCCGATTTGGACAACACGATACTGCATCCGATCTTGGCTACTTTCAACAGTACTTCTGACGAAATCCGGCCGCTGAACACCATGATTTTGTCTTCTACCGGCACGGAATGCATCAGGCAATGCCCGTACAGTTTGTCGAGGGCATTGTGCCTGCCGATGTCCATTCGGGAGACGACGATCCCGTTTGCATCGCACAGGGCAGCATTGTGAACGCCGCCCGTGTCCTGAAAAAGCTTCGCTGACTGCTGCATCGCCTGCATGAAGCGAAAGCAATCCGCGCTTGAGATCGTCACGCCTGTCGTTTCCAACTTTTTCACCGTGCGCGCGTCGTTGTAAAAGTAAAAGCTTTGGCGGCTTTTCCCGCAGCACGAAGTGACGTACCGTTTCGAGTGGAACATCTGGTTGTACCTGTTCACTTTTTCGGCGCGGACGTAGGCGTACCCAGTGGTTTCGTCCACAAACAGGTCAGTCACATCCGTGTATGCCTGAATTACCCCTTCAGACGCCAAAAAGCCAATGACAAGCTCTTCGATGTATTCCGGGCTGCACACTAACGTCGCAAACTCTTCCTCGTTCAACATGATCGTAATCGGCGACTCTGTAACGATGGAATCTTCTACTTCCTCCAAAGCGCCATTTTCATAGTGCAGGACAGGAGACAAAATAGACACGGGCTGAATCACGATTGTTTCCCACCTTTCCTTTGCTGCTGCTCGTTATGAAATGGATCGGTCCAGTACATATACGGTCATGGCGATGTCTTCTTCCAGGCTGATATCGGAAAAAATCCGCAAAATTTTGGCGTCGATAATTTCCTCCAGCTTCGCTACTACCGCCGGATCATTGTAAATGTTCTTCACCAGCTTCGTACGCGCATCGTGAACCATTCGTCTGCCGTCTTCGGACATAATCATGAACTTTTCTACGTTGGTCAAATTGCCTTTCATCTCGCAAATGACCCACGGCCCGCAAAACCGAGTGAGGATTTCGCGCGGACCGTTTCCAACGTATTCCTTGCGTATCTCGCGCACAAGCATGCTGAATTGGTGCTCAAGACTTTTTGTCATTCGATATTCTCCTTTAGCTCACCGACCTTGTTCTGACGGGGAGCCAGCATAATATAGCTGATGACCAGGATAAAAATAACGAGCGATAAAATCAGATTGTTCATCGCATCATCCCGATTGACGATGATAAAACGCACAGTGCCTGTGATCCCGATATAGATCAGATAGCGCAACGGAAAGTGATACGCTTCGTGGAAATACTTGACGATCATCGAAACGAAGACAAAGTAGAGAAAAAAGGCCAAGACTTTTTCCAAAATATCATGGACGTTATTATTTCCTTGAAGGGCATCCAGTACAATGGCATACAGTTCGCGTACAAGGTAAAAGCTCAAGACCAACCCGAGAATGATGAGCGAAGTATTTAGCATGAGTTGATAAAAGCGCACGATTGTCAATTCGTTTTTGCTTTTCGTCATCCAACTAGCTGACCTCCTCTTCAAAAAGCTTGCTGCCTGTTTCATCAGTCTTTCAATCCTTCCCCGACTCCTTTCAGCAGGTTGATGCCAAATCCCATCGCCCGGTTGATGTCCGGATCGCGCAACGCTTTTATCAAATCGAACACGCCGACCTTTGCTCCCGACTGCAAAGCTTCATCCGCTCTTTGCAGCCCTTTGGTAACGCCGGCCATCAGCTTTTTGGTCATTTCCGGATCGAGCTCTGTCAATCCTCCCGCCGCCGCCATCGCATTGTTAATCATGTTCGTGACGGGCGGACGAACCATTTGTCCGACGACGATTTTGGCGATATCTTCTTTCGCTTCGACAGCGGCGTTGAGCGCCCCCAGTATGCCGCTGTCATGCAGCTCCTGCAGCAGCTTGATCGTCGCCTGAATCCCCTCCGGATTTTCGGCCAGGGATTGCAGGACGCGATCGACTGTTTGCGCTTGTTTTTGTTCTTCGCTAACCTCTGGTTTCACTACTTTCGTTATCGGTCTTGCCATTATTTTTCTCCTCCCGCAACGTTAACTTCTGCAATCGGCACGTAATCTTCTCTCGCCCATTTCCGCTCTACCTGGACACCCAGTTGCGGGTTTCGTTTCGCGTAGCGAGGATTGTACATAGGCAGCGGGGTCATGCCTTTTTCTTTGAGCAGCTCCATGCGCACCTTCGTCTGTTTGTACGCAGGGGTTTGCGTGCGAACGTCGCCCACGCTGCCTGTCAGCAGGTTGATCGCATTTTCATGGCTGACGGAGTGCATCGGTACGTACAGTTCGTTGCCGCTGACCCGATCGGTCACGAGCACCCGCAGCTTGATCGCTCCGTACGGCGAGACGAGGCGAACCAGGGAACCGTCTTGCACGCCGCGTTCGCGGGCAAGTTCAGGCGAAACCTCCACAAACACTTCCGGCAGTTTGTACTGGATTCCTTTTGACTTGTTCGTCATGTTTCCTTCGTGGAAATGTTCCAGCAATCGACCATTATTCAAAGTAAGGTCAAATTCCGATGGATATTCCACAGGCGGAATGTATTCCACGAGCGAAAGTCTCGCTTTGCCGTCCGGGAAGTTGAAGCGCTCCTGGTAGAGAAGCGGTTCGTCGGTGCCGTCTTTTTGTACCGGCCAATGCAAGCTGTTCCATCCTTCCAGACGGTCGTAGGACACGCCTCCGTAAAGCGGCGCCAGGCTGGCGATTTCGTCCATGATTTCGCTCGGATGCTGGTAGTTCCAGTTGGCTCCCATGCGTTGCGCGATCATCTGGATGATCGCCCAGTCCGGCTTGGAATCGCCAAGCGGTTCCAAAACTTGATACAAACGCTGGATGCGTCTTTCGGTGTTCGCGAACGTACCGTCTTTTTCCAGCGATGGCGACGCAGGCAAGACGACATCGGCAAATTGCGCCGTTTTGGTCAGGAATACGTCCTGGACGACGAAGAAGTCGAGCTTGCTGAGCGTGTCGTGCACGTGGTTCGCGTTGGAATCTACCCACGCCATGTCTTCGCCCATCAGGTACATCGCTTTCAGTTCGCCTTTTTCGACGGCTTCCAGCATTTCGATATTGGTCAAGCCCGGTTTGTTGGAGATGGTGACGCCGTACGCTTTTTCAAATTTCGCTCTCGCCGCATCATCGGTAATATGCTGGTACCCTGGCAGCCAGGTAGGCAGCGTGCCCATGTCGCAAGCGCCCTGGACGTTGTTGTGTCCGCGCAAAGGATAAGCGCCCGCTCCTGGACGGCCGTAGTTTCCTGTCACCAGCAGCAGGTTGGAGATCGCCGCCGATGTATACGAGCCTGCGACGTTTTGCGTGACGCCCATTCCCCACAAAACGCAAGTGCCGTCCGCTTCATGGATCATTTTGGCGGTCTGGATCAGTTGTTCTTTGCCGAGTCCGGTAACTGCTTCGGCGTAGTCCAGCGTGTATTTTTCCAGCATGGCGCGATATTCGTCAAACTGGTTCACCCGCGCCCGGATATACGCCTCGTCATGCCAGCCCTGGTCGATGATGTACTTCGCAACGGCCGTCAGCCAGACAAAATCGGTTCCTTGTTTCGGGTGCAGGAACAGATCGGAGCGCTCTGCCATCTCATGCTTGCGCAGGTCGGAAACAATCAGTTTTTGCCCGTGCAATTTTTTCGCCCGTTTTACGCGGGTTGCCAAAACGGGATGGCCCTCTGTCGGGTTCGCCCCGACGATGATGACCAGTCCGGCGCTGGCGATATCTTTAATCGTGCCTGAGTCTCCGCCGTATCCGACAGTTGCGAGCAGTCCGTCGGTTGCGGGCGATTGGCAATAGCGGGAACAGTTGTCGATGTTGTTCGATTCAAAAACTTGGCGCGCCAGCTTTTGCATCAGGTACGCATCTTCGTTTGTCGTTTTCGACGAGCTGACAAAGCCAAGCGCTTCGCCTCCGTAGGTTTGCTTGATCGCACCCATCCGCTCGGCAATCAGCGTCAGCGCCTCATCCCACGTCGCCGGAACGAAGGCGTCGTCTTTGCGAATCAGGGGCGTAGTCAAGCGCTGGTCGCTGTTGACAAAATCCCAGCCGAACTTCCCTTTCACACATGTGGAGACGCTGTTGACCGGAGAGTCTTCCGTTGGCTCCACTTTCAAAATGTGGCGGCCTTTGGTCCATACTTCAAACGAACAGCCTACGCCGCAGAACGTACAAACCGTTTTCGTTTTTTTGGTTCGCGTCTCCCGCATCGCCGCTTCGACTTCTGAAATCGCAAAAATGCTGCTGTACCCAGGCTCGACTTCTTTAATCAGATCGATCATCGGGTTCAGCAGGTCTTTTTGAATGCCTGACATGAATCCTGCCTCGCCGAGCATCGATTTTTCCATCAGCGCATTGCACGGGCAAACGGTCACGCACTGACCGCAAGATACGCACGAGGAGTCGTTAATCGATTTGTTGTCATCCCAAATGACTCGCGGGATTTCCCGCTCCCAGTCGATGGTCAGCGTTTCGTTTACTTGCAAATCCTGGCATACTTCGGTACAACGTCCGCAGAGGATGCATTGATCGGGATCGTAGCGGTAAAAAGGATGCGACATGTCCACTTCGTAGTTTTTGCCGCGGAACGGACGCGTTTGGTGGTCGATTTCGAGCAACTCTGCCGTGTTGTGCACCCGGCAATTTCCGTTGTTGTTGTCGCAGACGGTGCAATACAGCATGTGGTTTTCCAGGATGCGGTCCATCGCTTCGGTCTGCGCGCCTTTTGCCCGCTCGGAGGAAGTGAGAATCTTCATCCCGTCTGCAATCGGCGTCGAGCACGCCCGCATAATTTTTCCGTCCACTTCGCACATGCACGTATCACAAGTTTGAACTGGGCCTAAAATGGGTGAGTAGCATATATGCGGATGCTCGATGTCGTGTTGCAGCAGGTAGTCCAGGATGCGGGTCCCTTCTTCCGCTTCGTGCTTCACGTTGTTTAGTTCAAACTTTACCTTTTTCATTTCCCAAAAACCTCCAGAATCATAATAAAAGCCCACCATAAAACAATTCGGGCATAACGCATGCACAAATTGTCTTATGGTGGGCTAATGACTAAGCATCAATTGATACCAGTTATCCATCCCATTCGTATGGAGGAGATCAGGATGCGTTGGCTATACGTGATGACCAACCATCAATGATCGACTATAGCTTCATTATAGCACCAAAACCGCCCGAAAATCCAACTCTTTTTGTTGAAGGATTGCTCACACCTTGCCTTTCACATATCTTGCGTTAAAAATGAACAGCCGCATCAGCAAAAACAGCGACGGAATGAGCAACACCATCCCGCCGATGAAAGCCGCGACCAAAAACTTGGCCATCGTCGGATTCGTGACGCTCGTATGAAAGGAGACGTACGGGTAGAGCAAATACGGCAAATGGGACTTTCCGTACCCCCAGAACGCCGTGAAAAATTGCAGCATGACGGAAATGAACATCCAGCCGTATGCCCTTTTGACGATCAATAAGCGCAGCGCATTCAAGAAGAAGCCAAACGACAAAATAAACCAGATGCTATGGTCCATGAGCGAAGAAAAATGCTCAGGATTATGCTTCCACAAGGCCATAAAGACGAGCAAAGACGCAAAAATCGTCGGCAAGCTGTTAAACAGCGCCCATTGCCGCAGCACGCCCTCTGCCTGCGCGTCCTCCGCCCGATTCGCGTAATAGGTCAAAAAGCTTGCGCTGATAAACAGCACACTCACGAGAGCCAAAAACACAACGGCCCAGGAATACGGGCTGTAAAAAAGGTTGCCGGGCAAAAAATGCGGGACGCCGCCGTCCATTTCGATAAATCCCCCTTCCGATATCGTCAGGACGGTGGAAAAGGAAGCCGGGATCAGGACGCCTGTTGCCGCGTACAAAAAATGGTACAGGTGGCTGCTCGGATTGCCGTATTTGCTGAAGGCGTAAAAAGAGCCGCGAATCGCCAGCAAGACCAGGGCGACGCTCGCCGGGACGAGCAGCGCTGTCCCGTAGAAATAGCCTGTCTCCGGAAAAAAGCCGACGATGCCGACGAAAAAGAACACGAGAAAGACGTTGGTCACTTCCCAGACCGGCGACAAATAGCGGGTAATCACTTTGTTGATGATTTCTCCTTTGCCTGTGATCCTTCCGTAGTAGGAGAAAAAGCCCGCCCCGAAGTCAATCGAAGCGACGATGATATAGCCGTACAAAAACAGCCAGAGGATGGAGATTCCAAGCCCTTCCGTCGTCACGTCTGCTCACTCCTCGCATCCAGTAGCGGCTCCACCGGATTTCTGCGCGCCATTCGAACCAGCACATACACGGTCAATATGCCTAATAGAGCGTAAATCACACTAAACAGGACAAGCATCGCCCCGACGTCTGGCGATGTTGTCGCCGCCTCTGCCACGGTCATATACCCGCGCAAAATCCACGGCTGCCGCCCTACTTCAGCAAAAATCCAGCCAAATTCGATCGCAAGCATCGACAACGGGCCTCCGAGCACGATCAGGCCGAGCAGCCAGCGGTTCCATTCCAGTTGCGGCTTCCAGATCCGGCAAGCGACAAAGATACAGGAAAGCACAATCATGAAGCTTCCAATCCCTACCATCAGGTCGAACCAGTAATGAATGATTAAGGGAGGCCAGTTTTCTTTCGGAATGTCGTTTAAGCCCGTGACCTCTCCCTGAAAGCTGTCGGTTGCCAAAAAGGAGAGCATGCTTGGCAATCGGAGGGCGTAGTTCACCTCGTTCGTCGTTCTGTCCAAGGTTCCCCCTACCAGAAGGTCAGCGTGCGTTTTCGTCTCGAAATGCCATTCCGCCGCAGCCAGTTTTTCCGGCTGGTAGGCAGCGAGAAACTTGCCCGACAGATCGCCCACCACGGCCGTCGCCACTGCAAAAATCAGTCCTACCATCATGCTCAGTCGCAACGCTTTTTTATAGTACTCGTTGCGGTGGCCCCGCAAAATAAACCAGGCCGCAATGGCGGCGATCACGAAAGCCGTTGTCATGTACGCAGACGTGAGTACGTGCGCTACCTTGGTCGGCGTCGCCGGGTTGAACATCGCTTTTAACGGCTCGATGTTCGCAATCGCTCCGTTTTCGATCGTAAACCCTTGTGGCGTATTCATGAACGCATTTACCGTCGTTATGAAAAAGGCGGACAGGCCAGAGCCAATCGCGACCGGAATCAAGACGAGCAAATGAAAGAGCGGCTTTTTAAACCGGCTCCACGTGTACAGGTAAATCCCTAAAAAAATCGCTTCAAAGAAAAAGGCAAACGTCTCCATAAATAGCGGCAGAGAAATCACTTGCCCCGCGATTTTCATAAACCCCGGAAACAGAAGGGACAATTGCAGGCCGATGATCGTCCCCGTCACGACGCCAACCGCAACCGTGATCGAATACCCTTTGGCCAGCCTGCGCGCCAAAAGCCTGTACTGCTGGTCTTTTTTCACAATCCCCATCGTTTCAGCCAGTAACAGCAACAACGGCATTCCCACTCCGATGGTGGCATAGATGATGTGAAACCCTAACGTAAGTCCGAATAAAATTCTGCTTTGCAACGCCAAATCCATCCGCTTTCCTCCTTGGCAGCATTCGGTCGTCCCTGCTCGTCTCCCGGTGGAACCCGGCAGCACCGCTCACTTTTTCCGCGTCGTTTTCATCCTTCATTCCCTGCACGGGGATTTTGTCTGTATGCATTCTCGCGCCTCCTTGCTGTCGCGGTCAATGAACGTGCTTCTCGGCTTCCTGCATGCCTTCGCCCATTCCGCGCAAAAAGTTAATCATGGAGCCAAGCGCGAGGGTGACGTTCGGCTCCATCATCGCCCTGCCCATTCCCATCAGGCCCATCGGTTTCTCGCTTTTCGTGTCCGTTAACCGCACGATTCCATGATCGACGGCGTTCAAGATGTTTTGCAGCTTGCCAGGCTCCAGCTTGCCCAAAAACTGCAGCGCGTTCATCCCGTTTTTCATGATCCGGTGCATGCCGGGCTGGTTGAGCTGGGACACGGCGATAACCCCGATGTCATGCCGATTTTTCAGCGCTCCCTGGACGATGTCCAAGACGCCAATCTCCTGCAATTCCTTCACGATATCGAGCAACGTAATCAGCGCCTGGTGGTTTTCGCTCACCGCATCCAGCACCTGCTGGATCGCCTTTTGCTTTTCTTCCTCTGGCGTGGGAATGTACCGTTCAATGTTTGTAATCGCTTTGGCCATCGGCTTGCCCTCCTGTTCCGAGTAAATCGGGGATGGAAATCCAGTCGTCACGCTTCCGTCCTTGATGTCTCGTTCTTCGGCCAGCTCCGGCAAAACCTCCAGCCACGGATTCGGAACCTTGTGGGTAATTCCCGTCGCTTTATACGTCATGTTTCCTTCATGGAAATGCTCCAGCAGGCGGCCGTTGTTCAGATGCAAGTCGAAGTCCTTCGTCAGCTCGAACATCGGCGGCAGCCAGTCAACCTGAATCAGTCGTACCTTTCCATCCGGGAACGAGAACCGCTCGGTAAAGAGCAACGGCGTATCCTCCCCGTCAGGCTTCACTGGCCATAGCTGGCTGTTCCAGCCTTCCAGCCGCTCGTAGCTGACTCCGGCAAACATCGGAGCGAGGCTGGCTGCTTCCACCATGATTTCACTTGGGTGCGTGTAGTTCCAGTTTGCGCCCATCGTGTTGTCCAGATCGCGAATAATCATCCAGTCCGGCCTGGATTCGCCCAACGGCTCAAACACTTTGTGCAGCCGCTGAATCCGCCGTTCCGTGTTGACGAACGTCCCGTCTTTTTCCAGACTCGGCGATGCGGGCAACACCACGTCGGCAAACTCGCCCACAGGATGCACGTGCCGTCGGCTTCGTGAATCATCGTCGCCAGCTTTATCAGCTCTTCTTTTGTCAACCCGGTCACTTCTTCGGCATATTCAAGGGTGAACTTTTGCAGCGATTGGACGAACTCTTCGTAGCCGTTTACCCTTGCTTGAATAAATTCTTTTGCTTCCCAGCCCTGGTCGATGATGTATTTCGTAATCGCGGAAATCCAGACCAGATCGGTTCCCGGCTTCGGATGCAGATGCAAATTCGCTTTTTGCGCCAATTCGTTTTTCCGCAGATCGACAACCGCGAGCTTTTGCCCAAACAGCTTGTGCGCTCGCTTGATCCGGGTCGTCAGCACCGGGTGGGATTCCGCCGGATTGGCCCCGACCACGATGACCAGGCCGGCGCTTTCGATGTCCTGAATCGTTCCCGAGTCGCCGGAGTAGCCAACCGTCCGCATCAACGCCATGGAAGCAGGCGACTGGCAATAGCGGGAGCAGTTGTCGACGTTGTTCGTCTGGATGACAGAGCGGGCGAACTTCTGGAAAATGTAATTTTCTTCATTGGTGCATTTGGAGGAAGCGATGAAGCCGATCGAATCTGGCCCGTACTTTTCTTTCAGTTCGTTCAGTTTCTTGCTGATAAACCCAAGCGCTTCTTCCCAGCTCGCTTCGACGAATTTGTCGCCTTTGCGAATCAACGGCCTGGTCAAGCGTTCTTCGCTGTTGACGAAATCCCAGCCCCATTTCCCTTTGACACAGGTGGAGATGCCGTTTACGGGCGCTTCTGGCTGCGGCTCGATTTTCAAGATTTTGCGGCCTTTCGTCCATACCTCGAAGCTGCAGCCTACCCCGCAATACGTACAGACCGTTTTGGTCCGCTTAATCCGGGTTTTGCGCATGCTGGCCTCGATTTCGGATACGGCAAAAATTTCTTTGTAGCCAGGTTCCACTTCTTTGGTGATGTTAATCATCGGCTCCAGCACATCGGCGGGAATCCCTGTCATATACCCGGCTTCGCCGAGCATGGATTTTTCCATTAACGCGTTGCATGGGCATACGGTGACACAATGCCCACAGGAAACACAGGAAGACTGGTCGATCGGCACATCGTTGTCCCAGATTACGCGCGGATTTTCGCGGTTCCAGTCGATGGAAAGCACTTCACTGACTTGCAGATCCTGGCATGCTTCCACACAGCGGCCGCACAGGATGCATTGATCGGGTTCGTAGCGGTACATCGGATGGGATAGATCGGGGGGATACGGCTTCGGCTTGAACTCGTATTTTTGATGCTCAATTTCCAGGTACTCGGCGGTGTTGTGGACGACGCAGTTTCCGTTGTTGTTGTCACAAACCGTACAGTACAACTCGTGATTGCGCAAAATGCGCGACATCGCCTCCAACTGCGCTTCTTTGGCCAGCTCCGACTTTGTGTTGACGATCATTCCCGGCTCGCTCCCCGTTGCACAGGAGCGAACCAACTGGACGTTCACTTCCACCATACATGTATCGCACGTCTGAATCGGCATCAGATTGGGATGTTTGCAGATATGAGGAATATAACAATCATGGGATTCTGCCACATCCAAAATCGTTTGCCCTTGCACGGCGGGGTACGTTTCGTCGTTGATTTGAATCGTGTACGATCGCTCGTCCATTTTGCCATCCCTCCACAAAATAAAGAACATCCTGGTATGTACGCAAAGCAAACAAAGGTAAATAAAATGCCTGTACCCTTTCTATTCTGAAGTTATTCTGTCGTAACGCTGGGGGATTATACATTTTTACGCAAACGCTGTCCGGGCGCACGAGCTGCAGCTTTACATTCCGCCTGCTCACGTTGGCAACAAAAAACCCAGGGTGTTTGCCCTGGTGTCGTGCCGGAGAATCGCGTATAGAGAGCGGTATGACGGCGCGATTTTATCGTTGGCACTCGGCCCGATCATCGGGGACATCCTCATGTACATCTTTACCAGCTCGATGCTGACGTTTCGCGGCCAATGGTTGCCGGAAATCTTGCGGCACGCGTTGCCCAGGGCCATTGCGATTCCGGCGCTGCTGCTTCTGGGCAGCGCGTCGTTTATATCGGGAGCGCTCGTATTGATTAACTACGCCTTCATCGTGTCCCGCTATTTAAGCCCGGAGACTCCGGTGTACGTACTGTTGATTCTATTTGTTGCGGTAGCGAGCTTCGGCGCCTTGCAAGCTTCGAAAACGGTGCTGTACAGCACGGAGCTGATTCTGATTTTGAACGTGCCGCTCCTGCTGTTTTCAATTGTCAAGGCGTACACGAACCCAAACATGAACTTCGACGAAGTAAGGGCGATGATTGATTACACGTGGATTTTTCCCAGTTGGAAAAGCCTCGCCGTCTCGACGTATGCGGTGACGGGATACATCAGCCTGTCGATTTTCAACCGCGCGTTTTCCGGTGTCCAAATACTCAAGCACCGCTGGACGATCCCCTGTATCGGGTTCAGTATCCTGTTTACCGCGTTTTTTGCATTTCCTATTTATTCGCCATGATTACATGGCGCCTTGTTCGGGATCGGGACCGTAATCGTCGGAAGCTGGCTCAGCGAAGGGACAAAGCACTATCACCACGTGCTGCGAAAGCTGCAGACGCTTGGCGTCGATCCGATCGGGTTTGGCTTGCGCTATCGGGCTACCCACTACGAGCGGGAAAAAGACTGGGAGAGATGGAAAGCGATCTATCCCCGGCTCGACTGGCAAATCAAGGTGAACATCGACCTCGTCGGATCGGGCGGAATCAAATGACACAGCCGCCCACAAAGACAAAACGACCCTCTGCACGGGGTCGCCAGTTTCTACTCTTCTTTTTTCATGACGCTGTACTCGTCGCGCACCATGGAGACGTCATCGCCTTGCTGGGTCATCTCCAGCTTGTACAAAATGTCGGAAAGCACCGAGGCGACGATCAAGGTCAGATCGCCCGTATTGACGGGTTGGCGAAAATAGTGCCCGATCATCTCGTAGCCTTTTCGCTTGAACGATTCGGTGTCGTCCTCGCCCAAGGCATCACACAATTCTGCGATCAACTCGTTCAACGCGATTCGCGCCCGCTCGTACACGTCGGGCTGATCGGTGGAAACGACATCTGCTTCCTTTTTCTGGCCCAAATTGTCTCTCCTCCTTCCCCCTATAGGGTGGAACAGGAACAAATTTTTATGCAGAATCCGCTTGGCGTGCTGTCCGCGCCTGCGAAGTGCGGATGCCCGTCAATGCCTGGAGCAGCACGCGGTCGTAGTGCGCTTCAGCGTCAGGCTTGCGGGAATCGAGCAGCGTGCCGAGCACAGCGCCCAAAAACCCGAGCGGAATCGAAATCAAGCCGGGGTTGGTCAGCGGAAAAATCGGCTCGGCCAAAATGAAGCCGGTCTGTGGATTCATCACGGTCGGTCCGGCCACGACGAGTACGACGGACGCGATCAGCCCCGTCAACACGCCGCAAATCGCCCCGCGCACGGTAAAGCGGCGCCAGTACAGCGTAAACAACAAGAGCGGCAAATTGGCCGAGGCGGCGACGGCAAAGGTCAGACCGACGAGAATCGCGACGTTCATCTTTTCCGCGCCGATCGCCAGCCAGATGGAAGCGAATCCGACGGCAACCGACGAGCATTTGGCCATCGCGACCTGTTCTTTTTCCGACGCCAGCCCCCGCCGGATCAGATGGCTGTAGACGTCATGGGCAAAAGCGGACGAGGCGGACAGCACCAGCCCGGTCACCACGGCCAAAATCGTGGCAAAGGCGACTGCAGCGATGTAGGCCATCAAAAATTCGCCGCCGAGCGCATCCGCGAGCAGCGTCACGGTCAGATTGCCGCCAAAGCCGACATTTTTCAGCGCCTCATAGCCGACGAAGGCGCTTGCGCCAAAGCCGAGAAAAATCGTCAGCAAATAAAACGCGCCGATCACCCACGTAGCCGTGTAGATCGAGGAACGGGTGGTCACCGCATCCTTGACCGTAAACAGGCGGGAGATGATGTGCGGCAGCCCGGCGGTGCCGAGAATCAGGGCGAGATGCAGCGAGATCGTCTCCAGCGGATCGTTCAACTGGTTGCCCGGATGCAAAAATTGCTCCTGCAACGGCGTGATCGTGCTGACGTGGGAAAACATCTCCGACAGGCTCCAGCCGAATCGCGAAAAGACGATCAGACTGAGGATGAGCGTCCCCGTCAGCAACAAAATCACCTTCACAATCTGCACCCACGAGGTCGCGACCATCCCGCCGAAGACGACGTAAAACGTCATCAGGCTGCCGACGATCATGACCGCCGTATCGTAGTGGACGCCGAGCAAATAGTGGATGAGCGCCCCTGCCCCGACGAGCTGCGCGATCATGTAAAAAATCGTAATCAACAGCGTCGTACAGGCGACCACCCCGCGCAGCCACAAGCTGTCGAAGCGGACGGCAATCGCGTCGGCGAGCGTATAGCGCCCGAGGTTGTGCAACGGCTCCGCGATCAGAAACAAAATGATGAGATAGGAGACAAAAAAACCGATGGCGTACACGAAGCCGTCAAAGCCGTACATGGCAATCGTCCCGGCGATGCCGAGAAACGAAGCCGCGCTCATGTAGTCGCCCGCAATGGCAATGCCGTTTTGCAGACCCGTCAGGCGGTTGCCGGCGGCGTAAAAATCTCTGGTCGTTCCCGTCTGCTTGGCAGCCGAATATGTAATCGCCATCGTCCCGATTATGACAGCCAAAAAGAAAATGATCGTCGTCACGGACCCGCTCTCCTTTCCCCGCGCCAAACGAAAAAGCCCAGGGATCACCCTGAGCCTTTTTGCCTGGCAGGAGCTTCCTTGCGTTATTTGCTTCTACGCCGAGTCCTTTATTCCTGTGTTCGCCCGCACCAAAATTTCGTCGTACTTCGCGTCGTTGCGCGAGCTGGACAGCAGCGTGCCGATCCAGGCGGCCAAAAACCCGAGCGGGATGGAGACGATTCCCGGATTCGGCAGCGGGAACAACGCTTCTCCGACCAAAATCGCTTTTCCGGCAACCGGATTCCAGACGTTGGGGCTCAAAGCCACGAGAATCAGCGAACTGAACAGCCCGACCAGCATGCCGCTGACCGCCCCTGTTGTGTTAAACCGTTTCCAGAAGATCGTGAACAAAATGACGGGCAGGTTGGCGCTGGCCGCAACGGCGAAGGCAAGCGCGACGAGAAACGCCACGTTCAAATTTTGGGCAAACAGCGCAAGTGCGATGGACACGACCGAAACCCCTACCGAAGCCCATTTCGCCATCTTCATTTGCTCTTTTTCCGTCGCTTTGCCCTGGCGGATGACGTGGCCGTAAAAATCGTGGGCAAACGCCGAGGCTGCGGTCAGCACCAATCCGGCCACGACGGCGAGAATCGTCGCGAAAGCAACGGCGGATACAAAGGCAAAGAGGAAGTTGCCGCCGAGTGCCTGGGCGAGCAGCGGAGCGCCCATGTTCCCGGCCGCATCCATGTTTTCCGCTCCTACAAACGCCGCTGCGCCAAAGCCGAGGAAGATCGTCATGATGTAGAAGAGGCCGATAATCCAGGTGGCGTAGACGACGGACTTGCGGGCAGTCGTCGCGTCTTTTACCGTAAAGAAGCGAATCAGGATGTGCGGCAGCCCGGCCGTTCCGAGCACCAGCGCCAGGTTGAGCGAGATCGTATCCAGCCCGACCTTGAACTTGTTGCCCGGATTGAGGAACTGCTCCCCGAGCGGCGTCGCCGTTTTCATCTGTTCAAACATCGTCATCAGGTTGAAATCAAACTTGGCAAAGACCATCAGCGAGATGATGAACGTGCCGACCATGAGCAGCACGGCTTTGACAATTTGCACCCACGAGGTTGCCGTCATGCCGCCAAACACGACGTAGACCGTCATCAGCGCCCCTACAATCAAAACAGAGGTCGTGTACTCCAGCCCGAGTAATAGCTTAATCAACGCCCCCGCCCCTACGAGCTGGGCGATCATGTAAAAAATCGAAATGGCGATGGAGTTCAGTGCAGCCACACCACGTACCTGCTTATTGTCAAAACGCGCAGCAATCATGTCCGCCATCGTGTATTTGCCGAGGTTGCGCAAAGGCTCCGCTACCAAGTAAAGCACGACGAGGTAGGCGACGAGAAAGCCGATGCTGTAAAAAAAGCCGTCAAACCCGCTTAATGCAATCATTCCGGCAATCCCGAGAAACGAAGCGGCAGACATGTAGTCGCCCGCAATCGCCAGCCCGTTTTGCCACCCTGTCAGCCCACCGCCCGCGGTGTAAAACTCGCTGGTCGTATTCGTCCGCTTGGAAGCGTAATACGTAATCACCAGCGTAAGCACGACAATTCCTAAAAAAAGTAAAAATGCCGTTACATTCATTTGCCCCCGCCCCCTGTCTCCCGCTTGATTTTCTCCACCAGCTCGTCAAAGCGCGCGGCCCGTTTGGTGTACAAAATACAGAGGCCCCAGGTCATGATGAATTGGGCAAAGGCGAACACCCACGCCCACGAAATCGCTCCAATCGCCGGCTGGTTGAGCACGGTGAAATAGGAGGTCAAGATCGGCAAAGTAAAGTAGAAGACAAAGAAGAAAATGGAAGATGGCAGGATGAACGCCCGTTTGCTGCGCAACAGCTCCTTGAAGGTGTCTGATTGGATGATCGCTGTGTAATCACTGCTATCCTGCTTCTGGCCCTGTGTTTTTGGAACCGAAAGCGGCTTGCTCATTGGAACCTCCCCCTCTTCAAACAAAAAATGTAAGCGCTTCCTCTATTGTAGGGAATCCGTTTTTGTTCGTGTGGCTTTTCGCGCAAGATGTCTGGGGGCGTGCGCCAACGGCCGATTTTGCATCGCGATCTGCAAGCGCCTCATTCTTCGAGCCGTCTCAGCAAATCTTTGGCCGAGGTTCGGGACACCGGGATGCGCGTCTTCGCCTCTCCTTTCAATAGCAGGTTGTAGGCGCCGTTGAACCACGGCTCCAGCTCGCTCACATAGTGCAGGTTGACCAGGTAGCTTTTGTGCGTGCGAAAAAAATCGTAGCCGGCAAGCTTTTCCATGAGCTGGGTCAGCGTCATCCGCGTGGAATACGTGTCGGTCTGGGTAATGATGCGCACGAGCCTCTCTTCTCGCACAGCGTAGACGATCGTGGCCGGATCGATCACGACCAGCCTGCTGTTGTCCTCCACGATCAGCTTGGAGCGCTTGGGAGCAGCCGGCTCCTGCCTAGGCTTGACCAGCCGCTCGCGGATGCGCTGCATCGTTTCCACCAGCCGCTTCGGCTCCGTCGGCTTCAGCAAATAATCGACGGCGTTCAGCTTGAAGGCGTCTACGGCAAACGTCTCATACGCCGTACAGAAGACGATGAGCGGCTGCGGCTTGCGGGCGGCCAGCATTCTCGCGGCCTGTGCCCCTTCCAGCTCCGGCATTTTCATATCGAGAAAAACGACGTCCGGCTCGTGCTCGTCGACCATTTCCAGCAACTCCCGGCCGTTGGTCGCGTAGGGAAGCAGCTCGACATCCCCTTCCTGTTGCAACAAATAGCTCAACTCTTCACGTGCAAGTCGTTCGTCTTCTGCAATCATGATGCGAATCGGCATCAGGCACTCACCTCTTTTTTGATTGGAATCGCAAATGTGATCGAACTGCCGCCTTCTGGCCTGTTGGCAAAATGCAGTTGCGCATCCGGGCCTTGCAAACTGATGAGCCGCTGGTTGACGTTGTGGACCCCGATGCCGTTTCCGTCCTTGCGCTCCATCGGAATTTTGCCCAGGAGCGGAAGCAGTTCCTCCGGGAATCCTCGGCCGTTGTCCTCGATCGTAAACACGATGGCATGGCCTTGCCGCTTTACGCGCAGGCTGATTTCCCCGCCTGCCCCCATGTCGCGCAAGCCGTGGTGAATACAGTTTTCAATCAGCGGCTGCAAGGTGCCGGGCGGCATGAGCGCGTCTTCCACGCCGGGATCAACGGACGTATGCACGGCGAACTGCTCGGAAAAGCGGATGCGGATAATCTCCAAATAAGCGTGCAGATGCTCCAACTCCTGGCCGACCGTGACCAGCGTGCTCGACGTGAGCTTCAGATTGAAGCGCATGAACACGCTAAGCTGAATGGTCATATGGCGGGCGAGCTGCGGGTCGATCCGGATCAAGGTCACGATCGAATTGAGCGTGTTGAACAAAAAGTGCGGGTGAATTTGCGCCTGCAGCATTCGCAGCTCCGCGTCCTTCATCAGCCCTTTCATCTGCTCGGCGAGCGACAGCGTCAACTGGTTGGAGATGAGGTTGCCAAGCCCTTTTGCCAGCGCCTCCTGAACTTTGCCGATTTGCTGGGGACGGCGAAAATACAGCTTGATTAAGCCGACGACGCTTCCCCCTTCTTTGATCGGAACGAGTATGGCGGCTTGCAGTTGGCATTGCTTGCGCTTGCAGCCGAGCATCTCCCGGCCCACGCCCTTGTCGATCGAGCCGCTGGCCAGCACGCGCTGCTCCAGATCGCTCTGAACCGTTTCTCCGGGCAAGTGATGGTCGGCCCCGGCGCCGACGTGGGCCAGTACGCACTCCCGGTCCGTCACGGCTACTGCGATCGCTTTCGCCTCGCGTTGCAGCACGAGCGCCGCTGCTTGCGCTGTCTGCGGCGTCAGCCCCATTTTCAACTGCGGCAAAATACGCTGAGCAATCGTGAACGCACGCTCAGCCTCCAACGCAGCGGAGCGCTCCTCTTCTTGCAAGGCGACGCGAATCATCGTCGTAAAAATGGCAATCGAAATGCTGTTCGTAAGCACCATCGGAATGCCAATGACATTGACCATCGTGCGAACCAGCTCCGGCGGTCCTGACATAATCAATAGCAGCGACATCTGGATCACGGGAGCAAACATGCCGATAAACAGCGCTTTGGAGGGCGAGATCACCCGTTCTTGCGAAAAAAACCGCGCCACATAACCTGCCAACAGCCCTGTGAGCGGAACGGACAAGCCCATGGGAACCGCGGCAAAACCGCCCAACTGATACAAGTGCAGGCCTGCAATAATCCCCGCTCCCAGCCCGACCATCGGCCCGCCCAGAAGCCCTCCGATCACGACGCCGACCAGCGTGGAATTGGCAACGATCTCCTCTCCTGCAAGCGAAAAAATCCAAAAGCCCGGGATGTACCCGTCTTTGTGCACCACCACGCCCGCATACGTGCCCGCGATGCCGAACAAGCCGAACATCATCGAAAAAGCGATGGAGGTTCCAAGGTGCAGCTCCCGGTCCAAAAGCTGCCGGAACAGCGGAATCCGCGTCAGGATAAACCCGAGCGTCAAGAGAATGCCCATCCGTTCGATGAGCAGCAGCGTGAGATTGTCCACGGCTTCCTCCTGTTTGTGTTGAAATCTTCTATAAATTCCGCATTTATTTCGAATTCCCTGCTGGACAGACAATCAAGCTGGGCGTTTTGCATACGCTGAGTGTGCAATGCTTCATGGGAAGGATGATGGAAACATGTGTGGAATCGTAGGTTGGATTGATTGGGAAAAGGACCTTTCCCAGGAGCGTCCGGTACTGCAAAAAATGACCCGGTGCCTCACGGATCGCGGGCCTGACGCCGACGGGTTTTGGCTGACTCCGCGGGCCGCCCTCGGTCATCGTCGCCTCGTCGTGGTAGACCCGGCAGGCGGGCAACAGCCGATGACGGCTCTCAAAAGCGAACATGCCTGCACGATGATTTACAACGGGGAGCTGTACAACACGGAAGACTTGCGGCAGGAACTGCTCGCCTGCGGCCATACTTTTCAGTCCCATTCGGATACGGAGGTGCTGCTGCACACGTATCTGGAATGGGGCACGGACTGCCTCTCCAAGCTGAACGGTATTTTCGCTTTTGCGATCTGGGACGATCGGGCACAGCAATTGTTTGTCGCACGCGACCGGCTGGGTGTCAAGCCGCTGTTTTACGCGCAGAGAGGCAGCTCGTTTTTGCTCGCCTCCGAATTAAAAGCGCTGCTGGCCCACCCCGATGTACGGCCGGAGCTGTCGCGGGAAGGGCTCGCGGAAGTGTTTGGCATCAGCCCCGCGCGCACGCCGGGCCATGGCGTGTTCCATAACGTGCACGAAGTACGTCCGGGCTGCTTCCTCACCGTCACGCGCGACCGGGTCAAACAGGAGCGATACTGGCAGTTGGAAAGCCGTCCGCATACCGACGACCTGGACACGACGACAGCGCGCGTCAGAGAGCTCGTCGTCGATTCCATCCAGCGCCAGTTGGTAGCGGACGTCCCTGTCGCGACCCTCCTGTCCGGCGGGCTTGACTCCAGCGTCATTACGGCTGTGGCCGCCGACTATTTCAAAAAAGAAGGCCGCGGAACGCTCCACAGCTACTCCATCGACTATGTAGACAACGACAAGCATTTCAAAGCGAGCGCTTTTCAGCCGAACGAGGATGCGCCGTATGTGCAGCTCGTTTCCAAATTTTTGGGCACCGCGCACCATACGATCGAATTGGATACGGCTGAGCTGATCGATGCCTTGAAAACAGCGACGCTCGCCCGCGACCTGCCAGGGATGGCGGACGTGGACGCCTCGCTCTACCTGTTTTGCCGCGAGATCAAAAAAGAGACGACGGTTGTCCTCTCCGGCGAATGCGCAGATGAAGTGTTCGGCGGCTACCCGTGGTTTCACCGGGAGGAGCTGCTTACCGCCGGGACCTTCCCTTGGTCGCGGGCGGTGAAGGAACGGGCCTCGTGGCTTGCGCCCGAGCTGCGAGCCTGGGTCAAACCGGAGGAATACGTCGCGATGCGCTATGCGGAATCGCTCGACGAAGTGCCGCACTTGCCGGGTGAGGACCCGCTGGAAGCACGCCGCCGGGAAATGTTTTACCTCAATATTACGTGGTTCATGAATACGCTGCTCGATCGCAAGGACCGGATGAGTATGGCGGCCAGCCTGGAAGCGCGCGTGCCTTTTTGCGACCACCGGATCGTCGAGTACGTCTGGAATATCCCCTGGGAAATGAAAACGTACGGCAATCGCGAAAAAGGGATTTTGCGCAAGGCGATGGAAGGCATTCTCCCCGACGAAGTGCTGTACCGCAAAAAAAGCCCGTATCCGAAAACGCACAACCCGTCCTACACCGAAGCCGTCCGCACCTGGCTGCTTGATACTTTGAACGACCCGAGCTCGCCGCTGCTGCGGTTGGTCGATGTCCCCGTCATTCGCAAAATTGCCGAGTCGGACGCCCAGGCTTCCAGCATACCGTTCTTCGGTCAGCTCATGAGCACGCCGCAGCTTTTCGCCTACCTGGGCCAGCTAGACTACTGGCTGCGCGAATACAAGGTCACGATCAAGGCGTAGCGTAACGATGGCAACCGTGCAAAAGCAAAGCTCCTCGACCCCATGGTTATGGGGTTTTGAGGAGCTTTTTCTTTCCTTTGCTCTTTTTCTTTTTGGCCTGCTTTGCCTCGGGCTTCGCTGCAGGGTGCAAGACCGGCTTCGGCGCCGGCTTCGGCGTCGCCTTCAAAGCGGCGGCAGGCGGACGGTATCGCACGTCACCTTCGCGGCCGGACCGCTTCATGATCGTAAACGCATCGGTTTCTCCCGCGCGGATCAAGCGGTAATCCACTCTCGTCTTCTTTTCTCCCCCGACGAGGATCGCTGCCACCACTCGCTGGTTGGGGCAGTTCGCTTTGACTTGTACAGACTGTACCGTGTTCGGAAACGGCGGGACCGCGCCATACGGGATACACAGCTTTCCTTTTAGCATCCGCAGGCGGAGGTTGCGAATCATCGCCTCTGTCAGTTGTTTGCCCCAATACCTGCGAAAGATGCGGGAGATTTTCCGCTTCGTGTTGTATTTGTCGGGCAAGGGCGTGTAATCGACGCCATTTACGGTGTAGACGACCTTTCCTCGCGGCGACGTGGCGATCTGTGTCCAGACTTGCTCGGCCGAGCTGATAAACTGCTTGAACATGCGCCATTCATCCAACGATTTCACCTCCTCCATAAACCGTATGGAGAAGGGCTTATGCTAGTACGCCCTTTTTATTTGGCGAGCTTCACAACGTCCACACGCCCGGAGAAAAAGGTCGCGCCGCCGCCCATGTCGGCAACCCGATCAGGGGTGAGCGCGTTCACGTAATGCTTGGCCTGCGGGGCATCTGCCCACAAGCCTTGGCTGACGACCACGCCCGGCAAAACATTTTCGCCGACGGATACGACCAGCTCGCATTCTCCCCGCTCATTCCAGACGCGCACCGTGTCCCCATCCGCAATCCCGGCGGCGAGCGCATCCGCGCTGTTCATATGCAGGCGAGGAATTTTCTCCATCTTGACGTGCTTGTCATTGTTGGAAAACGTCGAGTTCAAAAAGTTATGGTTCGGGCCGGGAATGAATCGGTACGGATAAGCGTCGTCCGTCAGAAGCGGCGTATATGTCGGCAAGGCCGGATAGCCTCTGTCTGCCATCGTCTGCGAGTACAGCTCGATTTTTCCGCTCGGAGTTGCCAGGCGGCCGGCAAAGTACGAATCGACCTTGGCCTTCATGAAGTTTCGTTCCGCGAGCGTCTCGAAGTCGATTCCTTCCAGATGCGGATTGCCGTGCCCCTGCAGCGCCTGGCGAATCATCTCCTCGTCGGAATCGCGGAAGGCAGGCTCGTCGTAGCCCATGGCAGCAGCGAGCAAGCGGAACAGTTCCGTGTTGGACTTGCTCTCGCCATACGGGGCGAGAACCGGCTTTTGCAACTGAATGTAGCGGTGCCAGTAGCTTGTGTAAAAGTCCATGTTTTCGTACGAGGACGTAGCGGGCAACACGATGTCGGCATAGCGAGCCGTCTCGGTCAAAAACAGATCGTGGACAACGGTGAACAAATCTTCCCGCGCAAGCCCTTGTCTGACCTTGTTGCCATCCGGAGCGACAATCGCCGGGTTGCTCGTGTACACAAACAGCGACTTCACAGGTGGATTCGCTTCCAGAAGCGCTTTGCCCAGCTCGTTCATGTTGATGACGCGGGTGTTTTTGTCGGCGAGCAAATCCGGCCGCTGCAACGCGTTTTTGTTGTGCTCCAAAAATCCTTTGTTGCCCTTGATCGCGCCCCCGCCCCGCACGAGCCACTGTCCGGTGAGCGCGGGCAGACAGGCGATCGTCCGCACGCACATGCCGCCGTTGTCGTGATGCTGAATGCCGTTGCCGATGCGGATAAAGGCTGGCGACGTCTGCCCGTACCAGCGCGCCAGCTTGTAAATATCGTCAACCGGGACGCCCGTAATCGCGGACACGGTAACCGGGTCGTACGCTTTTACGTGCTCCCTTAGCTCTTCGTGGCCGACCGTGTACGTTTGCAAAAAGGCGGAATCGACCAAGTTTTCTGCGAACAGGACGTGCATAAGTCCGAGCGCCAGGGCGGTATCGGTCCCGGGCAAAATCGGGATGAACCAGTCGGCCCAGCGTCCTGTCTGGTTTTTATGGACGTCGATGACGACGATTTTCGCGCCGTTTTTCCGCGCCTGCTCGGCAAGCACGACCTGGTGCATGTTCGTGCTGACCGTGTTGATGCCCCACATGATGAACAGCTTGGCGTGTACCGTGTCCTCAGGGTCGGTCCCGAAAGCGCCGCCCATCGTGAAGTTGTAGCCGACCGCTCCTGCGCTGTTGCAAATCGTGCGGTCGAGAATGCTCGCACCCATGCGGTGGAAAAAGCGCCGATCCATGCCTTCCACATTGATCCGGCCCATATTTCCGTAAAAGCTGTACGGCAAAATGGACTCGGGGCCGTCCGCATCAATCAAGGTACGCCAGCGCGAAGCAATCGTTTCGATCGCTTCCTCCCAGGTGATGCGGACAAACTCGCCGCGGCCTTTTTTCCCGACTCGCTTGAGCGGATAGGCCAGCCGCTTCGGATCGTAGAGGCGCGCCGCCATGTTGCGCACTTTGTTGCAAATGTTTCCTCTCGTCACCGGATGGTTCGGATCGCCCTCGATTTTTACCAACTTGCCATCCTGCTTGTGAAGCAACAGTCCGCACTGATCCGGGCAATCCAGGGAGCAGACGGCAGGAAATACGCCATTTTCCTCTGTCGTAAAAGTCACGGTAGTCCCTCTTTCGTCGTTTGCTTTTTTTGGTTGTTCGCTGCAAGCTGCCACAAGCTCTAAATCCATGTAACCAGATCGCGTAACATTACTTTTCTATGTATTTTAGCATGAGTGGTGAGCATTTTCGCTACCGAAAACGCCGCGGCCTGCACTTGCGAGTCGGTCCATATAAAAAACCGCCTGAAAATCAGGCGGTTTTGTCTTATCCTATCCAGCAGGAAATGCTATAAGCCAGGTTCTGTCTCTCCCGTGCTGCAAGCGGGACGTATCCCTCGCACCAAGAGCGGTAGCCATCTATCTATGGCATCCGAAGATACCATCCGTCCCTTCCGTTTGATTCCTTCAGGACGGTTCCCCTACCAAATTTGGGTTTCTCGCTCGCAGGGTTTACCGCGTTCCATCTTTTCTGTCGCCAGAAAAGCTACGTTTCTGTGGCACTTTCAGCGTACTCGGGCCTCAGAGAGAGCCCTTTCCACGCCGTCAGCGAGGCTTGCGCCTCACTGCCCTGGCTTGCGCCAGGTACGAACACTCCAAGCATCTCAGCTTGGGCGAGCCTGGACTTTCCTCTACCGCCAATCGCCGAGACGATTGCGGCAGCGGCTACCCGCATTTCCTGCATTTCAGAATCAGTACTACATACTCTATCATACAGCTCATGTGCGGTCAACCAGCAGAAACTGGAACGTTCCCATTCGATCCTTTTGCCAACCTGTAGTACAATGAAAGAAGCGACAAGGAGGGTTGACCGTGATAACCATTACCCCACAGGCGGCAGCGCGCCTTGCCCTGATGATCGCGGAAGAGCGTGACGCAGACAAGCTGGGGATCAGGCTCGTTCCTACAACGACAGGCTGCGGCAGCTTTACCTACAGCATTGCCATCACCGAAGCGGAAAAGCACGATCAGGTCCAGGTCATCAACGAAGTCCGCTTTTTTTACCAGCCGCAAGACGTAGACAAGCTCCTTGGGACTGTCATCGATTGCGATCCTGTCACGGGGCGTTTTTCCATTCTCCATCCCCGGCCGCAAGAGGCAAATTGCCCGCATACTCACTGACCAGGAGGTTATTATGCTACTGCTTTCGTTCGAAAACATCAAGCCCAACATTCATCCAACTGTTTTCCTCGCCAAAGGCTCCGTCGTGTCGGGAGACGTGGAAATCGGCGAGGATTCTTCCATTTGGTACAACACCGTCATTCGCGGCGACATCGCGCCGACCATCATCGGCAAACGAGTGAGCGTGCAAGACAACAGCACGCTGCACCAAAGCCCGAACAACCCGTTGATTCTCGAAGACGAAGTAACGGTCGGACACAATGCCGTCCTGCACAGTTGCATCGTCCGCCGCGGCGCCTTGATCGGCATGGGCGCGATTGTGCTGGACCGCGCCGAGATCGGCGAGGAAGCGATGGTCGCGGCTGGCGCACTCGTCCCGCCCGGCATGAAAGTGCCGCCCCGCACGCTCGTGGTAGGCAACCCGGCGAAGGTCAAGCGGGAGCTGACCGAAGCAGACTTCAAAGAGCTGGTGCGCATCCGCCAGTCTTACGTCGACAAAGGAAAAATGTACCGCAAGCTGGAAGAAAGCCCGCTGGAACGGTAGCGCATAGAGACGAAAGGTCGAGGACATCCGTGCCCTCGACCTTTTTTAGTCGCGATATCTGCCCATCACGATCGTATTGTAGTAGTTGCCGTCGGAAAGCAGTTTGTCCTGTTTCAAAACGCCCTCCACTTCAAAGCCAAGCCGCTCGTACAGCCGGATCGCTTTCTCATTCGTTTCCAGGACGTGCAGCGTCATTTTTTTCACGCCAGTTCGATCCGCCCACGCGATTGATTCCTGCAACAAATGTTTTCCGATGCCGTATCCCCAAAAAGCTTGCAGGACTCCTACGCCAAACTCCACCTTGTGCGCGAATCTTTTCAGCGGGCTGCCTGCGCAGCGCGAAAACGCGACGATCTGCCCCTCTGCCACCGCCACCAGAAACAGGTTGCGGCTGCTCGCGGCGTCAGCGCGAATCAGCTCGCTGAACCCGGCTTCGTCGATGTAGTCTTCGCCTTTTTCCCGGTCCAGATTTTCCGTCTCGCCGTCGATTTGCAGCCGCAGCGCGGACAGCTCGCCCGCGTCCTGTTCCGTTGCGGAGCGGATCGTGTAAGTCAGCCCATTGACGGTAAAATCGCGCTTTTCGATTCGCATGCTGCCCCTCCCTCTCTGTTTGGAGTTGATAAACTCTGCTGTGCTCGTCCATTTTTTCACAAAAAAGCCCTCAAGCGAACGAGTATTGGAAATTTTACCAAAACAAAGGAAATGGCGCAATTGTTTTGGCAACTCCTGGCATGGAGAAAAAAGAGCAGCGTATCCATTCATTAAGAGGACACTCTGCTCTTTTCCTGCCCGCCCGCTCGTGTTCAGGCGGAGCGCTGCCGCTCCACTTCGCGAATATGCTCAAACAGCATATAGGAGCGAATCGCCGTCTCCAGGTGCAGGCGATCCGGCTCTTTTGTCGTGAAGTGCTTCTGAAAAAAAGCGGACAGCTTGTAAAGCACGCCGCAATATTTGCGCACGTAGCGCTCCCCAAACATCCCGACGAACAGGCCGCCCACGCCGCAGACAACGCTCCACTCCAGCGGCAAAAACCAGACCGAGAGCAAAAATCCGACGAAAAACCAGACGACCAGATTGGTCGAGCAGCCTTCGTTGACGATATCGGCTTTGGCGATTTGCGGCAAGGCCGCCAGCGATTTTTTGCCTGTATAGCTGAAGACTTTATGTTCTGCACCGTGAAACTTTTTCATCATTTTTGGAAAAACAAAATGAAAGCCGCCGATGTAAACCGCTACCCACAGCGGATCTATAACCACCCACGCCGGATTGACCAGGGCTGCGACCACATAGCAGGCAAGCAGCAGATGAAAAAGCTGATAATACCAGGGAAAGGAGAAAAAAATCCGATACCACAGCTTGCCGATCGTCTTGAGCGTAATTTTTTCCGCCCACATATGGATGACGCCGTCTTTTACTTCGGCACAAGCAAGCACGTTTCGATCATGAAAAAGCACACCGCGTCCAAAAGACATCCCCATAATCATGCCGTTAGCTATTCTCCTTCCGCTCTAATGTCGTTATAATAGGTTGAGTTGTACGCAGAATGAAGGAGGTTTCCACAATTGATCCGCATGGTTCCAACAACACCAATCACACCGATACACGATCCATGGGAGCCGTTGTTTAATGCGACACCGCCCGCTTACAAGCTTACCAGCGTGGAGTTTACGGTAACGAATCTGTGCAATCTCCGCTGCGAGCATTGCGCGGTTGGCGATACATTGCGATATAAAGACGATCCCGCCCTGCCTGTCGATCTGATCCTGCGCCGTCTGGACGAAGCCAAGGATTTGCTTACGCTAAGTATAACAGGCGGGGAACCGATGTACAGCGAACGAACTGTAAAGGAAGTCATCCTGCCGATCCTGCGCTACGCAGCAGACCGCGGACTGCGCACACAGATCAACTCGAACATGTCGATGCCGTTTTCCCGCTACGAGCTGATTTTGCCTTACATAGATGTGATGCACATTTCCTGGAACTGGTCTACGCCAGAGGAATTTCATGATATTGTTTACGCAAAAGCAAGGCAAACGGTTTCAATCAAACAGGCAGAAGCGCAGTTTGAGCGCATCATGGAAAATTCCCGCAAGCTCGCTGCAGCAGGCGTGTTCGTCTCCGCGGAGACGATGCTCAATCATCGGACGTGGCCGAAGCTCGATACACTGCATCGGCAAATTCAGGAAATGGGCAGCCGCAGGCACGAGGTTCACCCGATGTACGCCAGCGACTTTGCCCGCGACCTGAACGTGCTGTCTTTGGATGAGCTGCGCCAGGCGATTCACCGGATGCTCGACATTCGCAACGAAAACTTGTGGATGCTGTTCGGGACTCTCCCCTTTTTCGCCTGCAGCCCTGATCCGGCAGACCGAGAGCTGATCCAAAGACTGCGAACAGCGAAAAATGTGACCACCCGCAATGATCCGGATGGTCGGAATCGCTTGAATATCAACATTTTTACGGGCGATGTGATCGTGACCGACTTCGGCGATGTCGAGCCGCTCGGCAATATCCAGGACGCTCAGCTTCAACATATGTTTGACGCCTGGCAGCGCCATTCGTTGAACCAGAAGATCAACTGCTTCTGTCCCGCGGCCAAATGTGCCGGGCCGAACCTGCTCGTTGCCAACACTTACTACCCGGAGACGGACTTCACGTTGCGCAAGGCACTCGTCTAGTTGGGCACGCTAAGGCGAGAGGTGATATCCATGAGCAGACGAAAACGTCCTCTCGTCCCAGGTGCCAGAGCAGGGCTCGATGCCTTGAAAGCGCAAGTCGCCCATGTCGCCGATCCGAACCAGGCGAAGTATGAAGTGGCTTCCGAGCTTCACGTCCCGCTGCAGCGCGGCTACAACGGCCAGCTCAGCTCACACGACGCAGGCCGGATCGGCGGCAGGCTGGGCGGCAGCATGGTAAAGGAAATGGTGCGGATGGCCGCGCAAGCCATGAATCAAAAATCGTAACGGCCTCACGCCTTGGGAACCCTGTCTTTTGCTGAAAGCGAGCGGCGGGGTTCTTTTTCGATCAATCACGCCCTCCCCAACAGCATGCTGGCAGCCAGGCTGATGAAAATCAGCAGCATCCCGGAGAAAAACACGCCGTGCAAAGCCTCGCTGAATACGTGCTGCACGGCCGCGAGCGACTCGGGCGCAAGCGCACTGCGAAGCTGCTCGTCCAGCAGAAGCTTCGGATCGGCAAGGGCGGCAAGCTGCTCAGCAGACAGCGTGGAGTCTGCCATACCGCTCACCTCGTTCATCCCCGCCTGCATGTGCCACGCCAAAATCGTTCCGAATACGCTGATGCCCATCGTCCCGCCAATCGAGCGAAAAAATTGCGAGGTCGACATGGCGACGCCGCGTGCCTCGGGCGGAACCGCACTTTGGGCTGCTGTACCGAGCGCCGGGAAGACTGCTCCCATCCCAAGCCCCGTCACGATCATGGAAACCAAAAGCTGGCTGTTTGGCGTGGTTGCCTGAAGCTGGCCTAAAAGGTAAAAGCCAATCGCTATCAAGACCAGACTCGGAACCAGAATCGCGCGAAACGAAGCTTTGGCCAGCAGCCTTCCGCCAATGGCAGAAGACACTGCCACGGACAGCATGAGCGGTGTCAGCATATACCCCGCCTCCGCCGGACTTGCTCCGCTCACGCCCTGGACGAACAGCGGAATGTAAGCAATGGCACCAAATAGCGCTGCGCTCACGAAAAAGCCTGCGATATTTCCGAAGCCGATGGCCGGAATCCGAAACAGCGAGAGCGGCAAAAGCGGCTCCTTCGCCTTGCTTTCAACCCAGATGAACAGCCCCGTCAAAAGCAGACCCGTACCGAACAAGCCGAGAACCGGCCATGAGCCCCATGCGTCATGCAGCTCCCCTCCGATCACCAGGGCGAGCAAAATCGCAAGGACAGCGGCGCTCAGGCTGATGGCTCCGTACCAGTCAATCTGCGGCTTTTTGTCGCGAATCGTTTTCCCGCGCCACGCCAGTGCGATGAGCAGAAAGGCGGGAATGCCGATCGGCAGATTGAGAAAGAAAATCCAGCCCCAGTCCCACTTCTCCACTATGATCCCTCCCAGCGTCGGACCGACCATGCTCGCCAAAGCGAACACCGCTCCGAACAAGCCCTGGAATTTTCCGCGTTGCTCGGGTGGGTACAGCTCGCCGACAATCGTAAAGGCAATCGGCAGCAAAGCCCCGGCCCCCAAGCCTTGCACTCCCCGGGCGGTAATCAGCTCCATCATCGAGCCTGACCATCCGCACAAGAGCGCCCCCGCCAAAAACAGCGCCAACCCGCTCAAATAGACAATCCGCGTGCCAAACAAATCGGCGAGCTTTCCGTAAATCGGCATCGTGATCGTCGAAGCGAGCATGTAGATCGCAAACACCCAACTGTAGAGCGACAATCCTGCCCATTCTTTTGTAATCGTCGGCATGGCCGTGGCCACGATCGTCTGATCCAGCGACGCCAACACCAGACCAAGCAGCAAGCCTGCCGTCACCAGATTCACCTGACGCTTTTGTTCCTTCATCTCGTTCCCTCCCTTTTTTTGTAAAACCGTCGTTGACAGCTTCAAAAATATAAGGGAAATCGCAAAAAATGAATAGACTTTTTCTTTGCGATCGGTTATTCTGATGATAGAGTCTGCCCCTGAGAACTTGCAGGTTTCCATTGCTTTCGGACGCCTTACCTATAGATAAAAAACCGCCCCAGCAACGACTGGAGGCGGTTTTTTGGTTGTCCGGCTTCATGCCTGATCGTCATCTGAGTTTGTCGAGATTTTTCGCACTCGGCTTGCGTGGCCCAAGCATCGTCTTGCTGATGCTGTTTACTTTGTGAAAGGAATCGAATACTTGGTCGATGACTTCCACCAGCTCGCGAATCTGCACCACTTTTCCATAGACGCCCATGAAATGGTGTCTGACGTTTTTGCCGTTAAACCCTAGCATGGCCGCACCTCCTCGTAATCCTCTAGTACTACCTTATGCAGTTCGGGGCCAAGAGGCGATGGCGTAGCGGGAAAATTATTAGCCCTTTGCAAAAAGGAAGGATGGCCGGACGTCCAATGGCTTAGCGCGGGCGTGGAGTCGCAGTCGGGCGCGGTCGAGGGGGCGGGGTTGGCGCAGGCGTCGGCACCGGGCCGGGCACGAGGCGTTCCAGACGGGTCACGCGCGCCTCCAGGCGGTTGACGCGTGTTTCCAGGCGATCCACGCGATCATCGACTTTGGTGTAGTCGTCGCGCAGCGCATCCACGCGATTTTCCACGCGCGTCAATCTCCGTTCCACATCACTCGTCGGAGCAGGCGTGGCAGTGACCGGGATGTACAGGTTTTGACCGACGTAAATGTAATACGGATAGGCGATATTGTTTACGCGGATCAATTCCTGAACGGGCACGCCAAAGCGAGCGGCAATACTGTTCAGGGTATCTCCCGCACGGACTGTATAGTTCACGAAGCTCACTCCCTCTATCGTTTCTTGTTCGTTACTAGCCTATGCCCGCCCGGAGACAGTGGAGATAAACAAATACCCATTTTTGCAAAGATAGGTAAACACCCAGTATATTCGCCGTTGCAGGCGCGCAGCGGCAAGGCGCCCAAGAATGCTTAGGAGTGAGAATGAACAACAGTGCTAATCATGATACTCAATTAAATACTGCAAATCTGTTTCCCTTTCGATTATTTCCCTTTCAATATCTTCGGTATAAATAAGCACATGTGGTCGGTTATCTTCTTTTCCTAAGTGGTAAACTTTTGAATAAACACTGATTTTTTGTTTCAACAACCGATAAAAAAGCAGATTAAACGGTCTTGGTATGTACCCCACTCGTTCATAATGATTTTCTTGGTCAATAAATTCAACTGCAGACGAATCTTCAGGATTAACATCGTCTATTCTGACAATAAACTCAATGTTCTCCTTCTGTTGAAAATCCCTGTTCTTAGATTTTGTATATGACCAGCCTGCAACCTCACAACTAAATAAAACATAATTCTTTTCATAAACAATTGGTTCCATGAACGTTAACGAGTCCGTTGCCAATTTCCCTTTTGTTACACATAAGTAATCCCAATACACATCATCAGAACCCTGCAAATCATTATCAGACAAAAATTTTTGAAAATCATTTCGTTTCGTGTTAGGAAGTCTTCTTTCAAAAACGGAAAACAATTTCTTGCTTTCATAGACTGACTCGATATCACTAATCCCGATAAACGGAATGAAACCTTCCGCCTTTGCCTCTTCAACGACTGAAATGTTATAAGAAAACACGTACAGACCGCTATCAAGCCTTTTTTGCAGTACTCCTACTGGGAAATTTCTCCCTGAAACTGGACTTTTCCAGTTTAGAAGTAATTTACTAAAACTAATTTTCATGGCTAAACTCCCTTAACATATAGTCTCGACGAGTTATTAACAAGCGTATAACGAATTGCTTTTGAAGGTCAGTCATAACTACGTCCGGTACTTTTTCAAGCAATTGGATTATCAAATTATCAGAAAGTCGTTCAATACGCGACACATATTTACTAATTTCAGGGGTACATTCCCTGATTTTTTGAAACAACGAAAAAATATTCAATTTCTCATGCTGTTGAATGTTTCCCCATTTGATTAAAGAACTTGATTTCCTTCCAAATAAGTATGCATCAAACATTTGTTTATCCCGCATCATTAGCATGATTTTATGTTGAGGTAACTCTCTTCCTAAACTAGAAGAATTATCGTAAAAAGGAGCAAACCGTATCTCGTTTGTTTTTTCATTTCTTATGATTCCAAAATTATCTTGATGTCGATCTGTGTTCCCTATTAAAGTGTCAAAAACCATCATTTTATACAGTTCTTCTATAAAATTGTATTTACGAAAAATTTTCTCTAATAACTCATAGCTGTAAACTTCAAACTCTCCCCGTAAAATGTCCCGATTGTATGTAAAATCATATTCCATGATCATATCTGCACCTTCAACTAAACTCTCCTCCCCTTCAACAAGAAAGGAATGACAAAGTGCTCCGTAAATCATTCCCGAATCCAACTTCGAAATATCTAGCCCATAATGCCCTACGATTTCGTCGTCAGCCGCAACACAAGCTATGTCTACAGTATGTGTGCTAAAACCCAGAATTTTGCCTATTTCGGAAGCAATTTTTTCAGCCCACATTTCCCCAGTAGATTCTCCTTCTATTTTCCATGTACTACTTGTCAGCGAAACAGGAAGCTTGAATAAGCCTAGCTTAAAACTCTCAGGAAATCTGTACCATCTCTTTTCTTTTGATCCCGAAACGTATAGATCTTCGAAGGGCCACCCTGAAATATTTAAGATTGGGTACATATGGCAATCTCCTTAACAATAATCTATGCTGATTATATCAAATAGCACATGTTTAATGCTAAAAGCTATTACTGCTTTTTCATGACCACAGGACAAGGGTTATTGCTTGAATGACTCGTTTACAGCTCAAAAGCCTCTGGCATCATATAATGTCAGAGGCTTTTGCGTTATTTCTATACGGTTTCCCTTATTTGAATACCGGCTCGGCAAACTGAGCCAATTTTTCCAGGGACGATTTCTCGACATCGGCATGCAAGCTGTTGCCGTGGGAGTCCATCGTCACGATGGCGGCGAAGCCTTTTACGCGCAAATGCCACATCGCTTCGGGAATACCGAACTCCAGGAAGTCCACGCCTTCGACTTTTTCCAGGCACTCTGCATAGTACTGAGCCGCGCCACCGATTGCATTCAGGTAGACAGCACCGTGCTCGTTCAACGCTTTCAACGTTTTTGCGCCCATTCCGCCTTTTCCGATAACGGCACGGATTCCGAATTTCTTGATAATGTCGCCCTGGTACGGTTCCTCGCGGATGGAAGTCGTCGGTCCAGCCGCTTTTACATGCCACTCGCCCGCTTCATCCTTCAGCATGACCGGACCGCAATGGTAGATGATCCCCCCATTGAGGTCCACAGGACAGTCGTGATCCATCAGGTAGCTGTGCAGGGCATCGCGTCCGGTGTGCATTTCGCCGTTGATGATGACGACGTCGCCCACTTTCAGGCTGCGGATTTGCTCTTCCGTAATGGGCGCTTCGAGCACTACCTCGCGACGGCTTTCGCCTTCTTCGCTTGCGGCTGCGGTCGGAGCCAAATCCATGGCGACTTCCTCGTCCTTGTACAAGTAACGGAGAATTTCGCCTGTTTCGGCGTTCAGACGCACACCTTGACGGCGGAACGCCCAGCAGTTGTAGGCAACGGAAACGAAAAAGCTTGCGGGCAGGCGATTTTCCACGCCCACTTTACAGCCGAGCAAGGTCGAGTTTCCGCCGAAGCCCATCGTCCCGATTCCCAGTTGGTTCGCTGTTTCCATAATGTAGTTTTCCAGCGCGGCCAGGTCCGGGTTCGGATTGACATCATCCACAGGGCGGAACAGTTGATGCTTCGCCAGCGCATAGCCGGAGGTGCGGTCGCCACCGATGCCTACGCCGATGAAGCCGGCGCTACAGCCTTGTCCTTGTGCCTGGTAGACCGCATGCAAAATGCATTTGCGCACGCCATCCAGGTTGCGGCCCGCTTTGCCCAGACCTTCCAGCTCACAGGGCAGGGAGTATTGAATGTTCTTGTTCTCACAGCCGCCGCCTTTTAGGATCAGCTTGATTTCGATTTCATCCTCTTCCCATTGCTCGAAGTGAATGACCGGAGTACCTGGCCCCAGGTTGTCCCCGCTGTTTGCCCCTGTCAAGGAGTCAACGGAGTTGGGACGCAGCTTGCCTGTTTTCGTCGCCTCTACAATCGCTTCCTTGATCGCTTTTTTGATCGTGAGCTGGTTGACGCCAACCGGAGTTTTGACCTCAAAGGTCGGCATCCCCGTATCTTGGCAGATCGGAGAGACGTTTTCCTCGGCCATCACGACGTTTTGCGCGATGGTGGACAAGGACAGCGCAGCACGAGTGCCCAAATCTTCTTTCAGTTTTGCTGCATTGACGGCGCGACGCACGTCTGGCGGCAAGTTTGTTGACGTATCCGTGATGAGTTCCAGAATGCTTTGCTTCAAGTTTTCCATCTATGACGCCCCTTTTGACGTAAGTGTGAATGGTAGCTTAAACCGCCTATTATTATAGCACACGCTCTCCCCCCTGTCCGTAGATTGCTGACCAAAGACAATGTGAAACGTTAAAGCAGCATTCTGCGTCTTATAACTGAATGCACATCCTGCCAAGATCGAGATGCGAGGGGATCGAGATGAAGAAAAAAGCAGCGGGACTTATCGTGACAGCCGTCGTGCTGTGCGCTCTGCCGTTTTTGCTTCCGCCAGGCTCGCTCAACGAGCCGACTGTCACAGCCTCAGAGCAAGACGGATTGCCTGTCGTCGGTTCCTACGGGCAATTCAAGAAGCTGCTGAAAAAGGCGAAAACCAACTACGTCGTGGCAGAAGCCGAGTTGAGCATGCCCGCAGCGGCTGCTGTCCTTGAAGCGAGGGATTCCGGCAAAAGCGCAGCAGCCCCGGATTTTTCTGCGACGAACACGCAGGTGCAAGGCGTCGATGAAGCCGACATCGTCAAGACGGATGGCACCTACCTGTACCAGTCGACGAGTCGCGAAGTGCGCATCGTCAAAGCGTACCCGGCCTCGGAGATGCGCATGACGAGCCGGATCAGCTATGAGGACGGCCTGTTCACGCCGCTGGAGATGTTCGTCGACGACAAAAAACTCATCGTCATCGGCCAGGCGAACAGCAGCGTCGAGTTGGCTCCTTTGCCCGCTTCGAAGCGCGCTATCCCGTATTACCGCCACAACCAGCTTGTCAAAGCGCTCGTCTACGACATCCAAGACAAAGCGCAACCGCGGCTCATCAGACAACTGGAAGTGGAAGGCCAGTATTTGTCGTCCCGCAAAATCGGTTCCAGCCTGTATTTGACGGCCAATCACTACATCGACACTTACCGGATTTTGCAGGAAAAAACGGAGCTGCCTGGCCCTGCCTATCGCGACAGTGCCTTCGGCGAGCAGTATCAAACCGTTCCGTACAGCGACATCCGCTATTTTCCGGAAAGCTTGCAGCCGAACTACCTGATGGTGGCAGGCGTCAATCTCGACGAGCCTAAACAAAAGCTGTCGCTTTCCACTTATTTGGGCGCAGGGGAAAATATTTACGCCTCCCCGACCAATCTGTACGTAGCGGTAACCGAGCATAAAGCGGAGCCGATCAAGCTGAAGCAAGGCGAGTCACTTGCCCCTTCGTTTGCCCCCCCGCCGCTTGCGACGGACACGACGATCTACCGCTTCGGCATGAACGACGGCAAGATCGCCTTTTCGGCAAAAGGCAGCGTGCCGGGCCAGATTCTCAACCAGTTTTCCCTGGACGAACACGACGGCTACTTGCGGATCGCGACGACGAGCGGAAACATGTGGCGCACCGATTCCGGCACTTCGCAAAACAACGTGTACGTCCTTGACAGCACGCTCGGAATCCACGGCAAGCTGGAAGGCATCGCTCCGACCGAGCGCATCTACTCCGTCCGCTTCATGGGGAAACGCGCCTACATGGTGACGTTCCGCAACGTAGACCCTCTGTTCGTGCTCGATTTGGCAAAGCCTGCTGCCCCGCGTATTTTGGGAGCGCTGAAAATTCCGGGCTACAGCGATTACCTCCATCCGTATGACGAGAACCACATCATCGGATTCGGCAAGGAAGCAGAGTCAGACAAGGACATGGCTTTTTACCAGGGCATGAAAATCGCGCTGTTCGACGTCAGCGACGTGACCAAGCCGAAAGAAAAGTTCAAAACCGTCATCGGCGACCGCGGAACAGACTCCGAGCTGTTGCGCAACCATAAAGCTTTGTTGTTTTCCAAGGAAAAAGGGCTGCTCGCCTTCCCGGTCACCGTCTACGAATGGACCGAGGAACAAAAGGCGAAGCAGGACATTCGCGGCTACGGCCACTTCACGTTCCAGGGCGCGTACGTCTACCGGCTCGATCTGGAAAAAGGCTTTACGTTGACGGACAAAATTACACATCTGGAGCAAGCAGACAGAGACAAGGCAGGGGAAGGCTGGTACGAAAGCACAAAAAACATCAAGCGAATCCTGACGATTGACCAGACGCTCTACACCGTTTCCGACGACTTCGTCAAAGCCCAGCCGCTTCAAGGGCCGAAAGCTGTAAAGACTTTGCCATTGACGAAATAAAGGGAATGGTCTGTCACGCGGACAGGTTCTGTGCTAAGATGGGGGAATAGAGGCAGCGCAAAAAGAGAGGGTGTCATTACGTGGAGTATTTGAGTCTTAATCTGACTTCAACACTGGCGGGATTAGCTGCCGTGCTGCTGGTCATGTTCATTCGCCTGCACTGGCCCTTCCGTTTTCAATATATGGCGAATCTGTACAAGCGCCGATTGGATGTACGGCTTAGCTGGTTGGAGGCATCCTACCGAAAAAACCGTTCGCGTGCGGTAGCCATGCTCGATAAATCGACACACGAAATCATGATCGGCAATTACGAACTGGCTGAAAAGTACATTGTTTCGGGCATCAACGTCTGCAAGGAACGCCCTTCTCTGTTCAATCAGGCCATGATTCACTACCTGTTTTACAACCTGGCGATCGTCTACTACTCGTCCGGCCGTTACAGCGAATCGCTGGAAGTCGCTTTCCGCATTTACCAACGCGACCAGAGGATGACGGATTCGCTCGCGCTCATCGCCTGCTCGCACGCTCGACTGGGCGAAATCGAAAGCGCACTCGAAGCTTATCAACTGATTGCCACCAAGCGCTCTGCCAAGGAGTGGAAGCTGTTTTGCCTCGCTGAAATCGAAGCAGCCAAGGGCAACTACGAGCACGCCTTGACCTATCTCCGCCAGTTGCTGAACAAATCGGCCAGCTCTTTGCACTTCAACCGCTCCGAGCTGGAAAAACGCCTGGAGGAATGGCAAAAGGCTTCGACTCACGTCAGCTAAATATCCGCCTGCTTTCCAATCCAAATGACACCGCACATGATTTTTCTGGTGTGCGGTTTTTTATTGCCGCCTGCTTCCAGAAAACGGGCATATCGGGCAGGAAAATGTGGCATTCTCGTAAAAGCCGTTCCATTTTTCTTCCGTATCGCTGCTCTATACTATTTCAACAGATGTAGGCCAGAAAGAGAGGTTTCTTGAAATGAAAAAGTTTGACATTTCCATCCTGACAGTCGCCGTCCTCCTGACAGGACTGGCTGTGATCGGCGTATCGCAGGCAAATGATCCTGCCGCCGCCCACACAAGTGCAGTCGCGACAGTCGGCAACACCGCGATCTCGCAAACCGCGCTCTATGAGCAGATGAAAAAAGAGGCTGGCGCCAAAGTCGTGACCGACCTGATTGCCATTGAACTGTGCAAGCAGGAAGCCGCCGCCCAAGGCATCAAAGTGACCGAGCAGGAGATCGACGCGAAGATCAATCCGATCAAGGATAAATTGAAAACACCGGAGAAGTTCCAGGAGTATTTGCAGGAACGAAAAATGAATGAAAAAGAGCTCCGCGAGCGGTTCGGCATGCTCCTTTTGCGCGACAAAGTGTTTGAAAAGGCATTCCCGGTAACAGAGGAGCAAATCAAGGAGTACTACGAGAAAAATAAAGAAAAGCTCGGAAAAACGTATGAAGAAGCTCGTCCCGAGATCGCCGAGAAGCTGCTAGAGCGCAACAGACGCAAGCACTCGGACGAGTGGCTGGAGCAAATGAAGAAAAAGTACAACGTCCAGATCATGGACCCGGTTCTGGTGGAGCAAGCAAAGGAATAATCGCGCTTGATTCACCCGCACGCGTAATGCCAAAAGACTTGTGTCGCCCGTTTTTCCGGTGCACAAGTCTTTTCTTTTGCAGAAAAAAGTTACGGACGTAAAATCGCGATCAGCTCCTGCAAAAAGTCGGGGATGTCGCCTTGCAGGATGGGACCGTGTCCCGTCGCCAAAAATTCGATCGGCCAGTCAAGCAACGCTTCCAGCCCCTCCACGTACTCCGGGACCCGATCAGGCTCGTCGATGGCCCAGCTTTTTATATGCGCCTTGTACGCCGCCCGGCACTCGCTTTCTTTTCCGACGATCTGACCCAGCTCGGCTTTATCAAAGCAGATGTGGTCGCCGACAAAACAAATTTTGCTCTGCGGGTCGAAAAACGCCACGGACCCTTCCGTATGAAAGGACAATTGCCGAAAACGCAACGACGGTAGATCTCCGCCGCTCCCCGTGAAGGTGTGCCCGAACAGCGTCTGAGAGAAATCGTCCAGCTCGTAGTAATCGTCGAGATGAATCCAGTTGTTTCGGGAAGGAAACATGTCGGCATTCCCGATATGGTCCGCGTGCCGATGGGTAAAGTAAACGTATTCAATCCGCTCCGGCTTGGCACCGATTCCCTCCAGCGCCTGCTGAAAGTACGTCCGCTGCTTGCGCAAGTGGGAATCGATAACAGCAAACGATTCACCTTGTTTGACCACGTAGCTGTTCACGTAGCTCTGCCACGCATCCTCGTAGGTGATGATCGCCCAGGTGGAGTCTGTGATTGGTGCAATCACGTTGTTCATGCCTCCATCTCTCCTCTCCTCCCAGTTTCTATTCATACTGTTATTATACACAATGTTACACGACCTTGCCGACTCTTGCCAAAAGATCGGCTGTTAAAGCACCGATGCCGCTTCCCCGAGGCTGACCCAGGAGCGTCCCTGCGACCGCGCAATGTTGACCGGAACCCCAAAAAAGCGGGTCAATCCGTCTGCGGTCAGCACCTCGTCCGTTTTTCCCGCCCGCTCGACCTCCCCCGCCTTCAACAGCAGCGTGTGGGTAAAGCACGGCAAAATTTCCTCGATATGATGAGTGACGTACAGCAATGTCGGCCCGTCCGGCTGCTTGGCAATTTGCTCGATCATCGACAAAAGCTGCTCTCGTGCCAGCAAATCCAGTCCCGTACATGGCTCGTCCAAAATGAGCAGCCGGGGGGACGCCATCAACGCCCGCGCAATCAGCACCTTTTGCCGCTCTCCTTGCGAAAGCGCTCCGAACGGCCTGTCCCGCAGCTCCGTGCAGCCGAATGTTTCGAGCAGTTCGGACGCTTTTTGCACATCTTTCTCCGCCGGAACCGCGTACAGGCCAATCGTCGCTTCTCTCCCGCTCAAAATGACGCGAAAGGCCGTCTCGTGCTCGTGAAGCTGTGCGATCAAAGCCGTGCTGACCCAGCCGATCGATTTTCTTACTTCGCGCAAATCGACCGTTCCGTACACATTTCCGAGGACGCTGACCTGCCCCTTTGTCGGCCAAGTGTAGCCACAGATGATTTTCAGCAGGCTCGTTTTGCCGGAGCCGTTCAGTCCGACCAGGCACCAGTGCTCGTTTTCTTGCACCTGCCAGTTAACGTCGCGCAAAATGACCGTTTCGTCTCTTTGCCACATGACTTGGTTCACATCAATAATCATTTGCTCTCTCCACTCCTGTCTTACTTTGTCGGAAGCCGTAATCTTTCTGATTATTAAGAGTATAACTGTCCATTCCTGATCGATCAATTCTTTTGTACACCCGGAGGCGATGCGAAAAAACCTTCGCGGCAAGTTGCGAGCCACGAAGGTTTGTTTCGCTAATGCGGTTTGCTTAAAACTTTCCTTGAATCTTGAACACGATCTCCGCGAACAAGGTTGCGAACAGGAACGTCCCTGTGAAAACGACGAGGGATACGACTACGATCCGCCAGCTCAACTGCTTGAACAGATGAATGTCTTTTCCAAGCGACAGACCGGCGTATGCGAGAATCGGTGTCGCGAGCGCCAGCAGGTTGATTTTGGCAATCGACGCTGCCGTGTACTCGCTTCCTGGGAAGAAAGGAGAAGTAGCCAACATGGCAAACAGAGAAATCCAGACAATCACCGGAGATTTGAACGGCAAAATTTTCGTAAAGCCCATCCCGATCAAGGTGATGACCGCGAGAAGCACAATGCCTGGCAACGATTCCATGATCGGCACGCCATAGCCGATCCAGTTACCGATGAGTGAGATTGCGCCAATGATGAGAATCGTCAAAATTTGATTCATGCGCTTCTTTTCCCCCCTTCTGTGTCAGAAGAAGCGTTTTTGCGGCCGATGATCGGCTCCAGCCATGCGTACAGCCGCTGCGTGAGCGGCAAGGAGACGAAAATGCATACATACGTACCGATAATGCTCATCATCAAGTTCGCCGCCCCCGAGTAGAAGGCGATGTCTTTTTGCGCTTCCGGGAAAATTACGGCGAGCGAGCCTGTCGCTGCCGCCATCATGCTCCCTGAACCAACCGCTGCGCCCATCGCGAGCGAAATCGGATGGAACAGTCCGCTGCTGCCGAGGATACTTGCGAGCAACGACATGAAAATCGCGCCAAACAACGTACCGCAAATGTAAACGCCCAGTGCGCCGCGCGCTTCCGGCGAGCTTGCCCCGAACTTGTCCACGATAATCGCCAGATTAGGCTCGCGGTCGAGGGAATAGGTAGCCCCGATTGATTCGCGCTTCAGACCGAGCAAAAGCGCCACTGGCAAGCCCAAAATGATCGTTCCGACGATGTGGCCTACCTCCTGGACGAGCAGCGATACGCCCGCTCCAAACAGCTTGGGCAACTCTGGACCAATGTTGGCGCCGAGCTTACATACGAAGATCAGAAAAGAAACGCCCAAAATGTTTGCCGCGACATTCATATCTTTTTCTTTCAAAAACTTGAATGAAGGCCAGCTAATGACACCGCCGATAACGAGTGCGTACAGCATCGGGAACAAGGCGATGACGCCGATGCCGATATTGATTTTTTTCGTGCCGATAAACTCTGTCAAGGCTACCAGTACAAGCACCAGGAAATGCAGCTTGTACACATTCACGCGTCCCTCAGTCATAAGGATCCCCCTGTTCGGTCTTGTTTCTGTCTGCTATTCGATGACTACCTTTTGCGCTGCCCGAACGAACAATTCGACGCCGCGAGCCAATGCGTCTTCATCAAAATCAAAGCGTGGGTGGTGGTGCGGGTAAACAAAGCCTTTCTCCGGATTGCCCGCTCCCAACTGGATGAAGCAGCCTGGCGCCTTTTTCAAGTATTCGGAGAAATCCTCGCCCGGCATCAGCGGGTCGATGTACATAATGTCTTCCTCGCCCCAGCGCTCGCGAATGATGTCCTCCATCAGCCTGGTCACTTGCTCGTCGTTGACGACGGAGGTGTAGCCGTGAGAGAACGAGAACTCGTAGCCGGCCCCATGTGCTTCGGTAATCCCTTTGACAATCCGCTCAATCCAGACCGGCAGATTTTCGCGAATTGTCGCGTTAAAGCAGCGGGTCGAGCCTGTCAGCGTCAGCGTATCTGGAATGATGTTGTAGGCCGTGCCTGCGTTCAACATCGTCACGGAGAGGACGACCTTGTCCAACGCGCTGACATTGCGGGAGACGATTTGCTGCAAAGCGGTGATGACTTGCGCGCCGATGACGACCGGATCGATCGCCGACTCCGGCTGGGAGGAGTGTCCGCCCTTGCCCTGGATTTTCACATCAAAACGGTCTGTGGAAGAGGTGAGCGCCCCGTATAAAACTCCGAATTTTCCGACTGGCATGTAAGAAGCGAGGTGAATCCCGATAATCGAATCCAGACCGTCCGCCGCTCCTGCCCGGACAATCTCGACCGCGCCGCCCGGCGGAAGCTCCTCTGCGTGCTGGAAGAAAAATCGCACTTCCCCTTTGATGCGGTCTTTGTACTGCGACAATATTTTCGCCGCCCCAAGCAGCATCGCGGTGTGCCCGTCGTGCCCGCAAGCGTGCATCACGCCCGCTTTGCCGGATGCGTAAGGCACATCGTTTTCTTCGTGAATCGGCAGGGCGTCCATGTCGGCGCGCATGCCGAGCACTTTTCCCGGCTGGGAGCCGATCAGGCGAGCAACCACACTCGTTTTCGTCGGACGGGACAATTCCAAATTTCCGAAAGATCGCAATTTTTCATACACATATTGAGACGTCTGTTCTTCTTCAAACGACAGTTCGGGATGCTGGTGCAAATGTCTGCGCCAGGCAACGACCTGTTCTGCCAATTCGTCCGCCAATCGCTTCGTATCCAAACTCACTGTGTCCACTCCTTTTCTCTCTAGCTTTACGTTCAGTTAAGTTTCATTAAACAAATTGGCTTTCCGTGAATTCTATCACGTGTGAGCCAAAATTACAAATGTCCATTTCAGAAGGACATTTTTTGTCAAATCCACCTCGATCCCCGTCTATTTATTAGTTATTTTAGAATTTTCTATCTATAATGTCCACGTAAAATATACATAAAACGCAATAAAAATTTTTGAACAGCGTCCTTTAGGGCTTTTCCGCAGAAAAGCCCTGCCCCGCTTCCTACAAATTGACGGCAAACCACACGTACTTGCCGCCGCTTTGGCCCAGCCACAGTTCACCGTTGCCCACCATCACGCCTTGGGCGTTGACGAACGTCTCACGGACGTTTTGGGCGAGCAAAGCTTCCTTGACCTTCGGTGTGACAATCTCGTCGTACTCCGCGAGGAACTGCTGCTCATTTTGCACGTAGCGGCTGCCCCCGTCCTTGTTTATGCGCAGCGGATACTGGACCATTCTTGCGACTTGTGCTTTGTTCCCGGCCTTCACCGCCTCCTGAAGCTTGTCGAAAAAAGCTTCAAAGGCAACCGGGTCGGTAATGCCTGCCACTTCGTAGCGATTGTGCTCGCTCTCCGCCTGTTGCCGCGCCGCTTGCTGCATCATCTGGCCCGGTTCCGCCGCTTGTCCGGCGAGAGCTGGGGAAGTCAGGTGAAGCAGAACGGTTCCGATGACGAGTAACGTTCTCACGCTTTTGCTTTTGCTCATCACGCTTCGCTCCTTTACGGTTTATCGTTCGTTTCTACCAGTAGCTTTTCTCCGGGGGCTTTGGCTTATGAGTCGCGGCGGCCCGTTGCCCAAGCTTTTACCGTGTCGCTGCGGCAATCCATCGCACCTGATGCTTGTCCGTTGCAGGCGGGTGGCCGTACGGAAAGGAAACATGCCGATCGAAAAAGGGTGTACACAGGCGCCCTGCCTGTTCGCTCACCTTCATGCGCGCAACTGGGAAGTTTTCATATCACACGCCGCTACTGTTTTTGGAGATACTACGTGGTGACGACGATCCCAGGGGTGATTTCCTTGATCCGTTTGGGCTATGCCTGCATCAGCGTAAAGCTGAAAAACAATCCGAACAAAAAGACGACCGTTGCGCAAATCAATAAACTGGAGCCGCAGGCGCGCCTGAAAAAGCTGCGGCTAGTGTTGCAGACGAATTTTTTCAACCTGATGGATTTGCTCGCCTACAACGTGGAAAACCGCATTTTTTTGTATCGCCTCCCCTCGGAATTTGTGCCGCTGGCTACGCACCCGGTCGCGGCAGACTGGGACTGGGCCAAAGAATTTTCCTGGGACTTTCAGAAGACAGGCACATTCATCCGCAACAACGGCATTCGCCTGACAGCGCACCCCGGCCACTTCAGCATTTTGAACAGCGACAAGCCATCCGTGGTCGAGGCGGCGATAGCGGATTTTTCGTATCACGCCAAAGTGTTTGATCTGCTTGGATTGGACGACAATTCGGTGCTGGTCACGCATGCCGGCGGTGTGTTCGAGGACAAGGTCACTTCCCTGGAACGATTTGCGGCGAACTTTGAGCGACTGCCTGAGCAGGTCAAGCGGCGACTGGTCGTGGAGAATGACGACACGTCCTTCACCATGCGCGAGGTGTTGGAGCTGTGCGAGCAGATCGGTGTGCCGATGGTGTTCGACATCCATCACCACCATTGCCATTCGGACGGCGAGGAATGGACAGAGTATCTTCCGCGCATCATCCAGACGTGGGGGAAGCGCATCCCGAAAATGCACATGTCCTCGCCGAAATCAGCCAAAGACTTTCGCTCCCATGCGGACAATATCGATCCGGACGAATTTATCGCTTTTGCCAGCGCTCTCGCCGATTACCATGTCGATATTGTGCTGGAATGCAAAAACAAAGACGATGCGCTGCTGACTCTGCGGCAACATCTGAAAAAACGCGGGGTTGAGGTCGAGGCGTTTGCCGCTGCCCCTTGATCGCCCCGGCAGGAAAACCAATTCGCTTTTGCCGCCAGCCAAACAGCCAAAAGGACGCCTACGCGAAAACAGGCGTCCTTTTTTTGCTTGCTCGTTAATCGCAACTGCAACCACAGTCGCAGCCATGTCCGGAGGAGGAGCTTCTATGTCCGTAAGACGATGAGCTGCTGCGTCCGCCAGAGCTGCTGCCCCTATGATGCCAAACTTGGCAACGGTCGTGATAATGCTTCATTCTCCGTTGATGGTGTTTGTAATGTCTGCGGTATTCGCTGTATTTCCGGCGGTGATCCCGGTATTGCTCGCATTTGTGACGGAAATACTGCATCCGGTCCATATGGAAATGGAACTTGAACAAATACAGTTCGATTTCCGAGCCTGGCCGGACGTTTTCCGCTGACGGCGGCCTCATGTTTGGCGAAGCATTTGGTGGACGCCGGTTCGGCATGACGTTCGGCGGCATCGGATTCGGTCTGCGGTTTGGCGGCATTGGGTTGGCTGGCATCCGATTTGGCGGCATTTGATTGGACGGCATCCGGTTTGGCGGCATCGGATTGGCTGGCATCCGGTTTGGCGGCATCGGGTTAGCTGGCATCCGGTTTGGCGGCATCGGGTTGGCTGGCATCCGGTTTGGCGGCATCGGATTGGACGGCATCGGTTTTGGCGGCATCGGGTTTGGCGTATTCGGCATAATCTGGTTAGGAGATGGCACGTTCGGCCGTTGCGGCATCGGGCGTGCCGGGATGTTGTGCTGCGGATTCTCCGAGCTTTGCGGCGCTTTCGGCTTCGACGGTGACGGTACGTTTGGCGATGGTACGTTAGGAGACGGTACAATCGGTGACGGCAACGGCATTATCGGGGAAGGCGGCTTTGGCATTTCTTTGGGACGCCTTGGGGACGATGGAGGCACAGGCGGCATCTTGCGTCGCTTTTCCACGGAAATGAACACGTCCTTTCTGATGAAATAACACAGTACATGGTATGACATTTATCCCGCTCAAGAAACGACAATCGCCCAGTTTCCAAAAATGGATTGAGCCCGTTTTTTTCCACTATAGGGAAGGCGCCGTGCCAATCTTGATCTTGACTGCGCGCTCACTTTCGTTACAATAATACTAATAACGAAAATTATCTGACAGTTGTAGAGCGAAAGTGAGGAAAGACGTATGTGGCCTCCAATCGGGCTTACGCGTTTCATCCAATCACATAGAACCCGGGAGCGAGGGGTTAGGATCTAGTATCCTAACCCCTCGCTCTTTTCGTTCTCTGCTCTGTTAAAGGAGGAAACTATCCATGAATCAGCAAGCAAGCGTCATCCATATGAATGGGAATCGCCTGCGCATTGAAGACGTCGTCCGGATTGCCAGGGACGCTCACCGCATCGAATTGACCCCCGAGGCGCTGGAAAATGTGCGCCGCTCCCGGGCGATGGTCGAAGAGATGCTCCAGGAGCAAAAAGTCGTCTACGGCATCACCACAGGCTTCGGCAAATTTTCCGATGTCATGATTCAGGGCGAAGATGTCAGCAAGCTGCAGGAAAACTTGATTATGAGCCACGCCTGCGGAATGGGAGAGCCTTATCCGGTGGAAGTCGTCCGCGCCATGATGGCGTTGCGAATCAATGCGTTGGCAAAAGGCTATTCCGGCATCCGGGAAGAAACGCTGCTGCACCTGGCCGAGCTGTGCAACCGCGGCGTCCATCCGGTCATTCCCCAGCAAGGCTCGCTCGGCGCCAGCGGCGATTTGGCTCCGCTCGCGCACATGGTCCTCGTCATGCTCGGCAAGGGCGAAGCGATCGTCAATGGACAGCGGATGAGCGGAGAAGCGGCGCTCAAAGCAGTCGGGCTCTCCCCGATTCGCCTGCAGGCCAAAGAAGGTCTGGCCCTGATTAACGGCACGCAGGCGATGACCGCCCTGCTCTGCCTGGCCTTGTACGATTCGCGCGTCGTCCTGGAAAGCGCGGAGCTGATCGCGTCGATGACGATTGAAGCGTTGCGCGGCATACCGAAAGCGTTTGATCCGCAACTGCACCTCGTCCGCCCGCATCCCGGACAGCAGGAATCGGCGAGACGACTGCTCGCGCACCTGTCCGGCAGCGAAAGAACCTCGCAGCAGGGCGAGCTGCGCGTCCAGGACCCTTACAGTCTGCGCTGCCTCCCGCAAGTCCACGGAGCGACACGCGATACGCTGGAGTACGTCTGGGCGACGGTCACCCGGGAGTGCAACAGCGTGACCGACAACCCGATCCTGTTCACGGAAACAGGCGATGTCATCTCCGGCGGAAACTTCCACGGGCAGCCGATGGCCTTTGCCGCCGATTTTTTGGCGATCGCCATGGCAGAGCTGGCCAACATCTCCGAGCGCCGCACAGAGCGACTCGTCAACCCGCAGCTTAGCGGCCTGCCCGGATTTTTGACCGAAAACGGCGGTCTTCATTCCGGTTTTATGATTACGCAATATGTAGCCGCTTCCATCGTCTCGGAAAACAAAGTGCTGTGCCATCCTGCGTCCGTCGATTCCATCCCGTCCTCGGCAAACCAGGAGGACCACGTCAGCATGGGGACAACCGCCGCCCGCAAGCTGCGCACGGTCATTTCCAACGTGACAAAGGTGCTCGCCATCGAATATTTGGCGGCAGCACAGGCGATCGACTTCGGGAATGGAGAGCTGGGCGCAGGCACGAAAAAAGCTTACGAAGAGCTGCGCCGCGTCATTCCCCGTCTGCACGAGGACCGGGAAATGCACCCCGACCTGGTGAAAGCAGAGGAACTGATTCAAAAAGGAGCGCTTGTCATTCTCTAGTAGTGATCCGCGCTGGGAATGCCCTCCCTTCTCTGCTATGATGAAAGCGAAGGCGGCACGACCGCACGACCATTCGATTCGCTGTAGAGCATGGAGGGCTGCCTGATGAAGCCAGCATCTGAGCCGCTGCAACACCCTGACTATCTTTTGTTGTTCGACGGTGTTTGCCATTTGTGCAACAGCGCCGTTCAATTCATCCTCAAGCGCGATCCTTCCGGCAGCATTCACTTCGCTTCTTTGCAGTCGGAAAAAGCGCAGCAAATTTTGTCCCGCTTTTCGTATGCCGAAAGCGGGCTGTCATCTGTCGTCCTGATTGCCCATGGACGCTTATACACCAAGTCAGACGCGATTTTGCGAGTGGCGCGCAAGCTGTCCGGGGCCTGGCCGCTGTGCTACTACCTCGGCCGTCTGTTCCCCCGTCCCGTCCGCGATTTCACCTACGATTGGGTGGCCAAAAACCGTTACCGCTGGTTTGGCAAACAGGAACAGTGCATGCTGCCTACTCCCGAGATCAAGGCTCGCTTTCTGGACTGACTGATCGGTTAGAAAACTTGGCTGCGCCAAACCCTTGGCGACGCCTTTGTGGCACTTATGTACAAAAAAAAGAGGAGCCGTCGCGATCTGTCGGCTCCTCTTTTCGCTATTTGACCCGCGCTTGCGGGTGATCGTCGCTTGCGAAGGCAGCGGCTTTGGCGTTTGCCTCCACCTGTGCCGGGCTTTTGCTGCCCGGGATGACCGTCGTGACGGCCGGGTGCTTCAGGCACCACGCCAGCGCCCACTGCGCCATGTCCACGCCCTCCGGCACTTCGCTTTCCTTGATTTTGGCAACCTCTTCGAGCAGGCGGGCGACGTGCTGCGGATCGTGGCGGTGGCGCACATCGTTTCCGGCGAACACGGCTCCTGGCTTGTATTTTCCGCTCAAATAACCGCTCGCCAGCGGCACGCGTGCGAGCACGCCCAAATCCTGCTCCGCGCACGACGCAAACACCGCTTCCTCCGGCTTGCGATCCAGCCGGTTGTAGACGACCTGGATCGTCTGCGCGTTGACGCGGGAAGCTCCGCCCACCTGATGCATGTTGTCGTTTTTGGCAATCGACAAGCCCAGATGGCGAATCTTCCCTGCCTGCACCTGCTTGTCCAGATACGTCCACAGCTCGTCGTTGTCAAACGCTTCGTCTGGCCCGGAATGGAACTGGTACAGGTCGATGTAGTCGGTCTGCAAAGCCCGCAGCGATTTTTCCAGTTGCTCCTGCACAGCGGCAGCCCCGTACTCGTTCGTCCGCGAAAACTTGTCGTGGAAATGGTGGCCGAACTTCGTCGCGATGATCCAATCGGCGCGGCGGCTCTTTTTCAAATAGCCTCCGATCAGCTTCTCGGACAGATGATCGCCGTAGCACTCTGCGGTGTCGATCAGGTTGATCCCCAGCTCGTGCGCCTTGTCCAGAATCTGGTCGACTTCTTGCTGCGAAAAGTCTTGCCCCCACTCTCCGCCAAATTGCCACGTCCCTACGCCAATGACCGAAACAGTCAGTTCCGTTTTCCCTAATCTGCGGTACTTCATTGTCGATTCCTCCTCGCGCCTCTATGTAGAAAAGGCCCTGAGCGAACTGTCGCTCAGGGTGAAACCAAACGAACATCAGATTGTTTTTTCGATGTTTAACTGGCTGACAAACGCTTGCAGGCTGTCTTTCCGTTCCTTGCGCATTTTTTTGCGCTCCTCGGCAGTAGCCATCAACCTTTTCTCTTCCTCGGTTTCCGGAACGATGGCCGGAACCTCGGTAGGATTGCCCGCTTCATCGAGCGCGACAAAAGTCAAAAACGAAGTGGCAGTCAGGACTCGTTCCCCTGTTTGCAGGTTTTCCGAGACGATTTTCACAAAGACCTCCATGGACGTGCGCCCTGTCGAGGAGACAAACGCTTCCAGGCAGATCGAATGCCCCATTTTTACGGGTGCCAAAAAATCGATGGAGTCTATGGAAGCAGTCACGACCGGGCGGCGCGAATGCCGCATGGCAGCGATTGCCGCTACCTCATCTATATAGGCCATCATCGTCCCGCCGAAGATGGTCCCGTGGTAATTCGTATCGGACGGTTGAACCAAGGATGCCTGGATCGTGCGGGATTCTTGTGTAGTCTTGACGTTCATCACTGTTGCTCCTTTGTCAATCATGTTCATGCTCCCCCATCATATCACAAGGCATCCGCTGTTCCAATTACATACTGACAGTTGTCATATGGCTGCGCTCGCGCAGGCGGTCCAGCACGGTATCCGCCTCCTCCTGCAAAAAATAGCGCAGCATCGGCACGTTCCATTCGTAGGCGGGGCGGTAGCCATCGAGCGCGAACCAGTTTTCGTCGATGTGCGCAGCCAGCTTCCTGCGCTCCCGGTTCGCGCAGTAAAACTGCTCCAAATAGTCCGTTCCCCAGCGGGAAAAGGACGACGTCTCTTTGGTCACGGCAGTCAACAAAATTTCCTGGCCCGTATCAATCAAATCCAGCGGGTACAACTGGCAACTGAACGGCTTGAGCGGCAGGACATCGTGCCCTGCCTCTTCCGCGTAGGCGTGGATCGCACAGCCGAAGCGGCCGTTGTTTTCCTGATAAAACAGACAGTTGCCATGCCGCATACGAATCGTGCCTGGCAACTGTCCCCGGTCCCACACGCCGTAGCGCTCCCAGTTTTCCCGCTCGCCTGCTGTCTGCAAACGGGCAGCGATCGCCGGAACCTGTTTTTCCAGCAGCGGGATTTGCCATTCCTCGACGGCGTATGGCTGGCCGCCTTCGCAGCAAGTCTCGCGGTGAACCGCCCGGCAATTCCAGCAGTCCAGGTGAAACAAAGCGAGCAGAGCGGGTACGTCCACCATGTACCGCCCTGCCTTTATCATCGCATGCCTGTTTTTTTTCATGTACTTTTCGCAACTGTACACTTCTTTTTCACTCATCGGATCGGGTGTTCCGACGTAGCGATAGGATGGCTTCCTGTTCATTTTTCCAGGACGATCTCCGCTTCCGTACCGAAAATGTTCAGTTTTCCGTCTGCATAGGTGGCGAGATCCACTTCTTCTCCGGGAATTTCCATCAAAATTTCCACGCTTTCCTCGTCCGCTGCCACAAACAGCAGCAACAGGTCTTTTTCGTCAAATTCGTTGTCGGTGAGCTTCACTTCTGTCAGTTGTCCCTGAAACTGCGCGACTTCTTCATCGTCTTCGCTTTCCGTGTCCCATTGCGTAAAAGTGACAGACAGCGTTTGCTTGGCAAACTCGTCCGCAAGCAGGCGCAAAAGCTGTTCGTGCTGTTGAATTTCCATTGTCAATCCCTCCGAAAAAATATCATTACTGCCCATCATAGCAAAGTGCAGCGGAAAAGCCAAAAGAAAAACCGCTTCCCAAACCGAAGCGGCTGTTTCCTGACGCTAGCTTACTTTGCTGATCGTCTGGGCGAGGGCAAAATCTTTGCCCGTCAGCCCTTTTGCCTCGCGGGTCGCGAGCGTAAACGTCACAGTTCCGCCAGACAGGTGAATCTCGACATGCTGACTGTCATGCTCAAGCATTTCCGCCACACGGTTTACAAAGCTCACAGCCGTGGCAAAGTCTCTACAGTGATATGTGCGAGACAGCGCCATCCTGTCTTCTACCAGCTTCCAGCCCGGAACCTTGCTCAAATACAGTTTGACCTGTTCCAAAGACAGCTTGCTCACTCACATCGCCCCCCTTTTGTCCGATGAATCGGTGGTAACACCATCATATTCAGCAGACAGAAAGGTTAGTCACGCTTATCCGCGCTACCTATTGCTTGATCGCGTAAAAAATCATGCGCGGCGATTGACTGGCTATATACGGTTCAAATTGGTAATTGCCGAATACCTGAATTTGTCCGAATCCGGCCAGCTCCAGCATGGCCGTCATCTGTTCCACGGAGAAAAGCCGAACCTGCTCCAAGTACTCCCTCGGCTGCGCGGCGGGATCGTCTCGAATCAAAATCCGCTTTTTTACCGCCTCGTCCTCGATCCAGCGCTTCTCCTCGATCAGCATCCCGCTGACCTCTTTGGTGGAGTGCGGGACAAGATGCTGCTTCACGTAGGCGGGGTTCAAATAGTCGATGACGACTTCCCCGTTCACCTTCAATGCCTGCGCCATATTGCGGACGACCTGCGCGTTTTCCTCATCGGACGAAAAATAGCCAAAGCTGGTGAACAGGTTGACTACGATGTCAAATTCGTCCCGATACGGAATATGGCGCATGTCGCAGCGAGCGAAGCTGAGCTGTGGATAGGTGTTCTGCTCTTCCGCAAGCTGCAGCAGCACGGGGGACAGGTCGACACCTACGACTTCGTATCCTCTGCGAGCCAGCGCACGCGAATGCCGCCCGCTCCCACAGCAAAGATCAAGTACGCGCCCCGTGCTCTTTATCGGCAATCGCTCGAGCAGATTGGCGATCTCGCTGTCGGCCGCCGAATCGTCCCGATGCCGATACACAAGTACGTAATCTTCGCGAAAGCTGCGTTCAAACCATTCTTCTGCCATTCCCTAGCTCCTTTAATTCCAAGATGCTCTCATTATACCACAGCGGGGTTTATCCGCAGCCGATTTCCCCCCGCCGAAGTGCACGGAAAACCGCAGGAAGCCTGACCAAAAGCACACTCGCGAAGAAACGACGACAGCGATGCGCTGAGGCTCGAAGACTATCCCGTCCGGTGAATGGCAAACACAGTCCGAAAACAAAAACCCCCTGTCTTTCCTGCTGGCGGCAAGCCTTGCCATACAGTAGGAGGACAGGGGGTTTTGGGGCTGGCTACGGCAGGCGCGCAGCTCGTCCCAGGCGAATTTTTTCCGCCGCACGGGCAATGATGCTCTCCACGGAGGCCGGGTCGTCCACGACGTCGTACTCGTTGATGTTCACCCGCAGAACAGGACAGGAGGTAAACGAGTGAATCCAGCTATCATAGCGGTTGAACAAATCGCGCCAGTAGTCGATCGGGGTCTGCTGCTCCATCGGGCGTCCCCGCTCCTGGACGCGCCCGATAATGTCATCGAAGCTGCCTTCCAGGTAGATCAAAATATCGGGATGCGGGAAGTACGGCGTCATGACCATCGCTTCGAACAGCTCTGTGTACGTGCGGTAGTCTTCTTCCGTCATGTTGCCCTGCTCGTACAGCATGCGGGCGAAAATGCCGGTATCCTCGTAAATCGAGCGATCCTGGACGAAGCCGCCGCCGTAGTCGAACATCCGCTTCTGCTCCTTGAAGCGCTCGGCCAGGAAAAAGATTTGCAGGTGAAAGCCCCAGCGGGACAAATCGTTGTAATAACGGCCAAGGTAAGGGTTGTTGTCCACTTTTTCCACGGACACGCGAAAACCGAGCTGATCGGCCAGGGCGTGTGTGAACGTCGATTTGCCGACGCCTACCGTTCCGCCGATGGTGATGACCGCATTGCTCGGAATGCCGTATTTTTCACGAAGATGGCTGTTTTGAAACCTAGACATGTACGCAACTCCTTATTGAAATACTTGCCAATCACACGGCATCGTTATGCCTGTTGCCCCCGCAGCTCCTGAATGCGCGGCAGGATGAGATCGAGCATATACTGCCGATCCTCTGGCCGATGGACGAAATCCAGCTCGTCACAGTTGAATTTGATGACAGGCGTATCCGGGTGGTGCTTTTCAAACTCGTCCATAAATTCGTTGTAATCGGCGATCAGATTTTCCATATAGCCCACATCCATCGTCCGCTCCACCTCGCGATCGCGCATGGCGATCCGCTTCATGACCGTGTCGATGGACGCCGTCAAGTAAATGACCAGATGAGCCTGCGGCAAATCTTCTGTCAGGATATCATAAATTTTGAGATACTTCGGGAGATTGTTGTCGGACAGCGTTCGTTTGGCAAAAATCGTATTTTTAAAAATATTGTAATCGGATACGACAGAAATGCCCTGGTTGAGATAGTGGGCGTGAATATCCTGCAACTGCTTGTAGCGGTTGCACAGGAAAAACATCTCTAGCTGAAAGCTCCACTCCGCGATGTTCTCGTAAAACTTTCCTAGAAACGGATTTTCATAAACAATTTCTTCCAATAATTGCAATTCGCAAGTGCGGTGCAGTTCCCGCGCCAACGAGGTTTTTCCAATACCGATCGGTCCCTCGACAGTTATTAATATGGACTTCATATACGCCTCTGTTCCTTTCGCCAAAATGAGAGCACTCCATATTTTAGCACGCGTACTTCCATTTGTCGAAACCATTCCTTTTCTGTCGCATGCCGCTTTTTTCCAATAAAAAAAACTGCTCCTGACGATCAGAGCAGTCGGTCGGACAAACGCTTTTGCGCTACGTAAAATACTCGATTTTGGCCTTGGGAAACAGTCTCGCAATCTCCCTCTCCAAATGCGCCTGCAAGGCTTTGGCCTGCACGTCCGGGTAGACGTACTTGCCTTTGCCGTACTTGCCCCATTTGTATTTGCGCTCCTCCTCGTTCATCGCCAGCTTGGTTTTCGGATAGCGCTGCAAAATCAAGTTTTTGGCAATTTTGGTGAAGCGGTGCTGGATCAGCTCAAAAGTCAGGTCGGCCAGCGCTTCCGGGACGAGCTGGTTTCGCAGCCGTTCCAGCAAGTCGGTGTAGCCTTCCTCCCATCCGTCAAACCAGTATAAGGGGGCCAAAATGAAGCCGAGCGGATAGCCTGCTTTTGCCACTTTGCCCGCCGCTTCAATTCTTTGCGCAAAGCTGGAAGTGCCCGGCTCGAAGTTTTTGATGACGTAATCGGCATTCATGCTGAAGCGAAAACGGGTATGCTTGTTATGTTTCGCATCGAGCAACGAATCGACGTGGTGAAACTTGGTAACGAACCGCAGACGGCCATACTCCTGTTCCCCCATAAATTCGATCGCTCGCTTCAGGTTTCCTGTCAAATGCTCGATGCTGACCGGATCGGACGTACAGGCTGCCTCGAATCGGGTAATCTCTCCCGGCCGTTCCTCGATGTATGTTTTCGCCTGGGCCAAAATTTCATCGGTATTGACGTAGACGCGAACGTACGGCTTGGACCCGATGTTCGTATTCAAATAGCAGTAGTGGCAATGCGCCGCGCAGCCTGTAGCCAGCGGAATCGCGTATTCCGCAGACGGCTTGGAGGTTTCGAACTTCAACGTTTTGCGCACCCCAATGACCAATGTTCGCTTGGCATTGCGGTACTTTTCCACCTCTGTCTCGCCGGGAATGCCGCGCACCTGATTGTGGCTGGTTGTCATTTGCAGCGGGATGCCTTCCGCTTGCAAACGCTGGTACAGCTCCTGGCCGAGCGGATAGTTCAGTGCGTTTGGCTCGACGAAAACGTAGTCGGGCACAAACAGGCCAGTTTTTTTCTGCCCTGTTTTCGCGGGTGCTTCCAGCAGTGTCGTCACCATAAGCGCAAGATCCCTCCCAGTGTGTAGTATGGCCTGCACAGTCGGACAAGCTTTCGAGGAGATCACTGGCTGCTCACGCTCTACAGCGTGCTTTTGAACTCGCGCAGCCACTGTCGCGCTTCCGCCGCCTGGCTGGACGGCACCTGCAGCGTGTACACATACCCGCCTTTTTTCGTTTCTCTGGACAACAGCCTGACCCGGATTCCTTTTATCTCCAAATATCGCCGGCACTCGCTCGCCACTCTAGGAAGCCCGTACGATTCATGAATCGTTACCCATTTGGTCCACATGCCTTCCCCCACCCTCATTGCTTCTTCCTTTACTGTAAGCAACAAGCAGGCAGTTGGTTCAAAAAAGACGCAGCGATTGCCGATTTTCCCAAAACTGTTTTCGCCTTTGCGCAGTCTAATACGTGTAGGAGGGGGAAAATGTGAATCTGGAACAACTTGTCTCGCAAGCCAGGCAAGGAGACGACGAAGCTTTTTACCAGTTGATTTGCCAGCAGCAACAGCAGCTGTACAGCGTGGCTTACGCCTTTTTGCGCAACGAACTGGACGCGCTGGAGGCGATACAGGAAGCGACCTGCCGTTCCTATCTCCGCTTGTCTCGCCTGAAGCAGCCCGCGCATTTTCGCACCTGGCTGACACGCATTCTCATCCACGTATGTCTGGACGAGCTGAAACGAAAAAAACGGTTTGCCCCCGACTTTCCCGATGGCGACGGTCTGGCGGACCCGGATCGCAAGCAGTGGGAGCACACGGCGGACAAACTCGTTATCGAGGAAGCGCTGGCCAAGCTTACGCCTGCTTACCGCAGCATCATCATCCTGAAATATTTTGAAGATCTGACCATTCGCGAAATTGCGTTACGGCTCGGCCATCCGGAAGGAACGATCAAGACCTGGCTGCACAAGGCGTTGGCTACATTGCGAAAAGAACTCGGGAAAGGCTGGTGAATGTATATGGATATCGAAAAAACAGAGGGTCAGACCGACGCGCACGTACCGCCGCACATCGAGCACTACATTCGCTCTGGCATCGCCCAGGCCAAAAGCCTTCAACGCAGACGCCGCCGCAGCCGTCTGGTTCGCCTCTGCTCGGGAATTGCGACAGGGTGTCTGCTCCTGGCCTTTGTGTTCTCGGTGCGCCTCTCCCCGGCGGTTGCCGCTTATGTCAGCCACATTCCCGGGATGGAAAAGTTCGTCGAGCTGATTCGCGATGACAAAGGGTTGCAGCGGGCTGCCGAGCACGAGATGGTCCAGGACATCGGCACAGGCGGCTCGCTTGCAGGCATCACGTTCACGATCGACCAGGTGCTGACCGATCAGAAGCGGATGCTGCTGTTTTACACCTTGAAGCACGAACGTAGCGGCCAAAAGGTCGGGATGCGCAAGCTGGAGCTGTTTGACGCCTCCGGCAAGGAGTGGGAGCACGGAGCGAGCTGGTCTAGCATGGACGTGGAAGCGAACGAGGAGCAAAAAAACCGGATTGATATTTTTCTCCCGGAAACAAGCGAAGTACCTGACGCGCTGACAGCCAAAGTGACGCTCGACCTCGACGGCGTAGAGCTGAACCCTCCGCTTGCGATTACGTTTCCGATCGACCATAGCAAATACACGACATTTGAGAAAAAAGTGGTTCCTGTCGGAAAAAAAGTGACGGTGGACGGACAGACGTTTACCATCGAGCAAATGACGGTGTTCCCTACGCAAACAGAAGTCAGCATCCGCTTCGATCCGGGCAACTCCAAACATATTTTCGGCTTTGACGATCTGCGGCTGGTGGATGAAAACGGCCAGACGTACGCTTTCTGGGGAAATGGCGTGCCGACGCGTGACAACGGGGAAAACGGCAAAGTGTACAATCTGGAAAGCATCTATTTTCTGGAGCCGCAAAAGCTGTTTTTGAAAGCAAACGGGATTCGGGCGCTGGACCGCGACAAGCTGCAGGTGGTAATCGACGCGAAGACGCAGAAGCTCGTCAAAGCACCCGATGCCAGGCTCAAGCTGACTGCGCTGCGCCAGGTCGATGATGTGGTCGGCATGGACTGGGAGCTGGAAGTCGAGGAAGCGGACGCGCATCGCTTCATCCATTTGGGCAGCGACATCACGGACAATCAGGCGAATAAATACGACTACGTCCAGGGAAGCTCGTCTTCGCGCGATCCGGCGAGGCGTCTTCAGACGTACAGCCTGATTTACCAAAGACTGACGAAGAACGGCGCCCCTGATTTCTACACTTTTACCCTCACGGACTATCCCGCTCGTTTGCAAGGCGGGTTTACCGTGCAAGTCAAATAGCAAAATGGCCTCGCAGAGAATTTGCTCTCCGCGAGGCCATTTTGTTGTCGCTCGCCTTCGCTTTACTCCACAACCGCCCAGTGATTGGTCGGACCGTGGCCGCCGCCCAATTGCGGAGCGGTCCTGATCGCTTCGAAAATAAAGCGGTTCGCTTTTTCAACCGCAGCCACGAGCGGCGTATTTTTCGCCAGCTCTGCCGTCAACGCAGCGGAAAACGTGCAGCCCGTTCCGTGCGTATGCCGGGTATGGATGCGCTCATGCGACAACTCGAAAAAGTCGCGGCCGTCAAACAAAATGTCGACGACGGTATCACCGTCGAGGTGGCCGCCCTTCATCAAGACGTTGCGCGCTCCGAGCGCATGAATCGCGCGGGCGCCTTCGCGCATATCGTCCGGGGTGCGAATCGTCATACCTGTCAGGCACTCGGCCTCCGGCAAATTCGGCGTCACGACTTCCGCGAGCGGCAGCAACTCTGTTTTCAGCGCGTCAATCGCTTCGTCCAGGAGCAGCTTGGCCCCGCCCTTGGCGATCATCACCGGGTCTACGACCAGCTTTTGCAGACTCGCGGCGCGCACCTCTGCCGCCACTGCGCGGATGATGTCCGCATCAAACAGCATTCCCGTCTTCGCCGCATCCGCTCCCAGGTCGCGCAACACTTCGCGCATCTGCTGGGCCACCGCCTCTGTCGGCAGCGGATACACCCCGGCCACGCCCAACGTATTTTGCGCCGTAATCGCCGTAATCGCGCTCATTCCGTAAACGCCGAGTTGGTGAAACGTCTTCAAATCGGCCTGGATGCCCGCTCCGCCCCCGCTGTCTGATCCTGCTATCGTCAATGCTCTCGCGATTGTATGCATGAATCTCCCTCCTGCTTTCGCCACCTTTTCTCCTACGAGTATATCATCCGCTTGTCCCATTCGGTATACTTAGGAGTGATGACCAACCGCAAAGAAGGGATTTGTTATGTCGTATCGCTTGTTTTACTGGCTGACCGTGCTCATTCCCACGATCATTATCGGGGGCTTCGAATTTGTTCGGCACGATTTTTTGCTGCCTTATATGTCCATGGAAACGGGCAACGTATATATTACTTTGCTGACGCTCTTGTTGTCTTATTTGTTCGCCACCTGGATGTTTCGCACGATCAAGCAGATGAACGCGCGGATCGTCGAGGAGCAAGCCAGGAGGGCCGTGTACGAGGAGCGCGAGCGTTTGGCCCGGGAGTTGCACGACGGCATCGCGCAATCTTTGTTTTTTCTCAATGTCAAGCTGAAGCAGGGGCATTTGGATGACGCCAGAGTAGCGGTTTCGGCCATCGACAACCACGTGCGCCAGGCGATTTTCAACCTGCGCTCGTTGCCGGAGGAAGGCAGCTTCGACCAGCGGCTGGAAAAATGGCTGACGCAGTGGAGCGCGCTGTCCGGCGTCGATGTCGCAGCGGATTTGCGCGTGAAGGAAAGCTTTTTCACCCCTGCGGAGGAAGTGCAACTGTTCGGAATCATCCAGGAAGCTTTTGCCAACATCCGCAAACATGCGCAGGCCAAGCATTCCTGGATTCGACTGACGACAGGCGAGCCGCGGAGCTGGCAGCTCGTGATCGAGGACGACGGCGTGGGAATTGCCCATACCAAGCCAGACACGAAAAAATACGGCTTGTCGATGATGCGCGAGCGGGCGCGCCAGTTGAACGCCGCAATTGACATTCAAAAACGGGCAGACGGCGGCACCATCATTCGCCTGACAGCCCATCCTGGAGGTTTTTCGCAATGAACGCATACCGTGTGCTGATCGCTGACGACCACCCGATGGCTCGCATGGCGATTCGCTCGCTCTTGGACCCGGACCCTTCGTTTGAAGTGATCGGCGAGGCCGAAAACGGCGAGGAAGCTTTTTTGCTCTGTGGACAGTTGCAGCCCGATCTGGTGCTGATGGACATCAACATGCCGAAATGGAGCGGCCTGGAAGCGACCCGCGAGGTGAAAAAAGCGTACCCGCACATCAAGGTCGTCATCCTGAGCGTCTCGGATGACGTCGCAGACTTGATTACCGCGATTCAATTCGGCGCGCAAGGCTATTTGCTGAAAAACTTGGAGCCAGACGACTGGATCAACTACTTGCACGCGTTGCTTGGCGAAGACAGCGAGCTGACGCGGGAAATGGCAACCCGGCTGATGTACCGGTTCAGGCAGGAGGAGCACGTGGACGATCTGGTGCCGGATGTGCTGACGCCGCGCGAACGGGAAATCGTCATGTACGTCGGAGCCGGAAAGACGAACAGGGAAATCAGCGAAGCGTTGATTATCGCGGAAAACACGGTGAAAAACCACCTGAAAAACATCCTGGAAAAGCTGCAATTGGCCAATCGCGTGCAGCTCGCCGCCTACGCGGTGCGCCACCATCTGATTATGAAAAAGTAAGCTCCCAACCGAAAACAGTTGCTTTCCGCGCCAACCACTGTCATCCTTAGAAGGACCCGTTTTTACGATACCAGACATGAAGAATGGCAGGTGAACCACATGCTCGAAGTCAAGACCTCCAAGCTGAGCAACGGAGAATTAAACAGAGGCGTTTTCGCCATGCGCGACTTTGCAAAAGGCGAATTGCTCCATGAAGCTCCGGTTCTTCCTTATTTGAACGAGGAACACGAGCACATTGAAAAAACGCTTTTGGCGGACTACGCCTTTGAATACGGTGCCAACCATACCGCGTTTTTGCTCGGCTACGGCATGCTATTCAACCATTCCTACACGCCAAACGCCACGTACAGCATCAATTTTGACAACCACACGTTCGATTTCTACGCCTATCGCGACATTCAGGCGGGCGAAGAGATTTTGATTAACTACAACGGCGATGAGGATTGCGACGATCCGCTCTGGTTTTACGAAGAAGAGCAGTCCGGCAATAAAAAGGAATAGGCAAGCGCGATCAACAGGCAGGGGAGCTTTTCCCTTGCCTTTTTGTTTTTTAGCCCGTGTTGGCAGCCAGCGCCGCCTCCAGCAGCTTCAGTTCGTATTCGTCGCGTTCCGGCGCAAGCGCCGAGCAGCGCATGTCAATCCTGGCCCCGTACCGCACCGGGTCGATATCCTCTCCGCCCGCCAGCACAATGCCATCGACCGCCGCTACAAGCTCTTGGCAAGCATCGAGATCCCCGACAGGAATCCCGAGCGGAATCGCTCCTGCTTTTCGCACGGCATCCAAATAGTCGTGCCCGATGACGCTAAAGCCTTGTCCGGCCACTCCCCGCAGCTTCCCGCCGAAGCCTTCATGCGGGTTATCCAAAGCTCAGCAATCTCGCCCTGTTCTGTACAAAAAAATGACTCCGCCAGATTAACTGGCGAAGCCCATGGTAAACACGATTTTTATGGGGTGATATCTGCCGCCTCGTAGCTGTAGTACACATACGGATCTTTCGGTGCCTTGACCGCCTGGATTTTCGCATCTTTCAGCACGAGCATGTCATAGCCGTCGACCTGGCGCAGCTCCAGCTTGCCCTGCACCTTGACCCAACTGTCCTTCGCCCATTTGCCTGCGTCCTCGCTCTCCACGAGAATGCCGAAGACACTGGCGTCCGCCGTGCAGCACGTCACCGAAAAACGCGCCACGACGAATTGCTTGTCGCCAAGTCCAGGCTCCCTGTAGACAAAGCCGAGCGTTTCGAGCTGTTTTCCCGCGAAGTCTTTCGCGTACAGCTCGAGCGTAGTGAGGCCGTCCAAAAAGATTTTGTCATGAAGCGAGATCACGGGCTGCCTGTACATGGAAGCGGCGATGTCGGTGTAAAAATCGCCGAAGCCCCCGCCCGAAAAGTATCGCTTCAGCTCCTCGTCCGTCATGGACGGACTGGCGCCAGAAGCAGCCTGTGCTGTGCCACTTGCTGTCGGGTTCGCAGCCGTTGCGTCTGCGGGCACTGCTTGCTCTATCGCTTGCGGCTGCGCGGATTGCTGTGGCGTCTGTTGCTGATCGCCCTTCTGGCCTTCGCCTGTTGTTTCCACCACGACTGGCGCATTTGCCTGCTGTGATGGCGATGCGTCCTCGCCTGTCTGCTCTGGCGGTGCAGCCTGGCCGCCCTGCTCCCTGGACGGCTGGGACGTTGCTTCTGGTTGCCCAGCTCCTGTCGCCACTGCCGCCAATTTTCTGGCGTCGCTGCTGAGCAGAGTAACCCCGCGGTTTTCCGCTACGGCGCTCCCCAATATTTTATCCGGCATGAAAAAGCCCATGAAGATCGGCAGCAAAAACAGGCTGTAGATGACAAGCGAGCCCCAGCGCGTGCGCGGCACCTGGTGCGCTTCCTCGCAGTCGCACTCGTACGCCCGGTTTTTGCTGAACAACTGGCGCACGCTCACAATGGTCAAAATGACGAGAATGCCTAGCGTGACGTAGCTGAGCATGTGCAGCTTCGGCGCGAGGTAATGCCCCAGCTTTTCCGTCCAGATCAGGTAGGACAACAGCGCGGCGAACCCTGCCAAAATCAGGCTGCGCATCAAATAGTGTCTGGTCCAGTTCGTCTGTTCCATTTCTTTCCTCCCCCTAGATCGGCATCAGCATCGTAACGGCCAACACCAGTATTGTAATGGCGACGACGAGCTTGACGACAAATCCGAAGCGGAACGTGCCGAGCAGCATCAGCGTCGTTTTGAAATCAAGCATCGGTCCAAAGACGAGAAAAGCGAGCAGCGAGCTGCTTTGAAACGTGCCCGAAAACGATGCGGCAATAAAGGCATCCGCCTCCGAGCAAAGCGAAAACAAGTAAGCCATGCCCATCATGACCAGATGGGACGTAATCGGCGTTTGCCCGATCTCCACCAAAATGTCGCGGCTCATGAACACTTGCAGGATGCTGCTGACCAACGCCCCGAACAGCAAAAATTTGCCCATGTCGAAAAATTCGTCAACGGCATGCGCAAAAGTTGCCGACAGCTTGCCCCGCATCGCTTCGCTATGGGCGGCTTCGTGGCGAATTTGCGCCTCTGTCCCGAGCCGCAGCGGGTTCTTTTTCACAAACAGCCAGACCAACAAGCCGACGGCCAGCGCGACGAGAAAACCGGCGACTCCCCGGTACAGCGCCATATCCGGCTGCCGCGCGAAGGCGATGTACGTCGAGGAGAGCACGACCGGATTGACAATCGGTCCGGCGAGTAAAAACACGACGCCGACGGATACGGGCATCCCTTTTTGAATCAGGCGGCGGACAACCGGGACGATCGCACACTCGCACACCGGAAACAAAAAGCCGAGCAGCCCGGCAATCGGTAACGCGACGAGCGGATGTTTTGGCATCCAGCGCCTAACCTGCTCTTCCGAGACAAACGTCTGAATGAAGGCGGAAAAAAACACGCCCAGCAGCACAAACGGGATGGCCTCCAGCAAAATGCTGAGAAAAAACGTTTTGACATCGAGCCAACGCGGCGACCATTCTATGCGAAAGCCGGAAAACCAGCTATTCTGGCTGCCAGTGGTAAGCCAGACTACACACAATCCAAGAAGGACGGCCCCTATAATCTCTATGAGGAAATGACGAATTTTAGCAATCACGTAAGCTGTCCACTCCTTTTAGCAAATCGTCATCATTCCTAATTAGATACTCCTTGCGCACTTTCCTCCTGGTTCCCGTCTTTTTTTCCGTCCCTTTCCGTTTTATAATGGATAAAACCGACTGTGCGGGGGGAAGAACATGGAGCTGGAATTTCAGCGTGCTGCTGAAGAAGGAGACGTTTGCGAGATCCAAACGGTCGATGAAGCGAAGGTAAACAGGCTGCGGCCGAAGATGAGCGAAACAGAAGGCGTCGCCCCTTTGTTCAAGGCGCTGGCTGACGACACGCGCGCGAAAATCATTTACGCCCTGGCGCTGGAGGGCGAGCTGTGCGTGTGCGATGTCGCGGCCACGATCAACAGCTCGATTGCCAACACCTCCCACCATCTGCGCTTGCTGCGCAACATGGGGCTTGCGCGGCACCGCAAGGACGGAAAGCTCGTCTACTACGCCCTGGACGACGACCATGTTCGCCATCTGATTATGTGCGGGATCGAGCATGCGGCCGAATTGAAGCAATCGAAAAAGACAGCTCGTTCTTGATTAGTTCCATTGTGGCTCGTCACATTTGTGGCGGCTTTTTTTATTGTTTTTACCTAACATTCAAATGATTGTTTGAATATAATAATGAATGTGGTATGATTTAGGTAAATTCCCGGCCGAAAGAAGGGGTCTCCCATGCACGACTACGAAGTCATCATCATTGGCGGCGGCCAGTCCGGCCTTGCGCTGGGCCATTTTTTGCAGCAGCGGCAGGTACGCTTTGTCATTCTGGACCAAAACGGACGCGTCGGGGACAGTTGGCGCAAGCGTTACGACTCCCTCGTGCTGTTTACCTCGCGCAAGCACAATGCCCTCCCCGGCCTGGCCTTTCCCGGAGAGCCGCATACCGTTCCGACGAAAGACGAAGCCGCGGACTATCTGGAGCTGTACGCCAGTCATTTTCAATTGCCCGTCCGTTTGAATACGGCGGTCGTCTCCGTCGAGCGCACGGCATCGGGCTTTCTCGTGCAGACAGGGCACGAAGCGCTGCGAACGAAAAACGTCGTCGTCGCAACAGGCCCGTTTCAATCGCCTTACATCCCGCCGTTTGCCGGGCATTTGGCCCCCGATGCCGTCTCGCTCCATACGGCGCACTACCGAAACGAAAGCCAGCTCCCCGCCGGGCCCGTCCTCGTCGTCGGCTCAGGCAATTCGGGCGCGCAAATCGCCGTGGAGCTGGCCATGCACCGCCCCGTCATTTTTTCCAGCGGACAGCCGCGCGTTCATCTGCCTTTGTACGTTTTGGGCAAAACTATTTTTGACTACATGCAGTTGTTTGGCTTGCTGGACGCCCCGCGCTCGTCGTGGGTCGGAAAGCAACTGATGAAACGACCTGATCCGATTTTTGGCTACCAAAAACAGATGAAAGCTCTGGCAAAAACTGGCGCCATGCGCATCGCGGCCAGAACCGTTCGCCTTGCGGACAAAACCGCCTTTTTCGTGGACGGCGGGCAGGCGAGCTTCCAGAGCGTTTTATGGGCGACCGGATTTCGCCCCGACTACGGCTGGCTGTCCATGGCAGACGTACTCGACCCAAGCGGCTGGCCGCGGCATGATCGCGGTGTCACAGCCGTGCCGGGACTGTTTTTTCTCGGGCTTCCCTGGCAGCATACACGCGCCTCCGCGCTCATGGGCGGCGTGGGAAAAGACGCTTTCTTTCTTGCTGAACAACTCGTCCGCTAAAGCGACCCAATAGAGGAGGGCAACACTATGGGATTCCACCATCACGACCACGGAGATGGACACGACCATCATCACCATGGAAAAGGAGCGAGCAAAAAAGCGCTGTTCACTTCTTTTCTCATCATCACGGTGTTTTTGATCGTCGAGACGATCGGCGGCTTTTTGACCAACAGTCTTGCGCTTTTATCCGATGCCGGCCACATGCTGAGCGATGCCCTGGCGCTTCTGCTCAGCCTCGTTGCCTTGCACTTTGCCGCGCGTCCCCCTTCGGCCAAAAAAACGTTCGGGATGCAGCGTTTTGAAATTCTCGCTGCCTTGACAAACGGCGTCACGCTCGTGCTGATTTCCTTGTTCATTTTCTGGGAAGGCTTCCAGCGCCTGCTCCAGCCTCCCGAGGTGGCCAGCGGAAAAATGATCGTCATTGCCGCCATCGGTTTGCTCGCCAATATCGCCGCTGCCTTCGTCCTCATGCGCGGCGATTACAAGGACAACGTGAACGTGCGCAGCGCCTACCTGCACGTTCTGGGCGACATGCTCGGCTCTGTCGGCGCCATTCTCGGCGGCATCCTGATGCTCGCTTTCGACTGGTACATCGCCGACCCGCTCATCAGCATTATCGTCGCCTTCCTGATCTTGCTCAGCGCCTGGCGCGTCACCAAGGAATCGGTCAACATCTTGCTGGAAGGAGCGCCCTCCCGCCTCGACACGACAAAGGTGGAAGCGCGCCTGGGCCAGCTCGACGGCGTGCGCAAAGTGCACGATCTGCACATCTGGACGGTCACTTCCGGCTTTGACTCGCTGACGTGCCACCTCATCGTCGAGGACGGCTTGCCGAGCTACCCTGTCCTGGATGCGGCGCTGGAGCTTTTGCAAAAAGAATTTGGCATCACGCACGCGACGATCCAGATTGAGAACTCTTCAATCTCGCACGGCAAGCTGCATTGTCAGGGAGGGGCGCGGGGGCATGTGCATGAGCACGGACACTCCCGCTGAACACGCGAACTCACACGTTCACGCACACCGCCATAACCACGAACGTCCCATCTCCAAGCCCCGCCCCACTGAGCAAAAAAAGAACCATCTCCCTTACCAAGAGAGATGGTTCTTCGTCTGTTCGCCTAGTCTTCCATCGTGGACAGGTCGCCTGTCGGCAGGCCCAGCTCCCACGCCTTGAGGACGCGGCGCATGATTTTTCCGGAGCGCGTTTTTGGCAGCTTGTCGCGGAACTCGATTTCGCGCGGTGCGGCGTGGGCTGCCAGCCCCTCCTTCACGAACTTGCGGATGTCGTCCATCAACGCTTCGCTCGGCTCGTAGCCCGCGCGCAGCGAGATGAACGCCTTGATAATTTCGCCCCGCAGCGGATCGGGCTTGCCGATTACCCCTGCTTCGGCGACTGCCGGATGCTCGACCAGCTTGCTCTCGACCTCGAAAGGACCGACGCGCTCGCCGGACGTGTTGATAACATCGTCAATCCGGCCCTGGAACCAGAAGTAGCCTTCCTCGTCCTTGTAAGCCGAGTCGCCCGACACGTACCAGCCCGGGATGCTGAAATATTCTGCGTATTTCGCCGGGTTGTTCCAGATTTGTCGCATCATCGACGGCCAGCCGACGCGGATCGCAAGGTTGCCCATCCGGTTTGGCGGCAGCTCGTTGCCTTGGTCGTCGATAATCGCCGCGTAGACGCCCGGGACAGGCTTGCCCATCGAGCCTGGCTTGATCGGCATGCTGCGGTAGTTGGAAATCAGTTGGCCGCCAGTCTCTGTCATCCACCAGTTGTCGTGGATGCGGTGGTTGAACACGCGCAGTCCCCAATACACAACCTCCGGATTGAGCGGCTCGCCGACGCTCAGTACATGGCGCAGGCTGGACAGATCGAAGCGCTTCACAACCTCATCGCCTGCGCCCATCAGCATGCGGAACGCGGTAGGCGCGCTGTACCAGACCGTTACTTTATATTTTTCAATCGTTTTATACCAGTCTTCCGGAGTGAATCGTCCGCCGCGAATGACGTTCGTGACGCCGTTCAGCCACGGAGCGAAAATGCCGTACGAAGTGCCTGTCACCCAACCCGGGTCGGCTGTACACCAGTACACATCGTCTTCTTGCAAGTCCAGCACCCATTTTCCTGTCTGGTAGTGCTGAATCATCGCGTTGTGGACGTGCAGCACGCCTTTTGGCTTGCCTGTCGAGCCGGACGTGTAGTGCAAAATCATGCCGTCCTCGCGATCCACCCACTCGATCTCCAGCTCCGAGGATGCTTTTGCCATCGCTTCTTCAAAGCTGACTTGCCCTTCCGCAAGCTCCTCTTTTGCCCCGACAATAATGACGTGCTTGAGGGCTGGCAGCTCGGATACCGGGATGCGCGGCAGCAGCGCAGGAGTCGTCACAATCGCGGTCGCTTCGCTGTTTTCCAGACGGTCGCGCACCGCTGCTTCCATAAATGCCTCGAACAAAGGGCCGACAATCGCACCGACCTTCAGCGTTCCTAAAACGCTTACATAAAGCTCTGGGGTACGCGGCATGAAGACGAACACGCGGTCGCCTTTTGCGATTCCCAGGTCACGCAGTACATTTCCGAATTTATTGGACAGCTCGCTCAGTTGGGCAAAGGTGTAGGCTTCTTCCCGGGTCAAATCGCTGTACAGCAGCGCGACCTTGTCCTTGCGCTCGGTAGAAAGATGGCGATCAATGGCTTCATAAGCCATATTCACTTTTCCCGTCTCATACCAGGAAAATTGCTTTTCGACATCCTTCCAGTCAAAATTGGCGTACGTCTCGTCGTAATTCTCCAGGTTGAATCGGCCTTCTGTCGCCGGAATTTTTTCTACGTTCATGCTCTCACTCTCCTAAACCCCTTAATGGATTCTTCACTACGCAACATTCATAATATTTCTGCACTTTTCGCTAAATTCCTTCTGCCAGAACCTACTTATTCGAAAAGCGCAGAAATCGAGTATAATGACACTACCTTGGGGATAAAGGAGATGGCCGAAGAGATGTTATGGTTTTTACTGATTGTCGCTGTCGCCTTGCTCTTTGTCAAAGCGTATCGCAATACATTCGATGTCCATACCAACTATGTTTCCATTCCGCTGCAACCGTCGCAGCATATAGATGATCGGCAAGACTTCGAACCGCTCTCTGTCTTGCATCTGTCCGATTTGCATATGGAAAATTTGTCGATTGACCCGATGCGGATCGTCCGCGATTTTTCCGGGCAATCGGTCGATTTGATCGCGATTACCGGAGATTTGCTCGATCGCCATAAAAACATTCCGAAAGCAGTCGCCTACGTCGAGCGGCTGATGCAATTGCAGCCTGCGCTCGGTACGTATGTCGTTTTTGGCAACCACGACTACGTTCTCTCGCCGCCAAAGCTGGCGCAACTGAAATCGGAGCTGACGCGGATCGGCTGCCGCGTCCTCATCAACGAACATGTGACGGTCGACCATAAAGGCCAGCCGCTGCACATCATCGGCGTCGACGATTACAGTACGCGCCGCAGCCAACTGGAAAAGTCGTTTCAAGCCGTTCCCGCGACAGGCGTGCGCCTCGTTCTCACGCACGACCCGAATATCGTCTTGCATATGAAAGATTACGCCTACGATTACTTGCTGGCCGGACATTTTCACGGCGGGCAAATTCATTGGCCGCGTCCTTACCACCTCGCCAAAATGGGGAAGTTGCCGCGGCTGAACATGGTCAAAGGGCTGCATGAGATGGACGGACGGCCGTTCTACATTAGTGAGGGCCTGGGGCAAACAGGGCTGAACGTCCGCCTCCGCTCTCGTCCGGAAATGACACTGCACACGCTAGGCAGCGCAAGCCTGCTTGCGGTCCCAGAGGCAACGGCAGCACAGCCTTCCGCTTTGCAGGAAAGCGCCGCCACGCTTGCCTTGGAGTAATGTATAATAGACCTACGCAAGAGTTTGTAACGGAGGTCTTCGCTGTGGAAAAATGGATGAAGGAAGTCGAGCAAATCAGGCAGGTTACGAACTTGCCGATCGTTTGCGTGAAAGTTTGTGAACACGAGATCAGCCAGACTCAGCAAGAATGGGAGCAAAAAGGCTGGGAACTTGTTTCGCTTGCGTCTGAGCACGATGCCGCCTACCTCGTGCTGATTGAAGCGATGCAGTGGCCCGCGTCTTCCCGTTCCTTGCTGAGTCTGTTTTTTTCCCGTCCCGAAGAAAAAGCGCCCCCGACGCTGCACGAGCAGATTGCGGTATGGCTGCAATCCATGGTCACAGGATTGCGCCAGGCTCCCCCTGAACGTCTCGATGCCCGCTGGCCGTGGAAGGAAGAGCGCCTCGTCTTTTTGATCGAGCGCAACCGGACGGAAGGCACAGGCACGTGGGAAGCGTTGCAAAGCTGTTTGCACCCGTTTTTCCGCGAAACGGCTGCCTACGCGCCAAAAGCGTCGAGCCTCGCCTTTTTTGCATTGAGTCATGCTTATTCTGTCCTGCTGCTCCCGATCTCAATCCTGGAGGGCGCAAAGGAGCGGGCTGACTTGCTGGAATGGGCATCCGGCCTGTACGACCTGATCTCGACCGAATGGATGGAGCCTGTGCGCATCATTGTCAGCGCGCCCGTGGCTGCGCCTTCCTCTCTGGAAAAAACGCTCGCCGGGCAACTGCTGTTGTCCCGCGCCTTGCATCAATACCGGGCACAAGTGATGGTCGCGGGCGACTGGATGTATCCGTTGGAGCGCTGGGCTGCTTCTCTGCCTGCGGAAACGGCGAAGGCGATTGCCCGCGAGCTTGCCGCTCTCATGTCTGTGCCGCAAATCAGCAGCGAGCAGCGCGAAACGTTGGAGACGCTGTTCGCGCGGCAGCTCAATGTCAGCGAGACAGCCCGGCAGCTTTTTTTGCACCGCAACACGCTCTTGTACCGGCTGGACAAGCTGACGGAACAGACGGGCCTTGATCCGCGCCAGTTTCCTGACGCCGTTTTGCTCCAGCTCTATTTGCTCTTTCGGCAGCATTAACAAAACATTTTGTACATTTCATCCATAGTCTAACTGTCTAAAAATTGTTACTCTTGCAAAAAGTCATCCGAGAATTGCTCCCCTATCATTCAAGGAGGTGCCTCTTCCATGGCAAAAGTGACACTGAACCACATATACAAGCGGTACGGCGGAAATGTAACGGCAGTAGATGATTTTCACCTGGAGATTCAGGATCGGGAGTTTCTCGTCCTCGTCGGGCCGTCCGGCTGCGGAAAATCGACGACGCTGCGGATGATTGCCGGGCTGGAGGAAATCTCCGAAGGCGATTTGTACATAGGCGACCGCCGCGTCAACGACGTCGCTCCCAAAGATCGGGACATCGCGATGGTATTCCAGAGCTACGCGCTCTACCCGCACATGAACGTGTATGAAAACATGGCATTCGGTCTGAAGCTGCGCAAGTTTTCCAAAAGCGACATCGACAAGCGGATTCAGGAAGCAGCCCGCATCCTCGACATTTCCCACCTGCTGGACCGCAAGCCAAAGGCGCTTTCCGGCGGCCAGCGGCAGCGTGTCGCGCTCGGACGCGCCATCGTGCGGGAGCCGCAAGTTTTTTTGATGGACGAACCTTTGTCCAACCTCGACGCCAAGCTGCGCGTCCAGATGCGCACAGAAATTTTGAAGCTGCACCAGCGGCTGAACACGACGATCATCTACGTGACCCACGACCAGACGGAAGCGATGACGATGGGCGACCGGATCGTCGTCATGAAGGACGGCCTGATTCAGCAAGTGGCGACGCCGAACGAGATTTACAACCACCCCGTCAACCTGTTTGTGGCGAGCTTCATCGGCTCCCCGGCGATGAACTTCGTCAAAGGGCAGCTTTCGGAACAGGACGGCGCCCTGTACTTCGATGCGGAAAACATCCACGTCCGCTTCCCAGAGGACAAAGCAAGAGTTTTGCGCGACAAAGGCTATGTAAACAAGCCGGCGATCTTCGGCATCCGCCCGGAGGACATTTACAGCGATGCCGCTTTTATGGAGGCCAATCCGTTCGAAAGCTCGCTTGAGGCGCAGATTGAAGTCGTGGAAAACATGGGCTCCGAGCTGTACGTTTACTTCCATAATATCGGCCAGACACAAATGGTCGCCCGCGTGGACTCTCGCGAAGATTTGAAGCCGAAAATGACGGTCAAGCTCGCCATGGATCTTTCCAAATGTCATCTATTTGACAGCGAGACGGAAGTGGCTGTATTCTAATAGCAAAGTGAAAAGGAATGTCTTTTCCGGCATTCCTTTTTCTGTTGTCCTCAACCGTTTTTCGTCCGTGGCGGCTTCTGTACTGCCGCTGCTTTTTTATGGCTACAAATAGAGAAAGAGTGGAGAGAGCAAACATGGCCTACAAAATTGTCTTTTTCGACATCGACGGCACTCTGTTGAACACGGAGCACGCGATTCCGCCAGCAACCGTGGACGCTGTGCGCAAGCTCAAGCAAAACGGCATCCGGGTTGCCATCGCAACTGGCCGCTCGCCGTACCACCTGATGCCGATCGCCCGGCAGCTCGGGATTGATACGTTTGTCGGGTTCAACGGCTCCTACGTCGTGAACGAACAAAAAGTCATTCACCATACTCCGTTTGCCACGACGACATTGGCCGAACTGGAGCAGATGGCAAACGGAAACGCGCATCCGATGGTGTTTTTAAGCCATGAAGAGTGCTATGCGAACACATCCGATCACCCGCACGTCCTCGACTCGTTCGACTTTTTGCGCTTGCCCGCTCCGGCCCATCACCATCGCTACTGGGAGGTCGCTCCGATCTATCAGGCGTTTTTGTATTGCACCGCCGAAGAAGAAGCGCTCTATACGGAAGGTTTCGAGCAAGTGTCGTACGTGCGCTGGCACAAGCACGTCCTCGACATTTTGCCAAAAGGCGGCTCGAAAGCGCGCGGCATCGAAGCGATCCTCAAGCACGAGGGCCTCACTCCCGCTGACGCCGTAGCGTTCGGGGACGGACTCAACGACAGGGAAATGCTCTCCTACGTCGGAATGGGCGTCGCCATGGGAAATGCCCATGAAGAATTGAAGCCTTTTGCCAAGATGGTGACCCGTCATGTGAACGAAGACGGCATCCGGCACGGCTTGCTGCAACTTGGACTCATCAATTAGGAAGGACGTTGAAAGATACATGTCTTGGGAATGGTTTAACATCGTTGGCACGGTAGCGTTCGTCATTAGCGGCGCGATCATCGCCATGGAGGAAGAATACGACATCTTGGGAGTAATCGTTCTCGGAATGGCCACAGCATTTGGCGGCGGGATCATGCGCAATATTTTGCTCGGCATCCCGCTGACCGCTTTTTGGAATCAGGGAACACTGTTTACAATCGCACTCGTTTCCATGCTCATCGTTTTTGTCCTCCCCCACAAATACCTTGACTACTGGAATCGCTGGGGGATGTTTTTTGACGCAGTCGGGCTCTCTGCCTTTGCCATTCAGGGCGCTATTTACGCCACACAAATGAACTACCCGCTCAGCGCGACGATCGTCGCAGCGGTTTTGACCGGAATCGGCGGCGGAATCATTCGCGACGTTCTCGCTGGACGCAAGCCGCTCGTGTTCAAGGAAGAAATTTATGCGGTCTGGGCCATGGTCGCCGGGCTGGCTGTCGGCCTCAAGTGGGCGACAACCGTCGGCGAGCTGTACACGCTGTTTTCCGCCATCATCGTTTGCCGGATGATTTCCGTCTATCAAGGCTGGAAGCTGCCACGCCGCTCGCTTCGTCCCGTCCCGATTCGCCCTTTTGACAACCGAATGTAAGCTATTTCCTTCATAATCACTCTCTCCATGTGCACGCTATAGTCATCAGCACTGGAGGGAGTGAGTTTTTTTTGCGCGTCTTGCCCCCAATTATCGCCGCCCTTGCCTTGGTCGGTCTGGTCGTCCTGCCTTATCGTCACCATCAAAATGCCGAGCAGGAAATGCGCGAACCTCATCCCCGCGTCACTTCCATCGAGGCGAGCATACCGCGGATCAACTATATCGAGCAGGTCAAAGACATTCGCAGGGATCTGGAAAAAAGCAGCCACGTACAGACGCTCCACCACAATCCGCGCGACCGCAGCCATTATGTCGAGCATGAAGTGGTCGTCCGCTTCTCCCCACGCCCTGAACAGAAAAAAATTGACCAGTTGGTCCGTTCGCTGGATGCCAAGATCAAACGCGATTTTGAGCAATTTATCATCATCAAGTCCAAAAGCCTGACGACGAAGCAGTTAATGAAAAAGCTGGCCGAGCATCCCGACTCGGTGTTTGCCGAGCCGAACTACCTGCTTTTGCCCAACCGCAAGCCAAACGACACGTACTACGCGGAGTACCAGTGGAATTTGCCGCTGATCGGCATGGAGCAGAGCTGGGACGTGAGCGAGGGCAGCAGTGACGTCACGGTCGCGGTCATTGATACGGGGATTGACCTCAATCACCCCGAGTTTGCCGGAAAGCTCGTAGAAGGCTACAACGTGCTGGAAGACAACAATCGACCAGAGGACGACAACGGGCACGGCACGCACGTCTCTGGCGTAATTGCCGCAAAAACGAACAACGAGGAGGGCATCGCCGGGATGTCGTGGAACAGCAAGCTGATGCCGATCAAAGCCATCGGCGCGGACGGCTCCGGCTCGGCTGTCGATATCGCCCAAGGCATCTACTGGGCGACCGATCACGGAGCTGACGTGATTAACCTCAGTGTCGGCAACTACACGTCATCTGCCGCTTTGAAGGAAGCGTGCCGCTATGCGTATGAAAAAAACGTCGTGCTCGTCGCGGCTTCCGGAAACGACGCCACCGATCAGCCGAGCTATCCGGCAGCCTATGAAGAAGTGCTCGCCGTCGCCGCTGTCGACCATCGCAAGGAACGCGCCGATTTTTCCAACTTTGGCGATTACGTGGATGTCGCCGCTCCCGGCGTCGATATTCCGAGCACGTACATCTACAGCGACTACGCCGCGCTCTCCGGTACTTCCATGGCTTGTCCGCACGTCGCAGCGCTCGCCTCGCTGGTGCGCTCCGTCCATCCTGACATGAAAAACCACGATGTCATGGAGCTGATCCGCCAATCGGCCAAAGACCTCGGCGCCCCCGGACACGATCAGTTGTACGGCTACGGCATGATTGACGTCAATCAGACGCTGCGGCAAATCAAACCGGCAGAGCCGGCGCGCACGGAAAAAACAGAGCATACGGTCGGTGGACTATTGAACAAATTTTTTATGCGCCTGCGCTTTGGCTTCGAATAAGCATACAAACGGTAACCCACGGAGGGATGGACGATGAAAGCGTGCATTGTTTTTGCTCACGAAGGAAAGGAAAGCTTCTGCCATGCCATTCTCGACCGCGTCACCCGCTCCTTGCAACAGCAACAAATCGACTTTGAGGTGCGCGACTTGTATCAGATGAAATTCCAGCCTGTCTTCGATGCGGCAGACATGCAAAAAGTAGCGAACGGGTCAGCCTCGCAAGATGTTGCCACCGAACAGGAGCTGATTTCCGATGCCGATTTGCTGGTGATGATTTACCCTGTCTGGTGGTGGTCGCCTCCTGCGATCCTCAAAGGCTATATCGACCGGGTGTTTACGAACAACTTCGCCTTCCGCTACGACGCCAATGGCCCCGTCGGCCTGTTGTCAAACAAACAGGCGATTGTGTTTACGACAACCCGGGAGTCCGAAGCGGAAATGCAGACGAGCGGCTTCGACGCTGTGGTGAAAAAACAGATCGTGGACGGCACGCTCGCCATGATCGGCTACGATGTGACCTACCGCAATTTTGCCGCCGTCCCTTACGTAGACAACGCCGCCCGCGAGCAAATGCTTGCCGAGGTCGAGAAAATCGCTGCGAGTGCGCGCCAGCCGCTCGGCGTGTAGCCGGATTAGCAAACTTGGCTGCGCCAAATTTTTATCTGTATAAAAGACGACAAGCACAGGTCATTACACCTGTGCTTGTTCTTTATGCAGCCGTTTTTTGGCTATATAGTCATTTTCGTAGTATTGCAATTCATCACGCATTTGCTCAAACACTCTGGACAAGGACAGGGTCAACTGCTGCAACTCGGGTGTTACTTGTTTGCGGAAAATGATACAGTCTTGTCCCGTGTAGGCATAGCGGCCGTCTTCCTCATAAACCTCGCCTTTGGGATAATAGAAGTAATTCACACAAGTGTGGTACACCTGGTACAGAACTTCTTCGGCAAACTCCTCGTTAAATCGTGCTCGGCGCAGGGATACCCCCAGCCTGTCGTACGCATTTTCACAGTAAACCAAAAGGTGGCGCAGATCGGAAAGATACGCTCGATAATAAGTTTCAAATTCTTCCGGGTCGCCCGATGCGGATACAAGACTAGACAAGGTAACCTGATTGAGATAACGCTCCAGTTCCATGCTTACCTTTTTCAACTTGGTGTACGTCTCTTCGCACAATTGCTTCAGATGAGTCGCTGACATATTGTCCCCCTTGCGTTGAAGAATCTGTCTTTTTTAAGTAAGTATATAGGAAAGATTCTTTACAACACAAGGGTTTCTTTTCTGCAAATCTTGCTAAACCGTTGTCGTTTCGGCAACGACTTCCTTTTTTTTCCTTGTCTGTAACAAGTATATGACGTAGGCAGAGAACAGGCCCAAAAGGGTCATGAAGCCCAAAACGGCCAAATCATGCGTCACGTAGGACAGGTCATGCCCTTTGCTCAAAATCTCCCGCACGCCGTCGAGGAAGTACGTCAACGGCAAAGATTTACCAATCGCGGCAACCGCAGTCGGCATCGAAGCGAGCGGCCAGGTGAAGCCGGAGAGCATAAACGAAGGAACGGCAATCATCATCGCGATCTGTGTAGCTTGCAACTGGTCTTTGGAGAAAAAGGAAATCGCGTAGCCGATGGCGAGCACCGCCAGGTTGAACGCCGTTGCGACGAGCATCAGGTCAAAGGTGCTGCCGTAGTACGGAATTTCGAACCCTTTCAGCAGCAGGGTGAAGCCTAAAAACACATTGAGCGTGCCTGCCAAAAAGTACGGCAGCAGCTTGCTTGCCGTGATCGCGAAAAAGCTGTGCGACTTAAGCGTCTCCTTCCACGTCCCCTCTTCCTTCTGCTGCGCTACCGACAAGGCAATCCCGAGGAACAGCACTTGCTGCAGCACCGTTCCCGTCAAGCCGAAGACCATGAAGGACATGTAGCTGAACGTCGGATTGTACAAGACGCGATAGCGGTAGTCGATCCCGGTGAACAAGTTTTTCCCTTCCTCGCCCCAGCTACCCTTCGCTTCCATTTTTTTCAGCGTCGCACCTGCGGACACGGATTTGACTACCGTGCTCGCGGCGCGGACAGCGGTGTTCGAGATCATCATGTTGCTGCCGTCAATGACGGTCAAAACTTCTGCGGGCCGTCCGGCTTTGACGTTTTTCTCCAGCTCCGCCGGAATAATCAGGGCGATGTTCGCCTCGCCTTTGTCAACCAGGCGCATCGCTTCCTCCTCTGTTCCGACGATGGAAGTAATCTTGAACGTCTGGTCGACTTCAAACGCGCGGTACAGCTCGCGGCTCAGCTCTGTCTGGTCCGCGTCTACCATGACAGTCGGGATGTTCATTACCTTCTTTTCGCTGTACAAAAAGCCGAACAGCGTCAAGTATATAATCGGCACGATAAACAGCACATTGCGAATCGTTTTGTTGGCAAACAAGTTTTGCCATTCGCTCCAGAAGAGCCGGGAGAAATTACTCACCTTCAACAGCTCCTTCGAGCTTCCACTCGACCGTCAAGCCTGGCCGCAGCTCTGGGTCAGAGACGAGCAGCTTCACCTGGAACGAACGGATGTCGCGGTCGCCAAGCTCCTGGGTTGCCTTTTTGACGGCAAAATCCGCTGCCGGGGCAATCGTGGCAATTTTCGCCTCTACTTCCCGTTTGAGCGCAGGGACGAACAGTTTGACCGTGTCGCCTGTTTTGATCTGGCCGAGGGCGTATTCGTTTACGTACAGCTTCACGTAGTTATCGGATTTCGTTTGCAAGGTAAGAACGGTAAAGCCTTGCGCTACCAGCTCGCCTTTTTGCACGGCAACGGATTTGACCACTCCGTCCATCGGCGCGACCAGCTTCGTATTGTTCAAATACGCCTCGATTTCCGCGAGAGCGCCTTTGGCTTGCAGCACGCCAGCCTCGGCCGATTTCACATCCAGCTCCTTCAAACCTACCTGACCGCGCGCCGCTACCGCTTGCTTATACGCTGCTTTGGCCTGGTCGAGCTGAGCCTGCGCGGCATCGACCTGTTCGCGGCGTGCGCCGGACTGAGCCATTTTCAACTGTTCGTCAGCGGCCTTCAGCTCTGCCTGGGCTTTTTCCGCCTGCATTTGCGCTTCCTCGACTTTGACTTGCGGGACCGCTCCCTCAGCGAGCAGCTTTTGCATCCGCTCCAGGTTCGAAGCCGCGATCTGGTTCGCTGTTTGCGCTGCTTGCAGCTTCGCTTTCAACTGGGCGATTTCCTCGCTGCGCGCTCCGTTTTTGTTCGCCGCAAGCTGGGCCGCGGCCGAACTGACTACCGCCTGCGCCTGATCGACTTGGGCATTGCTTGAGCTGTCTGTCAGCGACACACCTTTTTTCGCCTGCTCGAGCTTCACCTGCGCCAGTCGATAGGCCGCTTCTGCCTGTTCCTTTTTCGCCAGCAGCTCTTCGTTGTTCAACGTGGCGACCACTTGCCCTGCTTTTACTTCATCGCCTTCTTTAAAGGCGATCTGCTCGATGGAGCCGCCCATTTTAAAGGACAGGTCCACTTCCGTTCCTTCGATGACGCCTGTCAACTGGGTCGATTTTTCCCCGGCCAGACTGCTTCCGCCGGATGCGAACAAAACGGTTCCCAACACTGCGATTCCGGCCACAAAACCGGCCACCCCGATCCATGCTCGTTTTTTCATAGTCGATTTCTCCTCTGTGTCTTTTCTGTATGGTCCTTACGGCTGTTTCACTGTTTCGCTTGCAGCATGCCTGCCAAAAAGCAGCGCAGCGTATACTTGTTTTCTTCCGTGTCCAACGGTTCCTTGCGATATTGCTTGCGGATGGCCGTAAAGCCGACCATGCCGAACAGGCCCGAAGCAAGCGTTCCGATTTCGATATCCGGGCGTATGTAGCCTTGCTCCTGCATTTGCTTCAGATACGTTTCCATCATCGTAAAATAGCCCGTCAACAACTTGGCGACTGTCAAATCGCGCTGTTCGTCGCCCGTAAAGACGCTGAGCAAAAGGAAGCACAGCTCGCGATTTTCGCAAAAGAAGCGAAGATGCTCATCCAGCACATTTAAAATGCGATCCTCCAAAGACAGCTCTTCGTTTTGCATCACACTGTCAACATGGTAAATCAGCATCTTCACGCCTTTTTCAATCACGTACAAAAAAAGCTCCTCTTTGGTCGAGAAATGGTAGTACAGCGTTCCTTTCGCTACCTGTGCCATTTCTGCGATCGCGTCCATCGTGGTTTCGCTATAGCCCAACTGGGCAAACGCCGTCAGCGCTCCTTGGGCAATCTGGTCTTTTTTGGATGGTGCCATCACTCCCGTCCCCCTTGTCTTTATTGAACTGACTGGTCAGTACAAAAACAGTGTACGGAACACTCCTAGTTTTGTCAATAGCTCTGTGCGGCATCCGCTGGCGGCTTTTTTGACGGGGAAAACTCCCGCTGCATTTGGGCAAGGACGGGCGAAAAGCCGTGTCGGGCGCAGGGCACGCAAAAAAGACCGCTTGTACGCGGTCTTTCATTTTTCCCGGATGCGGTTGTACGTCTCCTCTGTCGCTGGCATCGGCGCGACGCCGAGCTGTTCCTGCAGCTTGGCCACGCATTTTTTGTACCAGCGGATAGCCTGCGTCCGGTTGTTTTGCTCGTAGTAAGCCGTCATCAGCAGGCGATACGCTTCCTCCCAGCAATCGTCCACCCGCAAGATCGCTTCGCACCAGCGAATCGCCTTTTCCAGTTGCCGCTGCTCCAGCCTGATTTTCGCCAGCCTTTCTGCGCCCCGCAAAAACAGCGCCTGAAGTCGCTCCCGTTCTTCCACGCACCATTCCTCATAGCGACACTCCGGCATGTACTCGCCCAAGTAGTAGCCCAGCCCTTTTTCCAGCAAAAGCGCAGCCTGGCGCTCGTCCTGCTCGGCCAAACCCAATGTGACCAGCTTTTCAAATTCTTCCACATCGAGGTGATACCCCGACGCGAGGTTGAAGCCGTAGGAGCTGCCGTGGCGCTGGATAAAAAAGGTGTCGGTCCGCGCCGCCCGATCTGGCTCCAACGCTTTGTTCAAGGCGTTAAGCGCGACCTTGAAGTCGCGAATCGCCGCTTCCTCGACGCTGTCCGGCCACAGGCGATGCATGATCTCTTCGCGGGCCAGCAGGTGATGGCGCTTGGTCAACAGCAACTGGAACAGCAGCTTGGCGGTTCCGCGCTGCCATGCCTTTTCACTCAGTTCGCGCTCTCCCAGCCAGACGCGAAACGCCCCCAACGTCTGGATGCGCAACGTATAGCCCGGGTGAAACGTGACATTTTGCAGGCCGAGATCGTTTAGCAGTTGTGAAACGTAGTCCGGCGACACTTTGCGCCGCTCCGCTTCCAACAAAATCGGCATCAACTGCTGCACGTCGTACGGAGTGAGCAAAGTCGGGCGTTGCAGCAAAAAAGAGTACTCCCCGGTCTGCATCAGCGACAGCGCCTGGGTCACGGCGGGGACGAACAGCTCCCACTGCTTGCTGCGGTACGCAAGAAAGCTCTGCCACAGTTGGCAAATCGCCACGTGGTAGCTGTCTCCGCAATGACTCAGCCGCTCCGAGCAATCGCGAAACGTCTCCAGCGCCTCGCTGTCCTTGCCGTATTTGGCATAGGCGATGCCGATTGCCATGCGCACCAGACTGCCCAGCCAGTCATCGCGCATCGCCTCCGTCTCGTGGATGCCTCGCCTGCCGTACAACAGCGCCTGGTCGAGCGCCTTTTGACTGGCGTGAAACAGCGTCAGCCCGAGTAGCGTCTCGGACTTTCCGCGCGTCGACTGCAACTCCTCCATCATTTGCAAGCCTTTTTCGTAGAGCTGGCGAATTTCCTCGGCAGGCAGCCCCTGGCTGATGAGCGCCGCGTGCGCTTTGCGGACGTAGCCATTCGCCTCCACGAACGGGGAATGCGCCGCACGCCCGAGCTGAATAGCCGTCTCTGCCGCCTCGAAGCCGCGCTCCCACTCGCCGTTTAACGCATAGACAAAGGACAGCAGCAGCGACGTTTCCCGATACGAGCGCGTCAAGGTCGGATGCCGGGTCTGCTCCAACTGCCATTTGTTCTCCAAAAGCTGGATGGACGACTGCAGCCGACCTGTGCGAAACAGCAGCCGCGACTCCAGCTCTACCTCTGTCTGCTGCTCCAGCTCCTGGCTTTTTTCATACCAAGCCGCTGCCTGCCTGGAGTCGCCGCGGTTCGTATAAATCTCCGCCAGCAAGCGATACAGCCTTGGCGCCATTTCGCTCTCCTGCTCTTGCGGCGGCAGAAGCTGGATCGCCCGCTTGAGCAACTCCTCCGCCTTGACGCCCTGCACGCTGTCGAGGTGGACTCTCGCTTTGCCTTCCAGCCCGCGGCACAGGCCGATCTGATCGTGCTTTTCCTCGCAAAAGGCGAGAAACTGCTCATAGGAGGCAAACGCCTTGGCGTACAGGCAGCGGTATCGCTCCACCTCTCCCTGGTAAAACCAGAGCCAATGCTCCTGCGCTTTGATCGAATCCGGCACAAGCGCCAGCCATTTGTACAGCCCGTCCAGCACGCCTGCGCTCAAAAACCGCTCCGCAGCGAGACAAAGCCACGCGCCGAGCACATCCCACTGCTCAATCAGGCGCAAACGCTCAAATGCTCGCTCCTCTTCGCCTTTGCGGCGGTACCAGACGGCCGCTCCCTGGTTGACCCGCCGGTAAATGTCCTGGCGCGACGCGAGCTTGCTCGACAACAACCGCTGAAACAGCGGATGGAAAAAGTACATGCCCCGTTCATCTACATGCAAAAACAGGTTGCTGCGTCTCGCCTCCTGCAGTTTTTCCTCTGCCCCTGCGCCCAGTACTTGCAGACAGTCTTCGCGGGTAAACGCCTCCAGTGCCGCGGCCTCCATCAAAAACTGCTGCATGTTCCCGTCAAGCCCCATCCACACGTCCGCTTCCAGTACATGCAGCAGCCGGGACAGCTCGTGCAGGCTGTCAGCCAGCTTGAACCCCCTCGCAATTTTTTCACCGATCGAGCGCAGTGCGATCACCCAGCCACGCGTGACCTCGTCTACTTGCTTCCACTCGTCGTCTGTCAGGGCGATATCGTACTGATCCGAGTAAAAAGCTTCGCTCTCTTCCAGCGTAAACGCCAGGTCGTCTGTCGCAAGCTCCAGGCATTCGCCGCGCGCCGTGAGCAGCTCCAGTTGTGTCCAGTTAGGACGAACGCGGGTCAAGATCGCCAGTTTGACTTTATGCGGCAACAGCTCAACCAGTTGGGAAACGAAGCTGTCGGCTGCACTGCCGCTGGCAATCCGGTGGTAGTTGTCGAGGACGATCACGAAATCGTCCGGAAGCTGCGCGCACTCCTGGGCAAACAAGTCCGCGAGCCGCTCGCCGTCTGTCGCCTGTTCCCGTTCTTGCTCAGATGAGGCACTGTGCTGCGCTTGCCGCTGCAGCAGCTCCCGCAGCGTCTGTCCGAAGTCAGGTACGACCCGGCGGACACTCTCCGTGAGACACCAGAAAAAATCAGCGACCGCCGCGTCTTCCTCCGTGATGAAATACCAAGAGGCACGGCGCGCTTCATCGTGCAAAAACGTCGCAAACGATGTCGTTTTGCCGTAACCCGCCCCCGCGTGGATGAGACAGAGCTGTGCATGCGCGAGAAGCCGCAGTTTCCGCGCCAGCGCAGGACGCCTCAGCACATACGGCTTTTGCGAAGGAAGAGTTATTTTGGAAATGGGTACCTGGAATTGACTCATCGGTTGCACTCCTTGCCGTTCACCTACTCTTCCAGACTATTTCCCCATTTCTTGCAAAACTCCTGCCGCAAGCCCCGCTCGACAAAAAGCCCACCCGGGCATCCAGGTGGTCTTTTGTCAATCGACGAGATTGTACCCTTTGACCGTATAGCCGATGTCATTGAGCAGCACCTGGAACTCCTCGTTGCTGACTTCCTCGCCGCGAAGGATGCGCTGGTGCAAATCGGATATGCGATCGTAAATCGCCCTGTTGGTGGACACGTACATCAGATTGAAGCGCGACTCCGTCTGCAGCCTGCTGCGCATTCGGTCTACCACGCGCTTTTGCAGCGCATCTGTATGCCCGTTGTCGTTGCGGATAATTTTTCCCGGTGTATAGGGGATCGACGGCCGCGGATTGACTTCATCCGGCTTGGGCGTATCCACTGGCAAAACACCGACCAGCAGATTGTCCTTGTACGCGAGCACCTTGATATCGACTACGCCCGGCACCTTCTCCGCATGCCGCTCCAGATAGGCGACGAGGTGCGGCTCGCGGTTATGAACCATTTTTTGGCTAATCATCGCTGCGGGTCCTTTGTCCATCCCGACCTTGTCATTGCGATAGTTGATGCCGTACGCTTCGAATTTGGCCTGGTTTCCGTTGCGATCTTCGGTGCCTTGTTCTTTGTTTGGCGAGCAGCCCGTCAACAGACCGGCAAGCAGAATGGACGCGTATAGGCCAAAACCAATTCGCTTCAACAAAAAACACCTCCTTGCGCATAGTTTGTGCGCGGGAGGTGTTCTTACTCAGGAAGTGGCTGGCTTAGTTTGCACTTTGCAATTCGCCTTCAAACGTATCCTGTTTACCGTCCAATTCTGCCTTCACGGTGAAATTGCGAATGCCATCGTGTGTAGTTTGATAAAACTCAAATGTTCCGTCTGATTTCACATCAACAGAATAGGAAGTTCCTTCCAAATCGACGATAACCGTTGCTTTAGGGTCTACCTTACCTGCTACTTTGTATATCCCCATTGGCGAGAAAGTAAAAAATTGGCCTACGACGCTCTCCTTGTCGATCAGACTCACCGTATCCTGCTTTTTGCCCTCTTCCGTCGGCTTTGTTTGTTCCTGCGGCTTTTCTTCTGTCCCATTTGGATTGGCAACAGCCTGATCCGCAATCAAAACCGTTTGCGTAGCCGGGTCCCAATCAACCTTGTAGCTCAGTGCCTCGGCAATAAAGCGCACAGGCACGACGGTGCGCTGGTTGACGATTTGCGCAGGCACGTCCAGATTGATGGTTTGTCCATTTTTCTTGGCAATTTTTTGCGTGACGACCAGGCGGATGTTGTCGTTGCCTTTGTCGATCGTTACGGTTCTCGTTTTCTCGTTCCAGTCGACTTTAAAGCCCAACGTTTCCGCGATGGGACGAATCGGTACCAGTGTCCGGCTGTCGCGGATCAAAGGCTTTTGATCGGGGAATACAATCGCTTTTTTATTGTACTCCACCTTGACGGCAGTCTGCGCAGGGGCAGGAGCTGCCGCGGCAGAAAATGTTGCCATAGGCACCAGGGCAATTGCCAGCACGAATGATGCGAGTTTTTTCAGCAAAATGTCCACTCCGTTTCCAATAAGATTCACACGATTCTTAATCTACTATAGGCTTGGAGCGGTTTCAAGCCATTCCTGCAAATAGCCTACCAAGATCGTACTGTCATTGTAGAAGGAAGTAACCCGATTGGACAAGCAGAAACCAACTGGAAATCGTCAATAAATACGATATTCCTCTATCTTTAGACCTAATTTCAAATTGTTACAAAAATACAACCATACTCCTGACAAAAACCGTTACAATGAACAAGAAACGACTGTATTTTTCTTCGAAAGAGGCAATGATGATGAAAAAGTTTATTCCTTTTCTTATCCTGGCACTGATCTTGACCATGATTCCCCCCGGAGGCAGCTCCGCCAACACCGCTGCCGTTCAATTGGGAAGCGATGTACTGTTCGACCGATTCCATTATTTGATCGAAGGAAAAAAAGTCGGGCTGATTACGAACCAAACCGGCGTCAACAGCCAGGGAATGAGCACCATCGACCTTTTGCGTCGTGACCGCTCCGTTACCCTCACAGCTTTGTTCGCTCCCGAGTACGGTTTGGATGGCAAGGCACAGGTGGGGAACCAGCCGGAGATCTTCCTCCATCCGGTTTACGGCATTCCGGTCTACGGCTTGTACGGCTCGACCCGCCAGCCGACAGCGGAAATGCTGGAGCATTTTGACACCCTTCTCGTCGATCTGCAAGACATTGGCTCCCGGACGTACACCTACATATCGACGCTGAAATACGCCATGACGGCGGCAAAGGAGCAGGGAAAGCAAGTCATCGTGCTCGACCGGCCCAACCCGCTCGGCGGCACCATCGTGGAAGGACCCGTGTTGGAAAAGCCGTATGAGTCCTTTATCGGCGTCGACGAGCTGCCTTTGGCCCACGGAATGACCATCGGCGAGATTGCCTTGTTTTTCAACCGTTCCATTGGCGCGGATCTGTACGTCGTCCCGATGCAAGGCTACACCCGCACCATGCTCTATCAGGAGACCGGGCTGAGCTGGGTTCCGGGCTCCCCGCATTTGCCTGACCTCGCTTCTGTCTACGGTTACATGGCGACAGGACTCGGCGAAGGCACCCCTGTTACCCAGGCAGACCATTTTACTTGGGTTGGCGCAGAAGGCATCGATTCCGTGAAATACGCCGATCTCATGAACGGCAGCCTGTTGCCTGGCGTGATTTTTCTCCCGGAGAAAAAGGAGAAAGCGGGCGGCGTCCGGCTGCACATTTACGATCCGCGCAGCTTCAATCCTGTGAAAACCGGGATGTACGCCCTTGCCTATGCGCGACAGCTCCAGCCGTTTCCCGTACCGCTTGGCACTGACAAGGAAAAGACGCTGTTCGAGCATGTGATGGGCACAAGCAAGATCGGCCCACTGCTTGCGCAAGGCAAAAGCCCGCAAGAAATCGTTGACTCTTATGCAGAAGCCTTGGGCAAATTTACGGAGCTGCGTAAAAGCTTTTTAATCTATGGCGATGCCCCGTTCATTCCGACTGAGGCGATCCACAGCCAGCCTGGGGCAACACTGCCGCCTGGTACAACCGCTCCGGCTCCTGAGCCTGGGACGGTTCAGCCGCCCGGCACGACGGCTCCGGTTCCGCAGCCTGGAATGGCTCAGCCGCCCGGTACAACGGCCCCATCTCCGCAGCCTGGAACGGCTCAGCCGCCCGGTACAATGGCTCCGGCTCCGCAGCCTGGGACTTCTCAACCGCCTGGCACGATTACTCCGGCTCCGAAACCTGGAACTGCTCAGCCTCCGGGTACGACGGCTCCCAGTCCGAAGCCTGGAACTGCTCAACCGCCCGGCACGACGGCTCCGGCTCCGAAACCGGGAACTGCCCAGCCGCCTGGCGCGACCGCTCCGGCTCCCAAGCCGCCCGTTGCACCAGCGCCGAAGCCAGGGGAAAAAATCGCGTATTTGACGTTTGACGACGGCCCGTCGCCTGTGACGCCGCACGTACTCGATACACTGAAAAAATACCAGGTGAAAGCTACTTTCTTCATCGTAGGCAGACACGTCCCTGGCAACGAAGCGATTTTGAAGCGGGCGGTCGCGGAAGGCCATGCCATCGGCGGGCATACGTACTCGCACGATTACCAAGTCGTTTACAAAAGCACCGAAGCCTTTTTCGCCGACCTGGAGAAAGGCAATCAGCTCATAGAAAAAGCGATCGGCACCAAGCCTGTTTTGTTCCGCTACCCGGGCGGCAGCACCAACACGGTCAGCCTCAAATACCAGGACCCGAAACGGTACAACAAGCAAAAAACAGTCATGAGTGCCATCAAAGCCGAAGCGAACAAAAAAGGCTACATCTTCATCGACTGGAATGTCACCAACGGCGACGCCCGCAGCAATCAATACACAGCCCAACAGGCGCTCGCCAATATCAAGCAGCAAGTAAAATCGCAAAAAGAGATTGTCGTACTCATGCACGACGCAAGCACCAAAACGCCAACAGCGCAAGCACTTCCGGAAGTCATCACCTTTTTAAAGTCAAAAGGCTACCGCTTCGAAGTCATCAGCCCTGACCGGCCGACTGTCTCCAATGTGAAATAGAACACGGAAAAACCCGCTCGACAAACCGGACGCTTCCGGCCATCGGGCGGGTTTTCTGTTATCGCAGTTAGTCTGTCAGTCTGCCACTATCCCTCTACCCACTTGCCACAGTCAAACCGGACTTTCATTTATCACCATCACCCTGCCCGTCTGCAAACAGGCAACTACGAAGTCGGAAGCGTATCGTACCGCAGACGCAGTTCGCGCTTCAATATTTTCCCGCTAGGGTTGCGCGGCAGCGTGTCGGTGATGAAGACGTACTTCGGTGCCTTGAACGAGGCAAGACGCTCCTTGCAAAACGCGAGCAACTCCTCTGACGTCAATGTCTCGCCAGCCTTCGGCACAACGACCGCTGTCACCGCCTCGATCCAGTACGGGTGCGGAACGCCGATCACCGCCACCTCGGACACTTTCGGATGCTGATAAATCAGCTCCTCCACTTCCCTGCTCGCTACGTTCTCGCCACCCGATTTAATCATGTCCTTTTTCCGATCGACGACCGTAATATACCCTTCCTCATCCATAATCCCCAGGTCACCGCTATGGAACCAGCCTCCCTGGAAGGCAGCCCGCGTCTTTTCCTCGTCGCGGAAATAGCCGATCATGGCATGGCTGGTCCGATGCACGATCTCGCCAATGCAGCCTCTTGGCACCTCGACACCTTCATCATCCACAATCTTCGTCTCCACGTTCAGCGCGGGCTTGCCTGCCGAGCCTGCTTTGCGAATCTGGTCCTTCGGCGACAAAACCGTCGCCAGCGGCGCTACCTCTGTCTGCCCGTAAAAGTTGTAGAACTGTGCGTTCGGCAAGCGTGTCCCCAGCTCCTTCAGCACCTCCACCGGCATGATCGCCGCTCCGTAGTAGCACTTTTGCAGCGAGGACAGGTTGCGGGAGGCAAAATCGGGAGAGCGCAGCAAGGCAATCCAAACTGTTGGCGGGCAAAAAAGCTGTGTCGCCTTATGCGTCTCGACCATCTCCAGCATCAGGCCAGGCGTCGCCTGCTCCAAAATGATGCCCGTGCCCCCGAGATAAATATAGGGACCGAGAAAACAATGCAACTGTGCGCTGTGGAACAACGGGAGCGCGTGGATCGCCACGTCGTCGTGGGACATGTTCCCATCAATAATCGTGCTCACGTACTCGGACAAAATGCTGCCGTGCGTCAGCATGACCCCTTTTGGCCGCGACTCCGTACCGCTCGTGTACAAAATGTGGGCGACATCGTCGTCGGAAAGCTCCTGCTCCGGCTCGTCCGTGCTCGCGTCCTGAATCAACGTGCGAAACGGCACCCACTCCCCTTCCGGCTTCGCGGGTCTGGAGACAAGCGACAGCAGCTTGGGCGAAAGATCGGCCTGTCCAATCGCCTCTTGCGCCACGGCGAGAAACTCCGGTGCCACAAAGCAGGCGCTCACCTCCGCGTGCCCCAAAATAAACGCCACATCGCTCGTATTCAGCATGAAGTTGATTGGCACCATAATCAGTCCCGCTTTGGCCAGCGCGAAGTTGAGAATGACAAAATCCATGGAGTTTCGGGACAGCACCGCCACTCTCTCGCCTTTTTGCAAACCGTTGGCGAGGAAGGTGTGCGCCGCCTGATTGACAAGCTGATCCAGCTCGCTGTATGTAAGAACTTCCTCCTCAAACTGCAAGGCAATCTTGTCCGGGTAACGCATTCGGCTTCTTCGCAGGATGTCACCAAGCGTATTTCTTCTGGCTCGTTGGGCTTCGATCATCGTGATACCTCCCTCATCCTCGTTTCCCTTTTATTATATCTTAATCTTCTATATAATGTTTATTTTCTGATATTTTATCCTAAAAAAAGCGGAAGCCCCCTCTGCATTATTGAAGCTGCCGCAGGCCCCAAGAAACAATCGAGTCCTTGTGTACAGCATATATCATATCGCGCCAAGCTTCGATATTGGTTCTTCTGGATTTTCAGGAAAAAAACGGCTGTCCTGCCCAGCGACCGTCTCGTTGCTGCCAAACCCGCAGCTTGACCTTTTCCTGCTGTAAAAGAAAAAGACCTCTTCTGCAAAAAAGAGATCGCTTCGTCCTGTACATCCTATATCGGCTGCTTGCAAAAAAGATGGCGGAGGGAGCAGGATTCGAACCCGCGTGAGCTTGCACTCTAACGGTTTTCAAGACCGCCCCGTTATGACCACTTCGGTATCCCTCCGCGTTGCTGACTGATTTAACTATAGCATAGCGCCAAGCGCGCTTGCAAGCGCCTCCAGACCGACTGCCGCTGGCTGTCTCAGCGCTTGACCACCACGAGCTTCAGCTCGCTCAGCTCGTCTGTGGCGTATTTGACGCCTTCTCTTCCCAAGCCGCTTTCCTTGACGCCTCCATACGGCATATGATCGGCCCGGAAGGTGGGAATGTCGTTGATGATGACGCCTCCAACCCGCAGCTCATCTGCCGCTTCCAGCGCAGCCCTCAGGTTGTTCGTGTACACGCCTGCCTGCAGACCGTAGCGCGAGTCATTGACCAGGCGGATCGCTTCTTGCAGGGACGCTACCGGGTTGATGAGCACGACAGGCCCAAGCACTTCCTCGCAACAGATTTTGGCCGTATGCGGCACATGGGTCAAAACGGTCGGCAACAGCATCCGCTCCACCACTTCGCCGCCACAGGCAAGCCGTGCTCCCTGTTGCAGCGCCTCGCCAATCCACTCCAGCACACGCTCGGTCTGCCGCGGGTGAATCATTGCGGAAAAGTCAGCGTGCTCATCGAGCGAGTCGCCGCCGCAGAGCGCCTTCGTCTGCGCCACAAAGCGGCTGACAAACTCGTCGTACAGGCCCTCTGCGACGTAAATGCGCTGGACGGACGTGCAGACTTGGCCGGAATAAGCAAATGCGCCAAACAGGCAGCGCGGCACCACCTCGTCCAGTTGCGCGTCGGAATCGACGATGACCGCAGAGTTGGCCCCCAGCTCCAAAATCACTTTTTTCAGGCCAGCGCGGTTGCGAATGTCGATCCCGACCGCCGGGCTTCCCGTAAAGCTCAAGGCGCGAACTCTTGGGTCTGTCACCAGCTTTTCGCCCACGACGGCTGCGCTGCCTGTGACGACGTTCAACGCCCCTGGCGGGAGTCCCGCCTGCTCGGCCAGTTCGGCGAGCAAAAGCGCACTGAGCGGCGTCTGCGAAGCGGGCTTCAGCACCACGGCATTGCCCGCAGCGAGCGCAGGTCCGACCTTGTGCGCAACCAGATTGAGCGGAAACGGGAACGGCGTAATCGCCCCGACGACGCCCAAAGGCTCGCGGACCGTGTACGCCAGGCGACCTTCTCCGCCGATTGCGGCGTCGAGCGGGATCGTTTCTCCGTGCAGCCGTTTGGCTTCTCCCGCTGCAAACCGATACGTTTGCACGGTGCGGATCACTTCCCCCCGCGCCGTCCTGATCGGTTTTCCGGCCTCAAGCGCGACGATCCGGGCCGCCTCCTCCATCCGTTCGTCCAAAAGGAGCGCGATTTTTTCCAGGATAGCCGCCCGCTGGTAAGCAGGCATCCGCCGCATCACCGTCGTCGCTTCCTCGGCTGCCGCGATCGCCCGTTCTACTGCCTGCGCGTCGGCCTGGGGAACATGGGCAATTGCCTGGCCCGTACAAGGTGAATACAACGGAGCATGTTCTGCCATCGGCACCCATTTTCCCCCGATATAACACGCTCTTTTCATCGCCATCTCCTCCGTCCTTCAACGATTGGACTATCGCATCTCATCCTCCAATCATTCTCCAGAGCAGATCGCGCTTCCTTGCGTGGAGGCGAAACTTTTTCATTTTTCGCATAAAAAATCGAACCCTAAGCCGAAAGCTGCCCGCTACCCGCTCTCCTACTTCGCTGGCCCTTCTGCAACGCCGCACCAGTCCAGCATGGTCAGCGCAAAAATCTCCGCGCAGCGGAACACGTCATCCAGCACGATGTACTCGTCCCGGTAGTGCGCGACCTGTGTGACGCCCGGCCCCACGACGATCGCAGGCGTGTCGGCCAGCGCCGTCAGCAAGCCTCCGTCTGTTCCCCATGGCGAAGCTTCCACGATCGCGCGCTCGCCAGTCACTGCCGCGAACTTGTCCTGCAAAATCTCCATGAGCGGATGATCTTGCGCGACATCTCCCGGCACCCAGCGCGCGCCGTACCACTCCAGCTCGACTGGCTGCTCGGCAAACCACGGATCGACCTCGGCCAGACGCTGCAAAGCCGTCTCCATCTCCGCCTTGGCATCGTCCATCTGCTCGCCAGGCGCTACTCCCATCCTGCCTTCCAGCTTGACGAGATCGGCGACGGACGACGGCCATTTTCCGCCTTCGATCACCCCGATATTGATCGGAATCGGGATCGGCAGCTTGGCGTACAGCGGATCGTCCAGGCGATCGTTGCGCTCTTTTTCCAGGCGGCCAATCGCTTGCACGACCAGCATGCTCTTCTCGATGGCGCTCACCCCTTCGTAGCGGGTGCCGCCGTGAGCAGAACGCCCCTTGACGGTCAGTCGGAACCACATCGAGCCTTGCTGTTTCGGGAAAATTTTCATGTTGGTCGGCTCAGGGATGAGCGCGGCATCTGCCTTGTAGCCGCGCAGAATCGTAGCGAGCGTTCCTGCTCCCCCGCTCTCTTCCTCCACGACGCTTTGGTAGATGACGTCCCCCTTCAGCCGCACGCCCAGCTTTTGCAAGACAGAGATCGCGAGCAGCGAGGACAGGTTGCCGCCCTTCATGTCTGTCGCGCCGCGGCCGTACAGCTTGCCATCCGCTACTTTTCCGCTGAACGGATCGTCGCTCCACTGCGCGTAATCGCCAGCGGGAACGACATCGACGTGCCCGTTCAAAATGAGCGAGCGGCCATCGCCTGCGCCCTTCCAGACCCCGACGACGTTCGGACTGCCTTCAAACGTTTGGCGCGGCGACACGAAGTACGGATGCGAAACAAGCTCCTCCCCCGCCATGACCCACAAATCGACGTCCAGACCCATTTTCGCCAACAGCTCGGCGATGCTTTTTTGAATGGACTCCTCCGCTCCTTGCACACTCGGGCTTTGCACCCATTCCTGCAGCAGCTTGACGGAAGCCTCCCGATCTTTTTCCAACTGCTCTCGTATCAGCGCTTGCCAGTTCGCCATGTTCTTCCCCCGTTCTTTTGGAATCGTCTTTGCCTAGCGGAATACGCCCACTTCTCCCTCTACCTTCAGTTCAGCTTCGGTGGCTCCGATCACATCGGCCACGCTGTACGGATACATGACCTCGCGCAAATACAGGCCGTCCGGCTTCACTTCCATCACGGCCATATCGGTAATGATCCAGTCTGCCGCCTTGCTCGCTGTCAGCGGAAGCGAGCATTCGCGCACGATTTTGGAGCGGCCGTTTTTGTCGAGGTGCGTGGTTACGACCATGACCTTTTTCGCTTTTTGCGCCAGCTCCATCGCTCCGCCCATACCCGGCACGCGTTTGCCTGGCACGATCCAGTTGGCGATATCCCCGTTTTGGCTCACTTCGAGGACGCCGAGGATCGTCATGTCCAGCAAGCCGCGGCGAATGATCGCAAAGGCCGTGGCACTGTCAAAAAAAGACGCCCCCGCCGCAAGCGTGACCGGAAAACCGCCCGCATTGCACAGCATGGCGTTTTCCTCTCCTTTGGCCGGGCTCGGTCCGGTACCCAATATGCCGTTTTCCGCGTGAAACATGACGCGTTTGTTAGCAGGGATAAAATCGGCCACCAGCGTAGGAATGCCGATCCCCAAATTGATAATCATGCCGTCCTCGACTTCCATCGCCGCCCTGCGCGCGATTCGCTCGCGGTAGCTCTCGGTCTCTTTTACTTCTCCCACGCCCATTGCCAGTTCACCCCTTCACTTTGCACGATGTAGTTGACGAAGACGCCAGGCGTGACGATTTCTTCCGGGTCCAGCTCGCCTACCTCGACAATCTCGTCCGCTTCCACGATCGTAATATCGCCCGCCATCGCCACGAGCGGATTAAAGTTGCGCGCGCTCGTATCGTACACCAGGTTGCCGAAGCGGTCCGCTTTTTTCGCATGGACGATCGCCACTTCCGCCGTCAGCGGCGTCTCCAGCAGGTACTCTTTTCCGTCCAGCACGACTTTTTGCTTGCCTTTTTCCGCGATCGTGCCAATGCCGACGTCGGAGAGAATCCCGCCCAGACCGACGCCGCCCGCCCGTACACGCTCGGCGAGAATCCCCTGCGGGCAAAACTCGACCTCAAGCTCGCCTGCCGTCATTTGCGCCCCTGCGTTCGGGTTGGAGCCGATGTGAGAGGCAATCACTTTTTTCACGCGTCGTTCTGTCACCAGCTTGCCGATTCCGATGTGCGGAAACGCCGTGTCGTTGCTAATCAGCGTCAAGTCGCGCACACCCAGATCCAAAATGCCCTGGATCAGTGTCGGCGGATTGCCTACCCCGCCAAAGCCGCCCGCGAGCAGCGTCATCCCATCGCGAAAATGGGACAACGCCTCCTGTACGGTCACCACTTTATCAAAACGGTTTGTCATTTCAGTCTCCCCCCTCTAGCCAATCAGCGCCTTGTCTTTTAGCTCCTGCTGGACGCTGACAATCGCATCTTTCAAGAGGGCGATCAGTTCATCAATCTGCTCTTTTGTAATCGTCAGCGGCGGGGAAACGATGATCGAGTCTCCTGCCACGCCTTCGATTCCCCCCATGGCGGGATAGATGAGCAGACCTTTTTCGAATGCCTTCGCGATGACCTTGGACGCCACTCCTTCTGACAAGGCGAACGGCTCTTTCGTTTCTTTGTTTTTGACAAATTCCAGACCGCAGAGCATGCCCAAACCGCGCGCCTCGCCAATCAGCGGCAATTCATCTGCCAGCTCTTGCAGGCGAGACAGCAAGTAAGCGCCTTGCTCGGCCGCTTTCTCGATCAGGCCGTGCTTCTCGACGTACTTCAAAACCGCGAGCGAGACGGCAGCAGACTGCGGGTTGGCGCTGTATGTGTGTCCCGCCATAATCAGCCCGCTTCCCTGGGTGATCGTCTCGATAATTTCATCCGTCACCATCGTGGCAGCCATCGGCGTATAGCCGGCGCTCATCCCTTTGCCAAGCGTCATCAGGTCAGGCACGACACCCCAGTGATCGACCCCGAACGCTTTTCCGGTGCGCCCTACCCCTGTCATCACTTCGTCGGCGATGAACAGCACTTCGTACTTGTCGCAAATTTCGCGAATCCGCTGGAAGTAGCCGTCTGGCGGGACGACCGCGCCACCGGAAGCCCCGATAACCGGCTCCGCGATAAAGGCCGCCACCTGCTCGGCTCCGACGCGCAGAATGGCCCGCTCCAGCTCATTCGCGCATTCCAGGGCGTACGCTTCCAGCGACATGCCTGCTGGTCTGCGGTACGGATACGGCCCGGTAATCGTCGGATAGTCCTCCAAAAGCGGAACGAAGCGCTTCCGGCGCAGCACGTGCCCCGACATGGAGAGCGCCCCCATGGTGATGCCGTGGTAGCTCATCCAGCGGGAGATGATTCTGTTTTTCGTCGGCCTGCCTTTTTCCTGCCAGTATTGGATCGCGATTTTTTGCGCTGTCTCCGTCGCTTCGGAGCCGCTGCTCACAAAAAACGTCCAGTTCAACGAACCTGGCGCCCACTCGGCCAGCTTCGCCCCCAGCTCCTCCACAGCGTCGCTGCTGAAGTGCGAGCGGTACGCAAACGATACTTCTTTGGCCTGCTGGTACATCGCTTCGGCGACTTCTTCCACCCCGTGGCCGATGCTCGCGGTCACAGCCCCGCTGCAGCCGTCGATATAGCGCTTGCCGTCTTTATCGTATAAATAAATGCCTTTGCCATGAGAAATGAACGGATACGTCTTGCCCAACTCCGGTTTGATTACATAGCTTCTGCTCATGATCGTCGCCACCTCGCTTATTCTCTCCCTCTATCCTAGCTGACCTGTGCGGTTCATCCATCCGACGCGCTGGCAAAAAAATATGGCGAAGAGACAAAATCTTTTGTACATTTTGTATAAAGAACTTTGCAACACGGAGGTGTGCCTCGTGACGATTACGATCAGAGAGGCTCTGCAACTGCCTGACATGGTGCAGACGCGGTTGATCGCCGGAGCGGGCGGACTGGACAATCCGATTCGCTGGGTGACGATTGTCGAGGTGCTCGAAGACGCCAGTCGGCTGCAGGAAGGCGAGTTTTTGATTACGACCGGATTCGGCCTCGCTGAAAATATGGAGCGGCAAAGCTCGTTCATTCCGACGTTGGCGAGACAAAAGCTGAGCGGAGTCGCCATCCATACCGGATTTTACTTGCGGGAAATTCCCGAAAGCTTTCTTGAGCTGGCTGATCGCCACCAGCTCCCGCTCATCGAAATTCCGACCGAAATCAACTTCTCGACGATTACCAGAGCCATTTTGCAGCCGATCGTCAACCGGCAGTTCGAGACGCTCGCCTATTCGCAGGCGATCCACAACCGGATGATCGACGCAGCCCTGTCCAAAGGCGGTCTGCCTGCCATCGCCGCCGAGTTGGCAGAGCTGACGGGCGGCGGCGTGACGCTTTTGGATGCGCTCGGCTTTGAAGTGACCCAGCACGGCTGCCCGACAGCGCCGACCGATGACGAAGCGAGAGAGCACGTGCATACGGTACCCATCCGCGCCAGTCGCGAGCATTTCGGCACGCTCAGCCTGGCCAAGCCGCGGGAAGCGTGGAAGGAGCTGGACGATGTGGCGCTCCAGCACGCAGCTACCTTGTGTGCGCTCGAATATGTAAAAGAACGCGCCGTTTCTGCGACAGAATGGCGGCTGAAAGGCGACTTCGTCGAGGAGCTTTTAAACGGAAAGCCGATGAGTCCGCAAGAGCTGGAAAGCCGCTGTCGCATGCTCGGATACCCGTTGTCGGGCAAGCATCTCGTCGTGGCCGTCAAGGTGGACACTGCCGAACCGGACAGGCTCGGGGAGCTGCACCAAAGCGCCATCACGCTGATGCGCAGGCTTTGCGACCGCCACCAGCGCTCGTATTTGCTGCGAGAACGGCCTCATTGCCTGCTGTTCGTGCTGCCCGATGACCGGACGAGCCTGCAGCTCTTGGAGCAGTTCACAGCCCGCTGGGAGGGGCTGCATTCCTCCACTCCCTTGCAGGTCGCCATCAGCAATCCGCGCGATCAGTTGACAGATGTTTCTGGCGCGTCCGAGGAAGCCATGTTCGCGCTGCAAGCCTATCCCTTGCTCGCTCGCGCCCCGCAAATGCTGCGCTACCGGGACATGCAAGGCTACCAGTTCCTGTTTCCTTACCACCGCGACGAGCAGAGCATGCTCGGCTTGTGGAAGCCGATCCTGGAGCCGTTGATTCGCTACGACAGCAAATACAACCAGCAGCTTCTGGAGACGCTGGAGGTGTACCTCGCGCAAAACGGGAACGGCCTGCAAGCCTCCCAAGCGTTATATATTCACCGCCACACCTTGAAATACCGCCTGACCCAGATCGAGGAAAAAACAGGCTACCGCCTGGAGGATGCCCATCAGCGCTGGCAGCTTCAACTGGCGCTCATGGCCCGCCGCCTGCAGCAGCAACTGTTTCCTTCCCGCGAGTAGCCTTATTCGTCCCTGGTTTGCCGCAGCGGCTTCACCCAGATGTTCATATCTTCGAATCCGGAAAAAATCGTGCAGTTGTTGATGAGCCGACCGCGGTATTCATAGCCCATCTTGGCTGCTGTCACGTTCATCCCGGCCGATTGCGCCCGGGTCAAGGTATAGAGATAGTAAATCCCTGCCTCCTCCATCTTTTTTTCCAGAGCGCAAAACAGCGGCTGGAGGAGGCCTTTTCCGGCGTGATCGGGGTGGGTGGCACAGTCGGTCATCTCCGCCGAGCCCATCCGCTCCGACACTTCGGCAGACGCTGCGCAGGCGATCTTCCCGGCATGCTCGACGACGAAGTACACCGTCCCCTCCTGCATCGTCTTGCGCACGTAATGCGGATCATCCATGGGGGTAGGATACGTCGCGAACACAAGGCCGTACAGGCGTGCCAGCTCCTCTGCATCTGCCTCTGTTGCCGGACGCATGCTGTACCCTTCCGGCAGCGGCTTTTCTTCCCCCGCTCCCGCCTTTGCCAGACTCAGCGCCAAAATTTCCTCCGCCAGCTCAGGCGCTGTCGACGTCGCCCGTTCCTCTGTCACATACGCCGTGAGCATGTAGGCATTTTCTCCGCGAAAAAATCCGTCAATGACCCCTTCCTGCCGATAGCCAAGCGCGAGCCACTCCGCTACGTCCCGCTTTTTCCCGTAGACGATCAGCTTGGTGGCATTCGACTTCTCGGCCACCTGCCGCAGCATCTGGTCGTATTCCTTCAGCCGCGCCCGGTCGTACAGATGCAGCTTGACCCTGCGGTTTTGCCGATCGTCCACCAAATCGCCCGCAGCGAGCATTTCCTCAATCTGTGTCTGTGTCATGAAACTACCCCTCCCCTTTGTTTCCTTGTGCTTTCATTGTAGCAAATGGAGCTTCTCCGTCATCTGCCAATCTGTATAAAAAGTGGGCAGCCAGGCACAAATGCGGGCAGGTTGGGCATTCGACGAGCGCCATTTTCCCTATTGGTTCATAAGATGAAGGGAGTTGCTCCATCTGGGAAGGAGGGGGTATTAATGAGCTGCAGCAGAAACAACGATTTCGCCCTTGTTTTGGTCCTGTTCGTTCTCCTCGTCATCGTTCTCGTCTCAATCTCATAGAATCTCTTTTGTGCCCCTCAGGATAGGTAGTATCGAGGGGCCACTTACATATGCATGTAATATGCATGACACGTCTGAGAAGGGAGGAAGCCCACGTGTCCACACTTGTGTTCGCGCATCGCGGCGCTTCCGGCCTGTATCCGGAAAACACGATGGAAGCCTTTCACGCTGCTGTCCGCAAGCGGGCGGACGGGATTGAGTTGGACGTCCAGCTAAGCCGCGACAACAAGCTGGCCGTCATTCACGATCACCGACTGGAACGGACGACAAACGGCTCCGGTCCTGTGCGCGGCTATACGATGCGGGAGCTGCGCCAGCTTCGCGCAGACAAAACTTGCTCCACGCGTTATCCAAAAGCCCGGATTCCCGTTTTGCGCGAGGTATTTCAAGCCTTTTCCGATACATCGTTACGCTTTATTATCGAATTGAAAAATTTTTTTCAAAACCAGCCCCACCTTGAAGAAAAAGTCATTGAGCTGATCCAGCGCTATCAGCTCACGGAGCGAACGATCATTTCCACGTTCAACTTCGACAGTTTGTTGCGCATCAAAGAACTGGATCCTGCGCAAACGACCGGCCTTTTATACGTCGGCCCGCTCGCAAAACCGTGGGCAGTCGCAAGCCAGTATCGTTGCGAGCAGTTGCACGTCCCGTACGACCAGCTCACACGCGAACTGGTTCAACAGGCCAAACAGCGCCAGTTGACCGTCTACGGCTGGACGGTAAACAGCAGTCGGCAAATCCAGCGGGCCGTCGATATCGGCGTGGACGGGATCATTACCAACTATCCGGGGCGCGCCAGAAAAATCATCCATGTTGAATAGCCACGAAAAAAGGAGCCTTCTCGGAGGCTCCTTTTTGTTTATCAATCAACTTTTACCTGTGCGGAACATAAAACTTCCCTTGCCAACTGTTTCGGCGGTTCAGCTCGGCATTGATCCCGTTCAGCACTTCCCACTTCTTGCGGCTCCACATCGGACCGATCAGCAAATCCTTTGGCCCGTCGCCTGTGATGCGGTGGACGATCATTTCCGGCGGCAAAATTTCAAGTGTATCGACGACGAGCTTGGTGTACTCCTCCTGCGAAAGAAATTCCAGCAGGCCCGCTTCGTACTGCTTGACCATCGGCGTCTTGCGCAGCAGGTGCAGCAAATGAATTTTGATCCCTTGCACGTCGAGATGGGCGACCGCATCGGCCGTCTGCATCATTTCTTCGTGCGATTCTCCCGGCAACCCGTAGATGATGTGCGTACAGACGCGAATGTTGTGCTTGCGCAGCCTCTCCACCGCATCGACATAGCAGGCGTAGTCGTGCGCCCGGTTAATCAGTTGCGCGGTATGCTCGTGGATCGTTTGCAGGCCCAGCTCCACCCACAGATACGTCCGCTCGTTCAACTCCGCCAAATACTCCACCACATCGTCCGGGAGGCAGTCAGGACGCGTTGCGATCGAGAGGCCGACAACTCCTTCCTGCCGGAGAATGACCTCGTACATCTCGCGCAGTTCGTCTACAGGGGCGTACGTGTTCGTGTACGCCTGGAAAAAGCCAAGGTATTTGGCCTGGGGCCACTTTTCATGCATCCGGGTTTTCACATCGTGAAACTGGCGCTTTAGATCCATTCTCCGGTCCCCGGCAAAATCGCCGGAGCCGCGCGCACTGCAAAACGTGCAGCCACCCGTCGCGACCTTGCCGTCCCGGTTCGGGCAACTGAAGCCCCCGTCCAGCGGAACCTTGAAAATTTTTTCGTGAAAAGTCGAACGCAAATGGTAGTTCCATGTATGGTATCGTTTATCTCCCCACAGCAAGGGAGTATCGTGATCGCAATGTTGTGGTGCGAGCTTCATCGCCGTATTCCTCCTCGTGGCCCGGCTGCGGGTTCGGTTTTGTCCGCGCAGCCAACGCTCAGGGTGCCTTTTTCCCAGTTGCAACGCTTTCTCTTTTCGTGTGGTGATCGCGTTATTATACCAGATCACAGGCTCCTTTCGCCACTTTCGCTAACAGAAAAACCACAGGGCGAGATGCACCTGTGGTCTTTTGCTTCACGTGCCTATTGCTGGATCTCCTCGATACGAATGGCGCGAGTGTGGGACGTATGGCTCCACACCTGATTTTTCTTGGTGAAAAACGCGTAAAACATGATCGGCAGCCACGTCAGGAAAAAGAACGGCAACAAGAGCAGTCCCAAATATCCTTTTAGTGGCACTTTCTCGAGGTAGAGCGCCAGAATCGGCAATAAATAAAACACAGCCGTAGATCCGTACACCAGCCAGGTTGGCAGGATGGTAGCAGCAGGCGTCAGAGCCGCAATGTCAAAATATCGGCCCAAAAACAGCAAGGACATCATCGTCACCATCAGCACGTACATCGGCTGGAACAGGTAGAAAGCCGCGTCAAGCATGCCCAGCCTTCTTGCCTTCAAGCCGTTTTTCAGTACGCTTCCGATGTAGCGTCCAGCCACATCGTAGTGACCTTGCATCCAGCGCAAGCGTTGGCGCATCGAAGCTTTCAAGTCAATCGGCTTCTCATCCCATACTTTCGTATCATGGGCCCAGGTCGGATAAATGCCGCGCTCAATACAACGCGTAGCAAACTCCAGGTCTTCCGTCAGGCTGGTTGCTCCCCAGCCCATCTCCTTGAGCAGATTGCTCTCGATGCACAAGCCCGTACCGCCTAACGTGTTCGGCAGGCCAAGGTTGTGACGGGCCAACTGCCACATGCGGTTTGTAAACCAATACGTCACAGCATAAGACAGGGTAATCCAGGAGTCAAACGGGTTTTTCGAATCCAGATAGCCTTGAATCACGCGCGCCCCTTTGACCAGACGGTCGTTCATCACTTTCAGGAAGTTCTTTTCAACCAGGTTGTCTGCATCAAACATGACGACTGCATCGTACTGCTTTGGCCTTGCCCAGAGGTTCTCCAGCATCCACTCAATCCCGTAGCCTTTTCCGCGCTTGGACGTGTCAAAACGCTCGCACGCGATGGCTCCGTGTGCCCGACTGATCTCAGCAGTGTTGTCAGTACAGTTGTCGCAAATGACGAAGATGTCGTACATTTCGCGTGGGTAGTCCAGCTTTTTCAGGTTCTCAATCAGTGGAGCGATTACGGCACTTTCGTTATGCGCCGCAACCAGTACAGCAAATGTTTTTTGTGGCTCGCTTGTCACCTGCTCCTTTTTGCGGAACAGGCCCGCACAAGAAACCAGCGTTTGGTACGTGCTAATCACACCTACCGTTGAAGTGAATCCGATGAATAATCCCTCAATGATCTCTCTAATTACACTCATGGGTTCTTCTCCTCGACCTGAATCAAATTGGGTCTGATCTGACTTCAGGTAGTGTTGTTTTTCCAACATTTCTCTATTGTATTTCTCCCAATTGGGAGTGTACATCAAAAGCGTTTCAAGATCAATGACCCAAAAGTGGGAAAAAAGAAGGCACTGCTAACACCTTTCCCACCTTTTTCTCTTTCTATTCGACAAGCCTTGAACATGAGCAGAAAAAAAAGCCCTTGTCGAAAAGGCTTGATTTATTTCGAAAACACGAGGTCCAAGCTTAGTCCCCGGTTCGATACGATGGTGCGGTCGGCGAGACTCGAACTCGCACGGGTCGCCCCGCCACCCCCTCAAGATGGTGTGTCTGCCAATTCCACCACGACCGCCTGTTATCCGTGACCGTTTGTGCAGGTTACCTGCCGCAGAATCACGTTTTTGAGTATACACAATCCATTTTTCGAAGTCAATAGCGTTTTCCTCCATCTGAGTGCCCAAATTCTATCTGGGAACCGCATTTATTTCCTGTCGAAAACACGCGGATTTTGTTTGTTTTTCCAAAAATAGGGACAGTAGTTTTGGGATCCGCTCTCCTCGATTCGCCACGATTATGCATAGACCGCAGCGCCATATTTTTCGGCTTTCTTACATATTTCAGGGCGAAAAAGACAAATTATTACCAGTAGTGGAAGGCCAACTTTCTCAAAAAAATTTTTCGTCATGGGGGAAAAACGATGATTCCCGAGAATATCAAACAGCTTCTGCACGATATTCGGCTCATTGGCGGCGGCATGAAGCAGTATGAGCATCCAGATGATTGGCAGCTAATCCGCAACCTGGTTGGCGACGAGCTGGAGGTCGATTTGAGCGATGCCACTCCCGAGTATTGGGAGAAGCTCCGTGCTTCCCTTGAGAGCGAAAAGGCGGTTGCGCTAGAAAAAGCAGAGCGGCGTTACCTGCATGGCCTTTACTACTACAATCCCTTTATTTGACCACGATATGTTCGTGGTCTTCCTTTCTGGGGTGGGGGCAGCGGCTGCGGTTTGAGCAAGGGCTTTGCCAGGTTTCTGCTTGTGGGGGTTTCTGTTGTACTTGGCTTTGTTTTGGCTGTTCTGTTCTTTGGGTGTGCTTTTGCCGTTCTTCTTCTCTGATGCATACCGTGTGGTGCAAAACGACTGCTGTAGCGTCAAGTAGCTATTCATGCTTAGGCGTCTCCAGGCGAGTTTCAGCACCTTTCAGGACTTTTCAGGACCTGGATTTGACTCTGACTCCCACCATCGGTTGGATTGTATCGTTTTGTCGTTTTGTCCTCTTGCCCTTGCGTTTGCTACTAGGCTATTTACTCTGTGAAAATAGCAAAGGTCGCCGGGCAATGGCCGGATAACACGAAGGAATGTCCCTGAACGGCTTGCATGACCTGTAGCCTGTTTCCTTTCGTGCACTTGCCAATGACGGTCCTCTTTCTGACGGCGGTCCTCTCGCCACTGATACTCCACTTTCCGAGGACGGAGAAAAATAGCAGCCCTTGAAATCATTTTTGCAGAGAGGAGTATCTTTTTTTCTTGTGATACGTTATATAGAATAGCGAGTGAATTTTCAGGGGAATCTACTCGTAGTGAATATGCTCGTCCATCGAAAAGCTTCCTTATTATATGTGTGTCATTTTTAGTCATTTTCTGTCGACAAAATGGCTCTTATTTTGTTACATTTTTGCGAGTCTCTACGTTTTTGCCGTTCAGCTCTTAATGGGTTTTCAACCTAAAGTCTCTTCGCCTTGCAAAAATCGGTTTGAGTTGCCCTAGCGTGTAGGAAAGATAGCTATGAGAGGCTGTGCGTTTTTGAAATTTTTTGGCTCGTTTGTGTTATAGGATTGGTCGGCTATATACATAAAAGCTGCTTTGCAGGTATGAATAGATCTGAATAGATCGTAGAGGTAGGAAAGGTGGGGAGTTATTTGCGGAGTAAGTCGTCCTGTAAACACCTCCTTGTAATACACGTACATGCTTCGTGCTGCGTACGGATAAAAGTGAGGACGTGGTAAGAGAGTACTTTGCGCTGTTCATGTATCATGCACGGAAGCTTTCCTTCCCCTCTCCTGTCTACGCACGCTCTGCTATTGAATGAGAGCGAAGAGGCCCCTATATCTCGGGCAGCAAAGGCCGCCTAATCGCAAGCAGGATCGTTTTTCGCAAAAAGGCTGGATTGTGCGTTGCGGTTTTGCAGAAGTCAAACAGATGAAAATTGGTCAGATGCAAAAGGCATGCGGCATCATACGGCAAGTCGGCAAGTCTTGAGAACACCCCTCGTGCATTTGTTGTTCTTTCCTCCTGAACTCGCGCGTACGCCTTCTGCTTTCTCGCTCTAACCTTCGTGAGAAACTGACATGGGAACGAAAGCGGGCGCCAGTAGCTGCACTGCATCGTGCTCTCAGTGGGATATGTACACATTGTCTAATTCGTACTAAATATAGCGGTACCAGGTCTTAGGCGTCGCTAACAGCTTCACAACTTCTGTAAACTTTTTACCTCTCCTACTTATGCCATTCCTTGAAGCACGCCTCTACATACCGATTCGCATACACTATCGTGGCCGAATTGCCTTCCATTTTTCCGAACACGTGCAGCATATATGCCGCCAGTTCTCTTGTACAATCGTGAAAATGATGAGACCCGGCTTCCTGCTTGCAGTTCGTCTACAACCGCTAATTTTGCAGCGCACAAAGCCTTTCATCGTGTCGTCTGGAAACGCAGACTTTGCGCTCGACTTCACGCCTGCCTAGGCCGTCTGCTGTTCAACGGAGCGTATGCCCGCTGCCCAATGTTACTGTGGAACCAAAAACGACTCAAACACGCTCCTGGTCGTCTTTGACATCGTGTCTTCCTGCTGCAGAAGTTTGGGGTAAAAAAACCACCGACCGGAACCGACTCCGCTTAGTGGGCGTTTGCTTATTGTTTCTCTACCGTAATTTTCGTGGAAAGATACACGCGCACGTTTTGACCGTTTTCCTTGTAATCAATTCCATAATAAATCGTGTAAACCCCTGGCTTCCCCGCTACGAAAGAAGGCACTTCCCTGCGGT